>CAVIRL010000151.1:0-6296 GCA_963645005.1 Prevotella sp. P5-108
TAAACAGAAGCCTGTGGGAGACTTCCGGCCACTGGGATCACTACAAAGAGAATATGTACACCACCGTCATTGATGATCAGGATTACGCCATCAAACCGATGAACTGCCCGGGCGGTGTTCTGGTTTACGCTTCCGAGCCGCGTTCCTACCGTGACCTGCCGCTGCGCATGGGTGAGCTTGGCATTGTTCACCGTCATGAGAAATCCGGTCAGCTGCACGGCCTGATGCGTGTACGCTGCTTCACCCAGGATGATGCCCACATCTTCATGACCCCGGATCAGATCAAAGATGAGATCAAGGGCGTAGCACAGCTGATCGACAGCGTTTACAAGCTGTTCGGCTTCAAATATCATGTAGAGCTTTCCACCCGACCGGAAGACAGCATGGGAAGTGATGAAGACTGGGAGATGGCTACCGACGGTTTAAGAAGTGCTCTGGACGAGATGGGCCTTGACTATGTTGTAAACGAGGGCGACGGCGCATTCTACGGACCGAAGATCGACTTCCATCTGGTAGATGCCATTGGAAGAACCTGGCAGTGCGGTACCATTCAGCTTGACTTCCAGCTCCCGCAGCGTTTTGAGCTGGAGTACATCGGTGCAGACGGCGAGAAGCATCGTCCAATCATGATCCACCGTGTTGCCTTCGGTTCCATCGAGCGTTTCATCGGTATCCTGATCGAGCACTTCGCAGGCGCATTCCCGACCTGGCTGGCACCGGTGCAGGTAAAGGTACTGCCAATCTCCGACAAGTACATGGACTATGCGGGAAAAGTAAAAGCAGCCCTGGATGCTGCAGATATCCGCGCAGAGGTAGATACCCGTTCCGAGAAGATCGGCTACAAGATCCGTGAGGCTCAGAAGAACAAGATCCCGTACATGCTGGTAGTTGGCCAGAAGGAAGAGGAAGAGGGTGTTGTATCTGTCCGCAGCCGTTTCAAAGGCGACGAGGGCCAGACATCCTTAGACAGCTTCATCGAGGGCATCAAAAAGGAAATTGCTTCCAGAGAAGTCCGCACCGTTGAGGTGAAACCGGAGCAGAAGTAATTGCTTTTTCAAAACAGGTTTTGCGCATAAATTTTTAAAAAGAGCCCATACTAATCCTGTGGAATGAAAACAACAAACAGGAGGTATGGGTTCCATGACGAAATTAGAGTGCAACGTAACAAACTGTCTTCACAACTCGGATCATTGCTGCTGCAAGCAGTCCATTCTGGTAGACGGACATGACGCAAAGGAGAAAGAGCAGACCTGCTGCGGAAGCTTCGATGAGAACAAGGGCGGACTGTTCAAAAATGTTTTCAAGACTCCGGAAAGCAGCCTGTCTGTAGAGTGCGAGGCAGTACAGTGCATCTACAATGACGGTCACCGCTGCGCAGCCGCAAAGATCGGCATTGCCGGTGACGGGGCAAGCAGGGCAGAACAGACCCTGTGCACCACATTCCGGATGCATTAAAGACAGAAAAAATACGAAAAATCCCCGGAAAAGCGCTTGACTTTCCCGGGGATTCATAGTATAGTAGTAAAAGTTGTGAGAGCAACACAGGAAAGTAGGTATCCACCTCACCTCGGCACGAGCAAGTGACCCTGGTTTATAGCAAAGAATACGTATATGCGGCGGCAACAACGTCCTATGCGATGCTTTTGAGGGTGGGTAGAATATTCTATCTACTTTTTTTATGCAGAAAAACAAACATGCAGAATTCTATGATGGGGGTGCACGACTATTAGCGAGTTAATGATTAACGAACAGATCAGAGATAAAGAAGTTCGATTGATTGGTGAAGACGGCGAGCAGCTTGGGATCATGTCCGCGAAGGAAGCCTACAAACTGGCTCAGGAAGCAGAACTGGATCTCGTAAAGATTGCTCCGACGGCAAAGCCACCGGTTTGTAAGATTATCGATTACGGTAAATATCGTTACGAGCTGGCAAGAAAAGAAAAAGAAGCTAGAAAAAAACAGAAGGTAATCGAGGTTAAGGAAGTGCGGTTGTCTCCGAACATTGACACCAACGACTTAAACACAAAAACGGGCGCAGCACGAAAGTTCCTGGAAAAGGGAGACAAAGTCAAAGTTACCTTACGTTTCCGTGGTCGTGAGATGGCACATATGTCCAAGTCCAAGTACATCCTGGATGACTTCGCTGAGAGCTTAAAGGACATTGCCACCATTGACAAGCCTTCCAAAGTGGAAGGAAGAAGCATGGTTATGTTTTTGACTGCCAAGAAGTAAAAGCAAAGAGAAAGATTAAGGAGGAAGTTATAATGCCTAAATTAAAAACAAGCAGAGCAGCTGCAAAACGTTTCAAAAAGACCGGTACCGGTAAGCTGGTAAGAAATAAAGCATACAAATCTCACATCTTAACTAAGAAGTCTACCAAGAGAAAGAGAAATCTTAGAAAAGATATCGTTACCGATTCCACCAACGCAAAGGTAATGAAGAAGATTTTACCATATCTGTAATAGACTGATTAGATTAAGAAGGAGGAAAAACCGATGGCAAGAATTAAAGGCGGTATGAACGCAAAGAAGAAACACAATAGAGTGCTGAAGATGGCTAAAGGCTACAGAGGAGCACGTTCTAAACAGTATAGAGTAGCAAAGCAGTCTGTAATGAGAGCTCTGACTAGCTCCTACGCAGGCCGCAAGCAGAGAAAGAGACAGTTCCGTCAGCTGTGGATCGCACGTATCAACGCTGCAGCACGTATCAACGGTCTGTCCTACAGCAAGTTCATGTACGGCTTAAAGCTGGCTGGTGTTGAGATGAACCGTAAGGTCCTGTCTGACATGGCTATCAACGATGCTGAGGGCTTTGCAAAACTGGCTGAGCTGGCTAAAGCTAAATTAGCTTAATTCAGAATCTGAACGAAAATTTAACATAGTGGCAGAATGGATTCTGCCGTGAACCCGCCTGGTTTTCGCGAGAAAACCGGACGGGTTTTGTTGCATATCGAGGAGACGCCGGTGGCGCGTCTGCTGATTGTACGAAAAGACTGACGGACATAGGAAGGCAGAACCGGGTATGCCGGATCTGCGAAATGAAAGGAGTGGCTCTTTGAATCAGATTATCCTGCTTGTTGGCGTTGTAATCTTGATCTGCGTCCTGACGGGACGCGTAACTTCCAAGCTGGCTGTGCCGTCATTGCTGATCTTTATCGGGCTTGGCATGCTGTTTGGGGAGGATGGGATCTTCCGGATTGTTTTTGATGATTATGGAGTGACGGAGGCAATCTGCTCGGTCAGCCTGATCTTTATTATTTTTTACGGCGGATTTGGAACAAATGTAAAAGAAGCGAAGAGTGTGGCAGCAAAGGCGCTTCTGTTATCCACACTGGGTGTGGCGCTGACTACAGGATTTGTCGGTTTGTTTGCGCATATGGTACTGCGGCTTCCGTGGCTGGAGAGTCTTCTGGTAGGCTCGGTTATCGCCTCCACGGATGCGGCATCGGTGTTTAATATTCTGCGTACCAGGAAGCTGGATTTAAAGTATCATACGGCATCTCTGCTTGAGCTGGAATCCGGCTCCAATGATCCGGTATCTTATATGCTTACGGTGGTCCTGATCGCTATGATGAGCGGAGAAGAGGTTTCCCTGCCGCTGATCCTGGCACAGCAGATTGGACTTGGACTCCTGTGCGGTGCCGCGGCTGGAAAGCTGGCTGTCATGGCCATGGATCGCTTCTCCTTCCAGATCGAGGAGGGCAATACAATCTTTGCAGTGGCTGTCATGCTGGTGAGCTATGCACTGCCGCAGGTGATCGGTGGAAACGGTTATCTTGCAGTATATCTGTGCGGCATCATCATGGGTAATTCCAGGATCCCGGACAAACGGAACCTGATGTATGTGTTTGATACGATCACCGGCATCGCGCAGATGATGATCTTTTTCCTGCTGGGTCTTCTGGCAACGCCCAGTGAGCTTCCGGCGGTTCTGCTTCCGGCGGCACTGATCATGCTGTTTTTAACGGTAGTTGCCCGTCCGGCGGCAGCAGCAGTCATCCTACTGCCGTTCCGCTCCCATATCCGCCAGATCGGCGTAGTATCCTGGGCGGGTCTGCGCGGCGCGGCTTCCATTGTATTTGCTATTATGGCTGTTCTGAGTAAGGTGCCAATGCGCTATAATCTTTATAACCTGGTGTTTTGCGTTGTTCTTCTTTCAATCGCGGTGCAGGGAACCTTCCTGCCGCTGGTATCAGAAAAGCTGCGCATGATCGACCGGAATATGGATGTACGTCGTACCTTCAATGACTATGAAGAGGAGAGCAGTATCCATTTTGTTAAAACCCACATTCACGAGGGTCATCTGTTCTGCAGCAAAAAAGTACGGGATATCAGCCTCCCGCCGGAAATGCTGATCGTAATGATCCTCCGGGGGGAAGAAAAGCTTATCCCCAATGGAGACACGGTGCTGCTGGCGGGAGATCTGCTGATTCTGGCGGCCCCGGAATTTACGGAAGGTGAAAACCTGATCCTGAGGGAGAAAACCACCGTAAAAGGAGATAAGTGGACTGGAAAGACATTGAAAGAAGTGACGCTTTCCAAAGGAACTCTGGTGGTATCCATTTGCCGCGGCGAAGAAACGCTTATCCCTGCCGGAGATACGAAAATTCAGGAAGGAGATACCCTGATCATAGCAAAATATTAAACCTTTTCGTAAACCGAGAAGTTATTGCGGCCTCCACGCTTTGTCTGATAAAGTGCCTTATCTGCATTGCGGTACAGGTCATAAAAACAGCTTCCCTGCTCCGGACTGAAGGCCACGCCCACACTGAAGGTGATGGGCTGTCCGTTCATTTCCGGATGCTTTACGGAACGGATGCCCTCTACCATGTTCTGTACACGGGCAAGTGCGGCATCCCTGGAGGAAACCTGCTTCATGAGCACCACGAATTCATCACCGCCAATGCGCCCGATGATATCATCATCCCGGAACTGGCTTTTCAGAAATTTTCCTACGCGCTGCAGAACCTTGTCCCCTGTGGCATGTCCGTAGGTGTCGTTGACATTTTTGAATTTGTCAATATCCAGAATGAGAAAGGCGTGGAGATCGTCCGGGTGGCTCGTCTGCAGAAAATGGTCGATGGCAGGCTGTGTGTGTTCCTTATTATATACATCGGTCAGCCCGTCAATCTGAGCGGAGTGTACAAGATTCCTGCGGTCTCTGTAGTGAATGCTGGCAATACGCCAGATCAGCAGAACCACAAGAATCATGAAGTAGCCGTTCAGGATCAGCTCATAGTTGTGGATAAAATTATAACTGGCATTTGCAACGGATACCGGGATGACATAGCACATCATCCAGTTGTTTAAATGGAGCGGAGCAAAGGCAATGTAGCGGCTGAAGTCCGGATCGTCCGGCTGGTACAGCCTGACAAGCCCGCTTTGCCCTGTCTGAAATGCATCATGGACAGCCTGAAGGGAATCATCGTCATAAAAGCTCCACTGTCCGTAAAAGTCAAAAAAATTGTCCCCGTAGCTGATTTTTCGGTGAGTAGAGTGGCCGTCCAGTGTTATGATGTCGCCGTTTTCGTTGATGATGATACAGAAGCCTTCGCCTTCGAACAGATCATCAAACATCATGTGGTTCAGTGCTGTAACGTTGTAGGAAGCACCGAGAAGACCAATCACATGATTCTGATGCTTTACGGGAACGGCAAGGATGACACGGGTTTCCTGGTCAACGCTGCTCTGGAGCGGGTCGCTTAAGACGCGCTTTCCAGAGATGCCCTTCTGGAAATAATCCCGGTGCGAGACATCCTTTACTTCACCGTTTTCGTAATGGGCCTTGCCGTCCGGTTCGATGAGCGCTACGTGGTTAATGGAAGTAGTGGACTGGATGGCGGAAAGCATGTTCCTGTTCTTTTCGGAAAGCAGATCTCCTTCAGCACCGATCTGAGCAGCCACACCGTCCAGAAACTGATAGTTGACATCCAGGATCTCTTCAAAGTGTACACTCTGCCTGCAGACATTCAAAGTCAGCTTTGACTGTGCCAGCCTATCCACAGCACGCTGGGATATCACGGAAAATATGATGATGCCGAGAGCAGTTGCTATGATGAACGCCGTGATGACGGAAACGTAGCTATGTAAGAGTGTTTTGACGTTTTTTTTCTTCATGGAAATACCTCTTTAGTCTGTTTAGTTGATTATAATCATTATAACAGAATCTGTAAAAAAAACTGTAAAATAAAATTGAAAATCCGACAAAAACGGGCAAAATATGTCAAATCGGGCAGCCTGGGAAAGTCAGAGAGAAATGTGTGAAAAAAAGAAAAAAGTGCTTGCCAGAACCAGAAA
>CAVIRL010000152.1:0-6246 GCA_963645005.1 Prevotella sp. P5-108
CGTCGAACATTCCCGAGTCTACCTTGGTAGGACCATTGTATACAGAAAAGCATTTGTTTAATTCAATTGCTTCCCTCCTGACATCCGCCAGTTCTCCCGGCTTGAACGGTTCATTATTTTTGTGTTTGTCTGCTATCAGCATCATATTTCTGAGGGCAACCGGACGAGCCGTGCCGACAGGGCGTCCGCTGGAACGGTCAAGACCGTTGTGCATTTCCGCCTGCTTTAAGATCTCATCATAGACCGGAAGATAATTCTGATAGATTTTTGCAACATTCGGTTCCGGGATCAGCTCTGCATAATAGTCCTTTTTGAAGTTCTCTGCAAGGGAGATGGACTTCCATAATTTATTGAAGATCTGCTTGAAATTTTCCTGGGTCTTCTGATCCTCAGGGAAGAAATGATCTACTTCATCGAAGAGTGCAAGCTCCTGCTCTTCCTTTGCCTCCTTGTTTCTCAGGTCAATGCCATATAAACGGAGCATGCTGTGAAGGGAGCTGAAATATTTCTCTTTATTCTGATTAAATTTCTGAGCATCTGTTTCCTGATAAGCCTCTGCCAGCTCCGTCATGGTTGCCACCATTTCCGGTGTGGTCAATGCGCCTGCCAGCTCCGTATTCAGCACGTATTCCAACTGTTTCTTTGTTTCCGGTACTAAATATCCCATATATATCCTCCTTTTTTCACCAGGGCACGGTTCCTTGATCCTGGGATCGATGCTCCTGCTCCTGTGTGACTGTTTTTCTTTCTTTTGTCTTTCTGTCCTGATTATACCGAACGAAGTGGGACAAATGTAGGACAAAAAAATGTTTTTTCAGATTTTTTTGCTCCGTTGTCTCTCCGTCATCCTGGAATTCCTTACTCCACCAGACGGATGTAATAAGGCCAGTCTGCATCGCGGATGCTGATGGTGACATTATTGACCGAACCGCCGGTTTCGTGAACGCATTGGATTCTGCCGTCCCGGGTCCAGCCCAGGAACATGACGGTGTGGGCGTTGGCTCCGGTGCGCACCAGAATGTCTCCGGGCTGCAGCTCCTCTTTTCGGATACGCCGGCCAACGTTAGCCAGTCCGGTGGTACTCTGGGAGGACAGGCGTTTTCCGGTGGCGGACCAGTATACCCAACTGATCCAGCCGGAGCAGTCCAGTCCCTTCCGGCTGCGCCCCTCCGAATCGGGCGTTACCTCGGTGCCGAACTGATTGCCCTCATATCCCATGGCCGTGGCTTTTCCGCCCCAGTAATAAGGCACCCGTCCCACAGAATTCAGCGCAAACCGCAGTAGACTCCTTCGTTCCTCCGAAAGTCCGGAGGGAAGCTCCCGCAGATAGGCATCCACATCCATGGACGTAACCGGAAGCTGCGGTGCGGAGGCCTCCGTGCGCAGACCGTATTCCAGATACCAGTCCTTCCCGGCAAGTCTCCGGGCTGCCAGACGGTTTTCCTCGTTCCAGCCCTGCCAGCCATCCTCCGTATAGCCGTTCTCGTCATTTCCGGTGGCATCCAGAGCAAAGAGATTGTTCTGCTCTGACAGGCCCGCGATCCGCAGAACGATCGTCAGATCCACATGCCCCGGGCAAAACAAATCGGACTGATCTTCGGTTTGCAGAGACGCTGAAGCGGTATCACTGTCGGCTGCCGACATGCCGGTTTCCGCACCGGCTCCGAACCTTTCCGTTTCCGCACCGGCTCCGAACCCTTCGGTTTCCGAATCATTGCCGGTGCGATCAGCCTTCCGGACGGCTCCCGGACCTTCGTATTCCAGACCGGTTCCGGTGCTTTCATTTTCCGGAACAGTTCCGGTGTTTCCATTCTCCTTGCCGCCTACTGCTGCTTCATTTTTCGGACCGGTTCCGGTGCTTTCCTGTTCCAGACCGGTTTCGATGCTTCCATTTTCCGGAATGGTTTCCATGCTTTCCTGTTCCGAAGCGGTTCCGGACACTTCCTGTTCCGGAGCGGTCCCGCCTGACTTGCCCCGGCCATCTTTCTCCACACATCCGGAGCAGTGATAGATATCACTGATGACCAGCGTATAGTAATGAGAGGCCTTCCAAAGCTCCTTACAATAGGCAAGAAAGGCCTCCGAGTCCTCCGGATCATGGTAGCAGCCATATACATTGGCCAGTGACATGATCTGGGATATATTGGAATAGGGGGTAATACTGTTTCCGTCCCCGTCCTCGGTCCGAAACCATACATTCCGGAACCGGCTGATGATCCAGGTTGATGGGTCATCCGCAATCTGAGCTTCATCGGTGGGATTATAGGCTCCGATGATGCACGCCTTGGAAATTCCCATCTTCTCCGTCATCTCAGCCGGTGTCAGGCGGGAGAAGCCGTAAACAGCTGCCGCCCAGTCCAGATCCCATTCCATCAGCTCTGCAAAGATCTGTCCGCCGATGCTTGATTTCGGCAGATGGTCCGCTGCCCCCTCCGGAAAAAGGGAAAACAGATGCATCTCATCGAGGGGCAGCCGCCGAGTGCTGACGGAGGCTTCCGCATCCGATGGGGTGGACGGGGCTGCGTTCTTCCAGAGTCCCTCCAAGGCCGTGAGCGACTCCACATTGGCTGTCCGGTAAACGAAGGGCTGATAGAATACGGAAGCGCCGATATGGACATATCCCAGTGCCGCCAGGAGCAGCGCCATGATCCGCTGATCCCGGCTGATGCCGTGGCATCGTGACCATATTTTCTTCCGCTTCCGGCGTTTGATTGCTTTGCATATTGATGAGGCACCGGCGGCGCGTCCTCTGATTCTGCCTAAAAGCTCCTGTAACTGTTTTGATCTCATTCTGTCTTCACTCTGTCTCTGTAGGTAATTTTGGTTACAGTGTCATAAAGTCATTCCTCCACCGACATGCAAGCATGTCGGTGACTCAGACTTTTGACATTGTAACCAATTTTTCAATCAGCTGCTGCTCCGGGAGCGGTTTTGAGAAATAATAGCCCTGGATCATATCCACGCCCCAGCCGCTTAACAGTTTCATCTCCTCCTGCGTCTCCACGCCCTCGGAAACGATGGAATAATTCATTCTGTGGAAGGTTTCCACCAGACTGTGATAAAACAGGGCCCGCTTGTCATTCTGACAAATATCAAACAGGAGGGAGCGATCCAGCTTGATCACGGAAAACGGAAGTCTCATGACGTTGTTCAGGTTTGCATAGCCGGAGCCGAAATCATCCAGACAAAGGCGGATACCGGCTGCCATAAATTCCTCCACGATTTTTCTCAGGCTGGCATTGTACTCTGTCGCAACGGTTTCCGTGATCTCAAACTGGATCCAGTTATGGGGGATCCCGGCCTCATCCATCATACGGATAAAATGGCGGCTGCAGTCTCCGCGCATCAGGTCCAAAGAGGAAAGGTTCACCTTCACATTCCAGAGCGTATCCATCAGCGTCCGGTGCTCCTTTAAAAACCGGCAGATCCGCCGAAACTGCAGATCCGTGATCTGCTCGATCATGTGGTTGCGCTCTGCGATCTGGATAAATACATCCGGTGCGATCCAGCCAAACTCCGGGTGGTGCAGGCGGCTGAGGGCCTCCAGCGTGACAAAGCGGTTCTCCTTCACCGAATAAACCGGCTGATAATATACCTCAAAAAGATCCTCCCGGATGGCTGTATGCAGATACTGCTCTATTTTTTTCTGATAAAGGAAGCCGTCCATGGTGCGCTGATCGTCCTGGATCACCTCCGTGCTCCCGCTCTGAGGTGCCAGAGACTCCAGATACTCTGCATATTCCAGCACCAGACCCATGCTTCCCAGCTTCTGGGCTTCCATGATTCCGCAAAGGGTCGCCGGCACGGAAAGCGCCCGCTGCTCCTTCCCGGGCATTCTGTCCGGGGAAAACATCCCGCTCAGCTCCCTGAGATAATATTCGTATTTTTCCAGCGTTTCGGCCATGACCAGAAAGCGTTTTCCCGTAATACGGTAGGCATTCCTTCCGCACAGCTCTGCCATTCTCTGCGCCGCAGCGGTCAGGATGCGGTCTCCGGCCTGGAATCCCGCAACCTTATTCACATGCCTGAGCTGAGGCAGATAAAGGGTAATGACATGAAATGAACGCCCTGATGCGATGAGCTCCCGGCCCCTTCTGGTCAGATAGACCTGATTGTACAGGCCGGTCAAGGAGTCCGTGTTGGCATAGGGATTATTGATGGTGATAAACAAGGCCAGCACAGCGAGGCTGATGCCGAAGCTTGTCATCAGAAGCGGCTGGTTCAGAAACTGGACCACGACACAGGTTCCGCACAGGATCAGGATCTCCAGCAGGATCTTCACCTTCTTAGGTCCCAGCGTTTTACTCCAGAACAGCACCAGAAACAGGACGATGGCAAGATGGCAGAAGGCACTGTAATACATAAGCATATACCAGGGGCCCTTACAGTATCCGGCCGTCACATCAAAATAAAACAGCTTTTCGGTGAAGG
The DNA here is from genome assembly GCA_963645005.1 of Prevotella sp. P5-108. Lineage (GTDB taxonomy): Bacteria > Bacillota > Clostridia > Lachnospirales > Lachnospiraceae > Brotaphodocola. Next base: position 4,432 of record CAVIRL010000152.1, read on the forward strand.
GGTTCGTCAGCACGATCCCCAGCAGCAAAAAGGTAGGCAGTCCGGTCAGCAACAGCTTTTTCACGGATACGAAGCGGTCCTCATGCAGAGTCTGGACATAACAGAGCATGACATAGGGAAGTGCTGCCTGCAGCAGGTAAAAGAGTGTTGTGGAAACCACTGCGCCTGCCCCGTAATTTCCGGCAGAGGTGATGTAATAATTGCAGATCCATTCCGCAGCCACATCCAGGCTGACAAGGACCAGAAAGATCAGAAAGACCCGGCTGTTCAGGTCTTCTGCCTTCTTCTGCCCTGAAAAATACCACAGGATCAGCAGCAGGATCATCATCGCTGCGACCAGAAAATCTGTATTGTAAATCATAGGTTTCCTCCACTGGTTTTCGTGTTTTATATGCTCCGGTCAGAAGCTCTGAGCTACCGGTTCAGCATGGTGTCTGCCTGTTTCTTCCAGTCGCTGACCGTATAAAAGCTTCCGTCCGTTTTTTTCAGATGGCAGTAACCCAGCTTTACATGTACCGGGCATCCGACATATTCCAGTTCATTTCTGATGGAATCCTCCCAGTCCTCCGGAGTTTTCTGCGGTTCAGCCACCAGGACTGCGAACTCATTGCCGGACACACGGAAGCACTCGGCCTCCGGCTCAAAGCCGGGGGACAGGAGGTTCTGGATACAGCGTGCCGTCCGGATCACGGTTTCATCTCCCCGGTTCATTCCGTGGATGTCATTGATCTGCTTCAGACCCTGGATATCGATGAACAAAAGCAGCGCATCCCTGTCGGGCACCATGGCAGACCGGATATGCTCCATATACCGTTCAAATGCCTTGCGGTTCTTTAAGCCCGTCATCCGGTCTGTCTTGGAAATCCGTTCGTATGCCGACTGTTCCATCCGGTAACGGATATCGCCGGATATTTTCCGAATCAGAAACCAGAACAAGATCGCGATAAACAGCAGGATTCCTATCTGAAAGATGGCTTCGTACCAGTAAATGGAAAAGCCCCAGTATAAGATGAGCGCCATCACGCCACTCACGCCCAGCGCACCGAAGGCCGCCAGACAGAAGGCCGGTTCCTCCCGTTTTTCCCTCTGATAGTCCTTTCCCAGAAGAAGGACCATGGATACGACACCGCCTGTCAGCAGCAGATGCGTGACAAACAGCATATGGATAAACGGGATCCCGAACAGAAGATGCAGGAGCCCCTGAAGGATGGCATTCCCGTAAAGCAGCAGAATCCAAAGCTTCGGCAGCCCCTGTTCCTGCTCCGGCACGGTATTCTTCACAAAATGCAGCATCGGAACGGACATCAGCATAAACGCATAAAAGGAAATCACAGCTCCGGCTGCGCTGTGATTTCCATAAATCTGGTACAGTCCTGAGTCCAGAACACACCAGGCTGCACATAAAAACATAAACAATGCCACATCCAGGAAACGTTTTTCCGTAATGTGGTAATACCTGGTAAAGAAAAATATGATCACAGATGCAAGGCCCAGAAAAGCCATGCACCATACGATCAGGATGGAGCAGGCAGAATCCCGCAGATGCTTCCCGGCCACAGCCAGGGCGCTTCCCAGAAGCGGGGCCTGTACATAAACCCTCTGTCCGGGTCTGCAGCCCAGAACAAGGCTGAGGGCGCTCCTGCCGGTGTCCGCTGGCAGGGCAATATCCGCCCACAGTTTTCCCTTCATCTGAGCATTTTTGGTGAACTGCTCATCCTGGTAGGAGTACAGACGCTTTCTGCCCATCCAGACATCCACATCATATTGCAGACCGCGCACCGTGAGCACCTGCCCGCGCTGTGCGGCAGTAAGCGC
>CAVIRL010000153.1:0-6192 GCA_963645005.1 Prevotella sp. P5-108
CATGATCTGCGGTGTTGGCGTGCTGGTCAATATGATCAGCCTGATGGGCGGCATCGACCTGATTTCTGATACTCTGGCATCTTTCATGACCGAGCATACCGCAACCCCGATCATGGCAGCAACCGCCGGAATCCTGTCCTGGGTAAGTTCCACAACCGCAGTTGTTATGCCGACCCTGTACCCAATCTCCGCAGAAATCTGCCAGAGATTCGCCGGTGTTAATTATGTAGAACTGATTGCTGCCATCACCGCAACCTCCTTCGCGGCAGCTATCAGCCCGCTTTCCACCGGAGGCGCGATCATTATGTCCTCCTACTCTGCGGCAAGAGAAACGACCACAGAAGAAATGAATAAAATGTTCTACACGCTGTTTCTGCTTTCTGTTGCTAATGTAGTTGTTAATGTACTGATGGCTGCAATTGGAGTGTTCAGTTTGGGTGGATTATTTTAAAATAGCAATTTGGCTGCTTTTTATTCATCCCGTAGCGGAGTCAATACAGTAGGAAATGAAAGAGACCGCCTTCCGGTATTTTCAGCATATCAGGTTGTTTGCCTCTCGATCACACGTGTCCGAATGCAGCGGATGTAGTCCGATGCAGGCGAACGCGTGTTGTGAGAGCAAGCAAACAACGATATGTGAAAATAAAGGAAGGCGGTCTCTTTCGTTTCCGGACCTTTATTAACTTCGTCCCTATATTGTTATTTATCAATCCGGAATCCATAATAAGCATTCATTCCGTGCTCATGGATATCCAGTCCGTCTAACTGTTCCTGGTCAGTGACGCGGAGGCCAAAAATCTTATCAATGATCTTGAACACGATGAACATGGTCACGCCGGTCCAGAGGAGAACAGAGCCGACACCGGTGAGCTGTAAAATCAGCTGGTGAGCACCGCCGCCGTAGAACAGACCGTTGATCTCACAGGACGGAGCAGAAGTGGTGGCAAACAGGCCGACTGCGATGGTGCCCCAGATGCCGTTGCAGAAGTGAACAGCTACAGCACCGACCGGGTCATCGACACGGATCACGTAATCACAGAACCATACACCGAAGCATACCAGAAGTCCGGAAACCACACCTACGAAGAAAGCACCCATGGCATCCATGGTGTCACATCCTGCGGTGATGCCGACCAGGCCGGCCAGAGAAGCGTTCAGGCACATGGAAACATCCGGTTTTCCGTATTTTATCCAGGTGAAGATCATACAGGAAACAGTTGCGATAGCCGGTGCAATGGTGGTGGTAGCAAAGATGGAAGCCAGCTGCGGACCGTTGGTTGCAGCAGCGCCGTTAAATCCATACCAGCCGAACCAGAGAATGAAGCATCCGAGAGCACCGATGACAACGTTATGTCCCGGAATTGCGTTCGGGGTGCCGTCCTTGTTGTACTTGCCAATGCGCGGGCCTTCCATCCAGGCACCGATCAGTGCGCTGAAGCCGCCTACCATGTGGATGGCGCAGGAGCCTGCAAAATCGTGGAATCCCATCTGAGCCAGCCAGCCGCCGCCCCAGATCCAGTGTGCTTCAATCGGATAAACAACGGCAGAAATGATGCCGGAATAGACGCAGTAGGAAAGAAATTTGGTACGCTCTGCCATGGCACCGGAAACGATGGTAGCGGTGGTGGCACAGAACACCAGGTTGAATACGAAGTTGGACCAGTCGAAATTTGCGTAGTCAGTAATAATGCCGAGGGTCGGGATTCCGATGAAGCCGCCCAGGGTATCCTCACCTAACAGGATACCAAAACCAAGAAACATGAAAACAACTGTGCCGATACAAAAGTCCATCAGGTTTTTCATGATGATATTGCCGGCATTTTTTGCACGGGTGAAGCCGGTTTCTACCATAGCAAACCCGGCCTGCATAAAGAATACAAATGAGGCTCCTATCAGGAACCAGATACCAAAAATTTCACTTAAGACGTTTTCCATAATCGTGACCTCCTTGTTGTGCTACAGAGCCAGTTTTTCGCCCGCATGCGGAATGGATGGGACCGCTGCCGTACCTGTGGAAACAGCAGCCTGGAATCGTGGGGCGATTCCGGTAATCAGAGGAGGCAAACGCTTTTGCCCCCGACATCTTTAATATAGAAGAAGAAGATAAGGGCGGGGGCCGTTATCTCCTTCGATAATCACTGGTCTGTATGAAATTGAAAAAATATATTCTGCTGAATATATGGGGGATCAGCAGAATATGAAAGCATCAGAGTGCTTCGTTGCCGCGCTCACCGGTACGGATCCGGACAGCGTCCTGTACATCGTAGAGGAAAATTTTACCATCACCGTAATTACCGGTGGTGATCTGTTCGGTGACTCTGCTGATGATCGCTTCTACGATGTCCTCCGCAACAACGGTCTCTACCTTTACCTTGGGAAGAAGATTGACCGTGTACCTGGTACCGCGATACATCTGCGTGTAACCCTTCTGCGCGCCGTAGCCCATGATATTGCTGATCATGATACCATGTGCGCCGCAATCATCCAGAATACCCTTCAGGTCTTCCAGCTTTTCGGGTTTGATGATGATTTCCAGCTTTTTCATACTTACCAGCCTCCTTAACTTTGTAGTGGGGATTTTGCCCGTGACTGTGAAATTACGGAACAGTTACGGGATATGGTATTTATTTCCTATACCGCAGATACAGGGGGGAGAACAAAGTTATTATAAGTAGAGAAGTGTATTGATACGTAAAAAAGGGCGCTCCAGTGATTCACCGGAACGCCTTTGTTCTTGCATCTGCGATATACGAAATAAATATGTGGCTTATTATAGGCAAATTTTTTTTGATTGTCAAATATATTTTTTTGCGATATCTTAACAGACTTTTGTCGAAATGTTACAAAACAGAAAAGAATGTTAAAATGCCTTGCGGATTTCAAAATCAGGCACTATAATATACTGTATACAATGTAATAAAGAAATACAATCATGAGAAAGAAGCCGCCAGACAGGAAATGGCTGACAGATATGAGGAACAAGGCAGCTTCCAAACGGAGAAAAACAATGATAAAGCATTTGAGCCTCAAGGCATACGGCAAGATCAATCTGGGACTTGATGTACTGCGCAGACGCGAAGACGGCTATCACGATGTGCGCATGATCATGCAGACCGTTGGCATTTTTGACCGGGTGGATCTGGTGCGGAAGGAAGAACCGGGTATTGAAGTAGAAACGAACCTGTATTATCTTCCTACCAATGAAAATAATCTGGTGTATAAAGCGGCAAAGCTTCTGATGGATGAATTTCAGGTTCAGGAAGGCCTTCAGATCCGCCTGCGCAAGTTCATTCCGGTGGCAGCCGGTATGGCGGGCGGCAGCAGTGACGCGGCAGCGGTTTTGTTTGGTGTGAACAAGATGTTCCGCCTGGGTCTGAGTACCGAACAGCTCATGGAGCGCGGCGTAAAGATTGGAGCAGATGTTCCTTACTGTATTTTAAGAGGAACGGCTCTTTCCGAGGGCATCGGCGAGGTGCTGACGAAGCTTACGCCGGTACCCCAGTGCCAGGTGCTGGTGGCCAAGCCGGGAATCAATGTATCCACCAAATTTGTCTATGAGAACCTGCATGCGAACGACCTCCGCCCGGAGGAGCACCCGGACATTGACGGTATGCTCCGGGCCATCAAGGATCAGGATCTGCAGGGCATTGCCGGAAAGCTGGGCAATGTGCTGGAGACCGTTACCATAAAGGAATATCCGGTGATTCAGGAAATTAAAGATAAAATGCTGGAATTCGGCGCCATCGGTTCCCTGATGAGCGGAAGCGGCCCGACCGTGTTCGGACTCTTTACCAGTCCCAAGGCAGCTCAGGAGGCTTATGAGGAGCTGCGCTACGGCGAGTCGGCAGGATTGGCCAAACAGGTATATTTAACGAATTTTTACAATCAGAAAGAGGAGAACAATCATGGAAAACAAGCTTAAGGTAAATATGAACGAGTATCTTCCGCTGCGCGATGTCGTGTTCAACACCCTGCGTCAGGCCATCTTAAAGGGCGAACTGGAACCGGGTGAGCGTCTGATGGAAATTCAGCTTGCAGACCGTCTGGGTGTCAGCCGTACTCCGATCCGTGAGGCTATCCGTAAACTGGAACTGGAGGGACTGGTTCTCATGATTCCGCGTAAGGGCGCTGAGGTTGCAAAGATTTCTGAGAAGAGCCTGCGGGATGTACTGGAGGTGCGCCGTTCCCTGGAAGAGCTTGCCATCGAGCTGGCCTGCCAGCGTATGACCGAGGATGACATCAAAGAGCTGGAGGAAGCCCAGGAAGCATTCCGCGCAGCCACCCAGAGTGCCGATGCCATGACCATCGCAGAGACCGACGAGCATTACCATGATATCATTTACAACGGAACCGGCAATAACCGTCTGGTTCAGATCTTAAACAACCTGCGGGAGCAGATGTACCGCTACCGCCTGGAGTACATTAAGGATGCCGACAAGCGCCAGATCCTGGTCGTGGAGCATGACTATATCCTGAAGGCCGTGCGCTCCAGACATGTTGCAGAGGCCAAGAAAGCCATCCGCGAGCATATCGACAATCAGGAGATCACCGTATCGAAGAATATCAAAGAGCAGCAGTAAATGGCTGCTGTACATGGATTACTTATCCGGTGATTTTCTGATGCTTTTTCGCAGAGGCCTCTTGCAAATCTTCGGAAACTTCTGTATAATAACCAGCAAATAGGGAACTCAAACAGATGGGCTGAGAGTAGACTTGATTAGTCTTGACCTGGAACCTGATTTGGATAATGCCAACGTAGGGAAATACATGTCGCGCATGAATGGACGTTTGTGCCGTTGCTCTCTGTTTTGTGTGAACTGGGGGCACCACTTTTCACAGCGTATTGACAGGCGCCGGATGACACTTCATTGTGTCATCCGGCGCCTTTTTTGTATGACAGGAAATTGCGTCCTGTCATACAAAAACGCTCCGCGAGGATGCGCACTCGGCGCAATGGCAGATGGTTGCCGAAGCAACCGCGCCTCGGCGCGGGAATGTGCCAGGGCATATTCTTTTTATTCATCAGAAGGTGTTAAAACAGTGAAAGGAGCAGCAGGATGGTAAAGATCAATGGAGAAGAGAAGGCAATCGCCGGGAAAAATCTTCTGGAGTATCTGAAGGAGACCGGATTTGAACCGGAACGGGTTGTCGTGGAACAGAATTTCATCATCATTCCGAAAGATCAGCTGGGAAATGTGATCATTCAGGATGAGGATGTCATTGAAATTCTCAGATTTGTAGGAGGAGGCTGAACATGAAAGAGCTGATTTCGCAGGAAACGCTGGATCGGGCATTTGATGCCCGGTTCCCCAAAAAGATGCAGGAGAAGCTTCGCAGTGCAAGCGTTGCAGTGGCAGGATTGGGAGGACTTGGCTCCAATATTGCAGTCATGCTGGCCAGAAGCGGCATCGGAAAGCTTCTGCTGGTGGATTTTGACGTGGTGGATGTGACGAACCTGAACCGGCAGATGTATTTTATTCCGCAGTTGGGAAAGCCGAAGACAGAGGCATTGCCGGAAATTTTGCGTCAGATCAATCCATATCTTACGTATGAAGCTGTATACGTGAAGGTAACACCGGAAAATGTAAAAGAACTGTTTTATGATTATCCCATCGTCTGTGAGGCTTTTGACCGACCGGATCAGAAGGCTATGCTGGTGCGGGAACTGCTGATCCAATGTCCGAAGACCATCGTTGTATCAGGAAATGGCATGGCAGGCTATGGGGACACCAATGAGATCCGGACACAGCAGATGATGGAACGGCTTTATGTGTGCGGGGATCAGAGCACGGATGTGGGAAATGGGACCGGGCTGATCGCCCCGAGAGTGGCAGCCTGTGCAGCCCATGAGGCAAATAAAGTCCTGCAGCTCATCCTGCGGGCATAATCATTAAAAAGAAAAGGGGAATTATTTATTATGGAAGACAAATTTGTATTAGGCGGAAAAGAGTTTCAGAGTCGTTTTATTCTGGGCTCCGGAAAATATAATGTGAAGCTGATCAAGGCAGCCGTGGAGCAGGGAGGCGCTGAGATCATCACACTTGCACTGCGCCGGGCAAATACCCAGGAGAGCGAGAATATTCTGGATTTCATCCCAAAAGGGGTGACTCTGCTTCCGAATACATCAGGCGCAAGAAACGCAGAGGAGGCGGTCCGTATTGCAAGACTGAGCCGGGCCATGGGATGCGGAGA
>CAVIRL010000154.1:0-6162 GCA_963645005.1 Prevotella sp. P5-108
CTGCAGTCCCGTGAAGACGAGATCGAGTACTGCAAGCAGCACGGCATTGATCTTCCGTTCTCAGCAGACAGCAGCTACAGCCGTGACCGTAACTTATGGCACATCAGCCATGAGGGCCTGGAGTTAGAGAATCCGGCAAACGAGCCGAACTATGATCACCTTCTGGTATTAAGCAACACTCCGGAGAAAGCACCGGATGAAGGCGAGTACGTTACCATGACCTTCGAGAAGGGCGTTCCCACCAGCGTAAACGGCGAGAAGATGAAGGTTGCTGATATCATCCGCAAGCTGAACACCCTGGGCGGCAAGCACGGCATCGGTATCGTTGATATCGTAGAGAACCGTGTCGTAGGCATGAAATCCCGCGGTGTTTATGAGACTCCTGGCGGAACCATCCTCATGGAGGCCCACAAGCAGTTAGAGGAGCTGGTTCTTGACCGCGCTACCATGGAAGTCAAGAAGGAGATGGGCGACAAGCTGGCTCAGGTTGTTTACGAGGGCAAATGGTTCACTCCGCTGTGCGACGCGATCCGCGCATTCGTAACCTCCACCCAGGAGTATGTAACCGGTGAAGTCAAATTCAAGCTGTACAAGGGCAACATCATCAAGGCCGGTACCACTTCTCCGTACTCCTTATACAGCGAGTCCCTGGCCTCCTTCACCACCGGCGACCTTTACGATCACCACGATGCAGACGGCTTCATCACCCTGTTCGGACTGCCGCTTAAGGTTCGCGCAATGAAGATGGCTGAGCTGAAGAAAAACGAGACCAAATAAATCATAATGATTTTCTCAAAAACCGCAACCAGTATTCTTTACTGATTGCGGTTTTTTCTGTACAATACTACTGTCATTCTGTTTATTCCAATTTGCGAAAGAAGGGTTATTTATGTCAGGTTCCATGACGCAGGGCAATCCCCTGAGGGTTATGCTGCAGTTCGCTTTTCCGCTCCTGGTGGGCAATCTGCTTCAGCAGACCTATAATATCATTGATGCAGCCATTGTCGGCCAGAGTCTCGGTGCCCAGGCGCTGGCCAGTGTTGGTGCCAGCACCAGCGTACAGTTTCTGGTTCTCGGTTTCTGCATGGGCAGCTGCACCGGATTCGGCATCCCGGTGGCAAAGTATTTCGGTGCCGGAGATCTTAAGCATATGCGGAATATCATTTTCAACGGAGCCGTGATCACCGCGGTCATTGCGCTGATCATCACCACACTCTGCGCTCTCCTCTGCCCCTGGATTCTCCATGTACTGTCCGTCCAGAGTGATATTTACGACAATGCTTACCGCTATCTGCTGATCATTTTCCTCGGGCTTCCGTTTACCCTGCTGTACAACTATTTATCCAGCATCCTGCGGGCCGTCGGAGACAGCCGGACGCCGTTTCTGTTTCTGGCCTTCTCCGCTGTCTTAAACATCTTTCTGGATCTGTTTTTCATCCTTGTTGCAGGATGGGGATGCGCCGGTGCTGCGTTTGCAACCATTGCTTCCCAGGCCATCAGCGGAATCCTCTGCCTTATCGTGATCATCCGGAAAATGGAGGTTCTGTGGCTTTCAAAGGAGAACCGGGTCATACGGGGCGACGCCATTGCAGAGCTTTTACAGATGGGCCTGCCAACCGGCCTGCAGTTTTCCATTACTGCCATCGGCAGCATGGTCATGCAGTCTGCCAATAACGGACTCGGCGGTGACTATGTATCCGGATTCACTGCCGCTGCAAAGTTAAAACAGTTTACCATGTGTCCCTTCGATGCCATTGCCACTTCTGTTTCCGTATTCTGCAGCCAGAACTACGGTGCCGGACAGACTGACCGGATCCGCAAAGGACTTCGCCAGGGCGTTGCTGTCGGTGTTGCCTACGGACTGTCCGCCGGCCTGATCCTGATTTTCGCAGGCCGCCTTCTGTCCATGATTTTTGTAAGCAAAGATGCCGCAGGGGTTCTGGATGCCTCCGCCAAATATCTGCGCTGTATGGGATTTTTCTACTGGAGTCTTGGAATTTTAAATGTCACCAGAATGGTAACCCAGGGACTGGGGCACTCCGGAAGAGCCTTCTTCTCCGGAGTTACCGAGATGGCCGCCCGCACCATCGTATGTACCTTCTTCGTAGGAACCTACGGCTTCACCGCCATCTGCTTCGCCGACCAGACCGCCTGGCTCTCCGCCTGCTGCTACATCGCACCGACATGTCTGTACTGCGTGAAGCAGGTTACTGGTGAAGCCGGTTAATCTCGTCTTTACGGAACACCTTCTCCGTCGGTACCTGCACCAGCAGCACGGCCGCAAACACCAGTGCGCATCCGAACAGTTCTCTTCCGGAAAGCTTCTGTCCCAGGATGATCCATCCCGCCAGGACGGAGAATACCGACTCCAGACTTAACAGCAGGGAAGCTACCGTCGGGTCCACACTGTTCTGGGCTACGACCTGCAGGGTATAGCCCACGCCGCAGGACATGATGCCGGCGTAGAGGATCGGGACTGCGGCCGCCAGAATCGCAGAAACAGACGGATGCTCAAACAGCAGCATCGGCACGCCTGCGATCACGCCTGCGGTAAAAAACTGGACACAGGAGATCACCACGCCATCTGCCTTCGGTGAAAAGTGGTCAATGACCAGGATATGTACCGAAAACACCACGGAACACAGCAATATCAGCCGGTCTCCCGCTTCAATGGAGAAGGACTCGGTGATGCATAAGAAATACATGCCCACCGCTGCGATCACTGCGCTGATCCAGATATTGACTCCGATTTTTTTCTTTAAAAACAGGCCCAGGAACGGCACAATGATGATATACAGGGTTGTGATAAATCCGGCCTTTCCCACCGTAGTCTGGGCAATACCAAACTGCTGCAGGCAACTGGCCAGACAGAGGATACATCCGCAGCAGATACCGCCTATGATACCCATGCGGGTCTGCTGCTTCTTTTCTTCTTCAGACAAGGTCTGCCATACACTGTCTTTTCTGCCATGCAGGAAGAAAATACATGGAATCAGCACCGCGCCTCCCAGGATAAACCTGCAGGTATTAAATGTGAAGGTTCCTACATAATTCATTCCCTCGCTCTGGGCCACAAAGGCTACGCCCCAGACCAGAGCCGCAAGGAGCAACATCGCGCTGTGCCCTGCTGATGTTTTTGTTTTCGTTTCCATCTTCTTTTGTCCTCAACTTTCTCGTTCCCAACCTATTTTGTCCACACGGTTCCGCCTTTACCTGTCCATGCTGGCCGCAAAACCGCTACTCAGCTGTTCGCTTCCATCCGGAAACACCCAAAGGGCTTCCACGCCGTCCTGGGCCTCCACAAAAGCCAGACCCTCCGCCGGGTCCATGTTAAAGACCGCTGTAGACAGGGCATCCGCTCTTGCGCTGTCACTGCAGAGGATACTCACGGAATCATAAATATTCCAGGGCATCAGCGTATCCGGATTGATGATATGATGATACCGCACGCCGTCCACCTCGTAATAGCGCTGGTAGGTTCCACTGGTCACCAGACACGCGTCATTTAGATTGACAACATGCAGATACGACTGGGCCGCACCGGTATCCGGATTCTGCACGCCCACGCGCCACGGTTTTCCGTCCGCCTTGGTTCCGATGGTCTCCACATTGCCGCCAAGACTTAAAAGGGCGGAGGTTACCCCGGCCTCCTTTAGGGTCTGGGCCAGGCGCTCTGTGGCGTATCCCTTGGCAATGGCTCCCACATCCAGACTCATCTCCTCATCCGGCAGATACACCGTCGATGCCTGGGAATCAATCTGTACCTGTTCCAGATCCGTATGCTCTGCCGCCTGCTGCAGCTCCTCCATATCCGGCACCTGGGCCCGGGACGGATCTGCCAGGCCTTCCTCCCGGTATGCATGCCAGATGGAAAGCACGCTTCCCATTGCCACATTGACCTTTCCGCCGGTTTCCTCATATTCCTGTCTGGAAAACTCCAGCAGGTCGATCACCTCCGGATCTACCGTAACCGGTGCGATCCCCGCATTGTCATTGATGGTTTTGATATTATTGACCCCATCGTAATTGTTATAAATATCAAACAGCTCATGATATTTTTCCATGGTGTCCTCTGCCAGGCTTTTATATTTTTCAAACTCTGCTTCACTTTTGGCGTAGATCGTGATGCTGGTTACCGTATCAAAATAATCCAGATACTGGGCATCGTACGCCGTCAGACGGTTTGTGCCTCCCGAACAGCCGGACAGCCAAAGCGCCGAAACAGATGCAAGAAGAAATGCTTTTTTTCTGCAATCCATAGTTCTGACCTCACTCAATTTTTGAAAAGACCAATCCATCATAACACAAAAAAAGAATGTTGGAAACCCAGCATTCTTTTTTCTTTCCGCAACCCTTTATAGCTTTTCCATCAGTTCTTTCAGGTGCGCCGTCAGCTTTGTATTCTCCGCGTAGTCCACCGGACAGTCAATGATGACCGGAACCTTCTGCTCAAATGCCTTTGTGAGAGTCGGTACCAGTTCTTCCGCTTTTGTGATGCGGTAGCCGATGGCTCCCATGCTCTCCGCAAACTTCACAAAATCCGGGTTGGTGAAATCCACACAACAGCTCTTTCCGTACTGATCCATCTGTTTCCATTTGATCAGGCCATAACTGGAATCGTTGAAGATCAGGGTGACAAACGGAGTCTTTGCCCGAAGTGCCGTCTCAAATTCCTGACAGTTCATCATGAATCCGCCATCTCCGCACAATGCCAGGATCTTCTTATCCAGATGTACCAGCTTTGCCCCGATGGCGCCCGGCACAGAGAGACCCATAGTTGCAAAACCATTGGAAATGATGCAGGTATTCGGCTCATAGCAGTTGTAATGGCGGGCGATCCACATCTTGTGAGCACCTACATCCGAGATCACGATGTCCTCCCGTCCCATGATCTTACGCACATCATTTAAGATGCGCTGCGGCTTCATCGGGAAGGAATCATCGGAAGCGTAAGACTCGTGCTCCTCCACCATCATCTGTTTGATCTCCAGGGCCCGCTCCGGCTCCTGGCGTCTGGAGGTTCTTCTGCCGATCTGTACCAGGGCATCCGCGATATCACCTACCACTTCCACCTCCGGCTGGTACAGCTTATTGATATGGGCCGGACGCATGTCCACATGAACGATGTCGATCTTTCCTTCCGGATTCCATTTTGCCGGTGCGTATTCCACAATGTCGTAGCCTACCGCAATTACCAGATCCGCCTCTTCCATGATCTTGTTCTGATAATCCTTCTGCGGGATACCGATGGTCCACATGGAATAGGGATTGTCAAAGGGGATCACGCCCTTCGCCATCATGGTATTGATGACCGGGATTTTCAGCTTGGTGGCAAATTCCGTCAGTTCTTTCGAAGCACGACCGCGAACCACGCCGCTTCCTGCCAGGATGACCGGATTCTTCGCCTGGAAGATCATGCCTGCCGCATCCTGCACCGTATCCAACTCTGCGTATTCCTTTGGAGCCGTCTTCTTATGCAACGGCTTTTCCCCCTCCGGCACCGGCATTTTCGCCACGTTCACAGGCAGATCAATGTGGGTTGCTCCCGGCTTTTCACTCTCCGCGTATTTGAATGCCAGACGCACGACCTCACCTACCGTATCCGGGCGCACCACCATCTTAGTCCGCTTGGTAATGGGCTCAAACATCTTGGTCAGATCCAGAAACTGATGTCCGGTAATATGCATACGCTCCGTTCCTACCTGTCCCGTAATGGCCACCAGCGGTGCTCCGTCACTGTCCGCATCTGCCACACCGGTTACCAGATTGGTGGCTCCGGGTCCCAGTGTAGCCAGGCACACCCCGGCCTTGCCGGTCAGTCTGCCATATACATCTGCCATAAAGGCTGCGCCCTGCTCATGACGCGTGGTAATAAATTTAATAGGAGACTGATCGATCGCATTCATCACCGCCAGGTTCTCTTCTCCCGGAATTCCGAATATGTATTCCACGCCCTCTTCCTGCAGGCATTCCACCAGTAAATCTGCCGCATTTCTCTGTCTTTTTTCTTCCTGCTGAATCAGTGTCTCATCCTGTTGTTTTTCCATGATGACATCCTCCCCGTATCGCTTTATCTGCATAAAAAAGAATGTGCCTTGGCACATTCTCGCGCCGAGGCGCGGTTGCTTCGGCAACCATCTGCCATTGCGCCGAGTGCGCATC
>CAVIRL010000155.1:0-6146 GCA_963645005.1 Prevotella sp. P5-108
ATACAATTCGGACGGCACGATATATTCCTACAATGCAAGGAAGGCGGCGGAACGGCTGGAGTATTATCTGAATATCTTCAGCAAAAAGTATGATGTTGACAGTCCGGCATCTGTTAAATTCAGCGTCAGAGATGCAGATAGTACCGGATGGTTTGCTGTCGATAACGGAGCTCTTACGCCTATGAAGAAAAAAGAGAAATTTGAAACAGGCAGGGATTACGTAAGCCGTATCACAATGAAAATTGACAAGGATTATAATGCAAGGTTTGCGGAGGATGCACTCTTTCACATAGGCGGTCACTCCATCTACACGGAGGATCCGAATTATCCGTCTGGCATCCGGGACGATGGGAAAACTGCGGTGCTCTATGTATTGCACAAGAACCTGGGACTGGATATCTCAGAGATAAAGGTATGCAAGGCAGGCACGGATGAGGAGCTTACAGCGGATTCCGTGCTGCAGCCGGGAGATCAGATCGACATTTATACCGGTGGGTATCAGGTGGGCACAAATACAAACAGCAGCCTGAGTGAAAAAACGGAAAAAGGTGACGGTTATCTGCGCTATACGGTTGAACTGTCTTCGCAGAGTGAGGTCTGGTTCTGGATTTATGATCCGAAATCCGGGGATGAAAATGAGGAATGTGGCTGCGCTTCCATCGTGTATAAGTATAAGCTGGGCGACAGCACCAACATAATCCAGAGCATAAGCGCTCCGGACAACACGTTCTATCGTGTGGGCGAGGGCAAGCTTGATGTCACCGGAGCGGTGGTGGAATACTACCAGTCCGATGAAGAGGATTTGAGTACCGTGCTCGAGGACGGAGGCAGCCTCTGGATCAAAAACGGGGAAGCCTATGAAATCTGGACGGATGATAAGCTGAAGGAACCGGGCATATACAAGCTGTATCTCTTATGTGATGGAGAATATGTGGAAGCCTTTGATATCCTGTCAGGATATGCACTGGGATCCGGCTTTCAGGCGGACGGAGCGTTTACCTACAATACAAGCGGCACGGTGTTTTATGTGAAGGATGATGAGAGAAAGGATGTGATCCTTCAGTTTGGTGCAGAGACGGAAGAAAACGGAACGGGCGGTATCATACATGCAGAGCATTCTGTATTGATATGGGATGAGGGGACCAGTGCGTCTGAATTTACGGAGCTGTACTTTACATCAGGAGCATCGATCCGGTATCTGCTTCCTTATCCGGAGGGGCTGGACAAGAATGGATACGATTACGAAATCGTGGATGAGGATAAAAATGTTCCGGTTACATTGGAAGCGGGTGATGATGGTCTCTGGATCACAGCCCGGAGAAATGGTTCATACAGCATCCGATACAGGGAAATCAGCAATCCAGACCCAACGCCGGATCCGAAACCGACACCGGATTCAGACCCGATGCCAGATCCGAAACCGACACCGGATCCGAAACCGACACCGGATCCAGACCCGACACCTGATCCAGACCAGGCAGTGGATTCCGGGACATCAAAGCATGAAGAATCCGGGGATGACCGGGATTTCGTCAGCAGCGCTAAAGCATACGGCAGCTGGCAGCGCGAAACCGCAGTACTTGCAGCGATGGAAACAGCCGGAGCGGTCAATGTGAATGGTATTTGGATCCTGCCGCCCGCAAGTCCGGTCATTCTGGCCGGACAGGTATCCGGGGAAGTTGCATCCGGCAAAACAGCCGGGACGGTAGAGCTTTACAGATTCCGTCTGCAAAACGGCGGGTACGTCAAGGGCTGGAAGCTGATCAGCTATCACGAAGCAGACAGATGGTTCTGGTTTGGAGAAGATGGCTACATGAGAACCGGCTGGATCCTCTATAATAACCGGTGGTATTATCTTGGAACCGATGGTGCCATGATGACAGGCTGGATTCAGGACGGCGAAAAACAGTACTTCCTTCAGGAGGATGGAAGTCTGATGGTTTGAGCATACAGTTGTATGGCAGTGCCGGCTTTTTATGTGTTTGCGTATTCAGAAAATTTATGATACACTTTAGCTGTTCAGAAAGGAGATTTGAACCATGAAAAATCCAGAGATTACCATTACCATGGAAGATGGCGGCGTGATCCGCGCAGAATTATATCCGGAGGTTGCTCCGAACACCGTAAAGAACTTTATCAGCCTGGCAAAGAAGGGCTACTATGACGGACTTATTTTCCACAGAGTCATCAAAGGCTTCATGATCCAGGGCGGCTGCCCGAACGGCAACGGCATGGGCGGTCCTGGCTACTCCATTAAGGGCGAGTTCAGCCAGAACGGTTTCCAGAACGACTTAAAGCATACCACAGGCGTTCTCTCCATGGCACGTTCCATGATGCCGAACTCCGCAGGCTCCCAGTTCTTCATCATGCACAAAGATGCTCCGCACTTAGACGGTGCATATGCAGCCTTCGGTATGGTCATTGACGGCATGGATGTGGTAAACAAGATCGCCGAGACCCGCACCGACTACAGCGACAGACCGCTCAAAGAGCAGAAGATCAAGAGCATGGCTGTAGATACCTTCGGTGAAGAGTACGACGAGCCGGAGAAGTGCTGATTTAACATGAAAAATTTCAGCGGAATTTCCCAGGGAAATACGCCGTGGAAACAGGTTGTTCCAGGAAAACAGACTGAAACAGGAAAAGGAACTATATGACGCAGGAATATACGATTTGGGTAGAAAACAAAGCATATCCGGTGGTGGTTTCTGACGAACAAGAGGCTCTCCTTACCGCGAAAGCGGCGGGGAGAGTTTTTGTTGGTCTGATATATATGGAGAAAGAGCATGAGTCACAGGAAAAAAACTGGCTGAATGGCGAAGGGGAGAAAACGGTTGATACCGCAGGGAGCGAATGCACTTCAGCAGAACTCTGGGATGCTGAATACCTCGCTGCCCCGGAAGCCATTTGCTCAGAATATTTAGAGCGCATCGTGCGCCGCCACATCGGTCTCCCGTGGATCATTGCCGAAACCGACCGTCTGCTCATCCGGGAGTTTACCCCGGATGACATCGCCCAGATGCCCGAAGAGCCAGATGCCTGGTACACAGAAGAAGAGCGCACCGCCGACCTGGTCTTTTATGAAAAAGACAAACTGGAATCCTACATCAAAAGCCAGTACCGCTTCTATGAGTACGGAATCTGGGCAGTGGTGCGGAAAGCCGACGGCGTGATCGTGGGAAAAGCCGGGGTGACGAATTCAGAAGAGCCAGAGCATGGCAAAGCCGAAAACAAAATAATACCGGAAGAAGAATCCGAACACGAGACAATGCCACCAGGAGAATCCGCAGAATACTTGGAACTTGGCTACCACATTTTCCACCCCTACCGCCGCCAGGGCTACGCCGAAGAAGCCTGCCGCGCCATTTTAAACTATGCCAAAGAAGAACTCGCCTGCCCCATATGCGCCTGGGTGGCAAAAGAAAATACGGCATCTATCCAGCTGCTTGAGAAACTTGGTGTGCCGTATTATTTGAAATAATGGGTATGAAAATATCCATATCGAATTTTGGTTACAGTGTCAAAAGTCTGAGTCCACGACATGCTTGCATGTCGGTGGAGGAATGACTTTATGACACGCACTTCAATGAGGATGTAGTGGGGCGAAAGCCCCGCGAGAATCCGAATTGAAGTAGAATTGTGGGAGTGCGAAGCACGGAACAATTCGTGTAACCAAAAGTTCGGGTGTTTTGACACCCGAACCAATATTAGAAAAATAATCTTTTTCCACAACAAGGCAGTCAACTGGAGAAGTCCAGTGGCTGCCTTGTTTTTATAAAATCTAATGCAATCTCATGTAAAATCTTTCACAATCTTAATATACTCCTGCGCATGATAAGGCAGATAGCTTCCGCGCCGATAGGCAGCTACAAAGTCCACCGTTGTGCAGGTGTCGGGCCCGACGGAGAAGCAGGCGATATCCGGCGGCGGCTGGATGTGCTTCAGATGCGTTTCCGTCACAAAGCCGCAGCCATATCCTTTGGCAACCAGCTGCACTTTGGCGGCAATGTTGCTGGTCTGCAGTTTCACAATGGGCGTGATTCCGCAAGCTTTGAAGAGCAGATCTACAGTCTGCTGGGTCCTCTGTCCGGGAATCTGAAAGAGAAATGGTTCGTCTTTCAGATGTCTTAAATCCATCCAGGGATATTTGCATCCTTCTTTTTTGATGCCAAGTCCAGCCAGCGGATGATGGGCGGGCAGAATCAGCAGCAGTTCCTCATGGCAGATGATCTCATAATCAATATCCGGACTTTTGACCGGAAGATTGAAGAAGGCAAGGTCTGCGTCTCCGTTTAAGAGCATGCCCTCTAACTGGCTGGAATGAGATTCCAGGATATCCAGATGTACATTTGGATACAGGGAGTTGAAAATGGGCAGAGTACAGGGAAGCATATAAGTACCGCGCATCGTTGGGAATGCGATTTTCAGCGAGCCGTAATTGTTTTTGATAATATCATTCAGTTCCTGATCCATTTCCTTTTTTAGGTTCAGGATATCTGTGGCTTTGGCAACATAGCGCTCTCCGGCATAGGTCAGAACAAAGCGATGTCCCAGTTTTCGGAAAAGTTTCTGGCCGAGTTCAGCCTCCAGATTCTGTAGGAATTTGGTCAGCGTGGGCTGCGTTACATACAGAGAATTTGCAGCCTTTGTGATATTCTGGTATCTGGCAATCGCCAGAACATAAGACAAGTCTTTAAAATCCATAGAATCCCCCATGTTTAAAATCTGATAGATTCAGTATATCACAAACTATAGATTACAGGAATAGTTTAAATGAAAACAATGAATTTGAATTACACTGAAGCTCATGCTATGATAAAACCATGAAAACGGTACCGGTAAATCATCGGAAGTGTCACACGCTTCCTGAACATGGAAAGAACCGGCGGTATGGCCAAACCGCCTTCACACTCAGGTGATGGAGGAAAACAAAATGCAGAATCAGAAAGAACAGGTATTGAAACTTCCCGTTACGATCATGCGGGGCGGCACAAGCAAGGGCGTTTACATATTGGAATCCGATCTCCCCCAAAATCGCGAGGAGTGGGACCCGATCCTGCTTCGGATGATGGGAAGCCCGGATGCAAAGCAGATTGATGGGCTTGGCGGTTCCCAGTCAGTGACCAGCAAGGTGGCAATTGTGAAGCGCTCCCAGCGGGAGGATGCAGATGTGGATTACACCTTTGCCCAGGTATCCGTAGACAAGCCCCTTGTGAGTTACAAGGGCAATTGTGGAAATATTTCTTCTGCGGTGGGTCCTTTTGCCATCGAGAAGGGACTGGTACAGGCAGAAGATGGAGTTACAACGGTACGGATCTACAATACCAATACAGAGAAAATCATTGCGGCGGATGTCACAACCCACAATGGAGTGGTTGATTATACCGGTGAATTTCAGATTGCGGGGGTTCCGGGAACTGCATCCCCGATCCGCCTGAAATTCTTAAATCCGGAGGGAACACTTGGAAACGGTCTGCTGCCCACCGGAAATGTTGTGGATACAGTTGAGGTTCCGCAGTATGGTAAGATACAGATATCGATTGTGGATGCAGCAAATCCGCTGGTCTTCGTGAGAGCATTGGATCTTGGGCTGACCGGAAAGGAAACACCGAATGAATTAAATGCCGATTCTGAGAAGCTGGAATTGCTGGAAACCGTAAGAGGGCTTGCGGCAGTAAAGCTTGGCCTGACAGATGATTACAAAAAATCCGCATGGGAGACGCCGGGAATTCCGAAGATGACATTTGTGGCAGAGCCGGATACTTATGAAACTGCAGATGGCAGGATTATAAAGAAGAAAGAAATTGACCTGCTTTCTCGGATGATGTCCATGCAGAAAGCACATCCAAGCTATGCCATGACTGGCGCAATGTGTACAGCGGCAGCGGCGGTAATTCCGGGCAGTATTGTGCAGCAGGTATTAAATCCGGACACGGACACACAGTTTATCCGCATTGGACATGCCAGCGGCGTTCTGGAGTGTGGTGTGGATTATCAGATGGAAGAAAAAACACCGGTTATTGAAGATACATTTGGATTTCGAACTGCCAACCTTTTAATGGAAGGAACGGCACAGATGGGGAACCCTGACCATGATCTGCGGTGTTGGCGTGCTGGTCAATATGATCAGCCTGATGGGCGGCATC
>CAVIRL010000156.1:0-6037 GCA_963645005.1 Prevotella sp. P5-108
TCATGGCGCCAGCCATGCAAAGTGCTGTGAAACGTGTCAGATTTTTCTTCATAATGTTCTCTTTCTCCTCGTGTTCATGTTTGTCAGTCTGTCTGTTTGGTTTCATGTGTTTTACAGTTCCCGATTATAGCGACAGAAGGTTCTGACATCTATCACGGAATGGTAAAGCTTTGTAAATTTCTGGAAAAGAAACACCGGAAAAGCAAAAATAATTTTAACAAAGCCAGGCATAGGCAGGCCGGAAAAAGAATAGGTTATTACTATCAAATTTTTTCGGGAGGCTGTTATGGGAAAGAAAAAAAGCGGGAAAGTGCTGTTGGTCGTAGCTCTTTTAGCCTGGGCCTTTGTGGTGCGGTTTCTGACGGCCTGCAGCGTGGAGAAGGATGATCTGGAAAAGGTACGGGACCTGGAATTTACTGTAGCGGGGGAGACAGATCTGCCGGAGGAACTGAAGAACGTGATCGGGGAGAAGAAGACGGTGCCCTTTAAGCTGACCTACACCGATGACCGGAATCTTTACATAGTTGTGGGCTACGGCGAGCAGGAAACCGGAGGCTTCAGCATTTCCGTGAAGGAGCTTTACCTGACAGAGAATGCCATTGTGGCAGATACAGAGCTTTTGGGACCGCAGACTGCGGAGCAGGTCGGAACGGAAAAATCCTATCCGTACATTGTTATAAAAACAGAATACCTGGAACAGCCGGTTATATTCCAGTAATTTACTAGGAATTCTTTCGCAGCACTTGTATTTCTTTCCTATCATATGGTAAAATAGGAGTCAAAATTCTAACGTTGTTGCGGAGGCCTGGAATTATGATTTTGAAAGATATCTGGTTAGATGTGAAAGCAGTACAGGAGCGCGACCCGGCAGCCCGGAGCGCTCTGGAGGTGCTTCTTCTGTACCAGGGCGTGCATGCCCTGATCTGGCACCGGTTTGCTCACTGGTTTTATAAGCATCATATGTTTTTTATCGCGCGCCTGATCTCTCAGATCGCACGTTTTTTCACGCTGATCGAGATTCATCCCGGCGCACAGCTGGGGCATGGCATTCTCATTGATCATGGCTGCGGTGTTGTCATTGGTGAAACGACCGTGGTGGGAGACAACTGTACCATCTACCAGGGCGTTACCCTGGGCGGCGTGGGCTTAAACAAGGGCAAACGTCATCCTACCCTGGGCAACAATGTCACCGTAGGCTGCGGCGCCAAGATCCTCGGCGCATTCGAGGTGGGGGATAACTGCCAGATCGCGGCAAACGCGGTTCTGTTAAAACCACTGGAGAACGATACCACGGCAGTCGGCATTCCGGCACAACCGGTCAAGGTAGCGGGAGTTCCCATTGTGAACCGGAAAAAAGCGGTTACGGTAGAACATTTCGAGAAGATGGAGCAGCGCGTCAGAGAACTGGAAGCAGAGCTGGAGCGCCTGAGAGAGGAACTGGCAGAAAAATCCGGAGAAGACTGACCGTCCGGACCGGTGCCGTATCATAAAAAGAAAAGCACCCACATAGACTTTCTGTAAAGGATTTCTGATATGGAAAGAAAGGTGGGTGCTTTTTATGCTGGAACTGGAAAAGCGGAACATACACAGGAACCGTCTGAAAAGCCAGACGGGAACCCAGGTGACCCTGGATGATGATTTTATCGTTCCGGATACCATGAGCGATATCAGCGAGGTGATCCTGGATTCCGGCCTGATCCAGTTGGAACCGGTGAAGGTGCAGCGGGAGCGGATCACGGTGCGGGGAAAGCTGGAATTCCATGTGCTTTACCGGACAGAAGAAGGCGGGCTGCAGACACTGGGAGGAGTGATCCCTTTCGAGGAGAGCATCAACGTGCCGGAGCTGGAAGAGAAAGACTACGTCAGTGTTGGCTGGCAGCTCGATGATCTGAATACCGAGATGATCCACTCGCGCAAGCTTGGAGTCCGTGCTATTGTGACCCTGGAGGCGAAGGCAGAAAGCCTGTATGACACAGAAGCAGCCGTGGATGTGAGAGACACCGGGGAAGCAGCGGGGGAAATCCGTCTCCAGGTGAAAAAGGAGCAGCTGCCGGCAGCGGCCATTGCCCTGCGCAGAAAAGACACCTACCGCTTAAAGCAGGACGTCACCCTGCCCGGCAGCAAACCTGCCATTGAGCGGATGCTGTGGACCGAGATGAGCCTTGCCGGGTGCCAGGCAAAGCCGCTGGACGGTCAGATCCATCTGGAAGGAACCCTGATGGTATTTGCCCTTTATGAGGGCGGCGGGGACAGTCAGGTGCAGTGGGTGGAAGAGAGCCTTCCCTTCTCCGGTGAGGTGGAGATGCAGGGGGCAGATGCAGATATGATCCCGGTCATCGGCCTGAAGCTGGTCCACCGGGAAATGGAGGAGAAACCGGATTATGACGGGGAGATGCGGGAGCTTTCCATCGATGCGGTCATAGAGCTGGATGTGCGTCTTTACGAGGAGCAGGAGCTGGAACTTTTAAAGGATCTCTATGCCACAAACCGGGAAATCGTGCTGGATACCGCAAATGCAGTGTTTGACCGGATCCTGACCCGCAACTTCGGCAAATGCAAGGCTGCGGAAAAGGTAAATCTGGACAGCAGCCCCGGGGTATTGCAGATTTGCCACAGCAGCGGCAGCGTAAAGCTGGACGGGGTGGAGATCCGGGAAGATGTTCTGGCAGTGGACGGCGTCCTGGAAGTCAAGCTGTTGTACCTGACAGACAATGACGCGCGGCCGGTGCAGGCAGCCACCCGGCTGGTGCCGTTTCATTATGAGGCAGAGGTCCCAGGGATCCGGGAGGACAGCATCTGGTATCTGGAACCGGGACTGGAACAGCTTACCGCGGTTATGGCGGGAGGCGGACAGGCGGAGCTGCGGGGCGTGATCGCGCTGGATCTGTTTGTCCTGCAGCCGGAGCCGGGGCAGGTGATCCGGCAGGCCCAGGTTCTTCCTGCGGATACAGAAAAAATGAAATCCATGCCGGGGATCGTGGGATATTTTGTGCAGCCCCGGGACAGTCTGTGGGATGTGGCAAAGCGGTTCCACACGACGGAGGACTCCATTCTGGCCTCCAACGATCTGCCAGGCGGGGAGATCAAAGCCGGAGACTGCCTGATCCTGGTGAAAGAAATCTGACTGTTTTTTTGGAAAAGCCTGAATCTGGTCAGAAAATCCGGATGGGTTCCGAAAGAAAACAAAAAGAAGCGGACAGACACCGAATGAAAAAGACGGGCGTAAGATATACTATGAAACATAGCTGATCCATGCGGCGGGCAGAAAGCCAGAAACCGGGGTATCGCATCAGGCCGGTGCTTTTCATAGATCAGGGAGACCTGGGCGGCGCATGCTGTACTTGCAAGCAGCAGGTGCCGCCTACATAACGTGATCGGGCGGGATGTTCCCGTTCACGGCAGAAATCGCGGCGTTGCGCGGCAGCGCATCTTATGATAGGATGATAGGGAAAGTGTGAGCAGTTGATCCGGAAGTCCGGACCGGCTGGAAAATGAGGCGAAACGATGACAGAAGAAAACTACACCTACATTCTCGAATGCGCGGACGGAACTCTCTACTGCGGGTGGACAAACCATCTGAAGGAGCGGGTGGCGGCCCACAATGCCGGAAAAGGTGCCAAATACACAAAAAGCCGCAGACCTGTGGTGCTGAAGTATTATGAAACCTTCAGCACGAAGCAGGAGGCCATGCGACGGGAATGGGAGGTCAAGCAGCTGAGCCGGAAGGAGAAGCTGGCTCTGATCGCTTCAGGCTACAAACGCGTACATCATAATGTAGTGGCAGAGGCTTCCGCCCATGACGAACAGATGGAAGATCTCATGGGAGCCGAAATAGCGGTGCTTCTGGTTGAAGATCGGAAGCTTCAAAGCGTAGATCACGCCGCCCGCGGTATAGATGATACCGCCCGCCAGAAGCCATCCGAAGGCCTGACGCGGCAGGGCCGCGATGATCTTACTGAAGGCCAGTACGCAGACCCAGCCCATGGCAATGTAGATCAGGGAAGAGAACCACTTGGGGCAGGTGATCCACAGGGCGTTGATGAGGATGCCTGCAGCGGCAATGCCCCATACCAGCGCCAGCATGGTCCAGCCGGTGCGGTCTCCCAGAACCAGCATGCAGACCGGCGTGTAGGTTCCGGCAATCAGGATGAAGATCATCATATGGTCCACCTTACGCAGCAAACGGTTGATCTTCGGTGAGATATCCAGTGTGTGGTAGATGGTGCTTGCTGCGTAGAGCAGGATCATGCTGATGATAAATATGGAAAGGGCCAGTACATGGGAGGTGCCCGGTTCCGCAGCTGCCTTGATGATCAGCGGGGAAGCGGCGCACAGCGCCAGGATCATGGCGATAAAATGAGTCAGGGCACTGCCCGGATCTTTAATCTTCAGAGTCATGATGATTCCTCCTTTCAGGAAACACAGAAACTTAAATTACATGTAGTTTTAAAAACTACTTCTAACTGTTTTCTATACTATACAGCGGCGCGAAGAAAAATGCAATAGATTTTCCGGAAAAACTTTGAAAATCAAACCATTTGACAAAATAACAGCAAAAGCGGGAACTGGGAAAACGGAAATTGGGGCAAAACGAGAACCGAAACAAAGCGAAAACCGGGGCAAAACGAAAGCCAGAACAAAGCGAAAACCGGAGTAAGCAAAAAACAGAACAAAGCAAAAAACAGAGGGGAAATAGAACGATGCTGAATATACTGTATGAAGACGAGGCCATCCTGGTGGTGTGGAAGCCGGTGGGTATGGAGTCTCAGTCCGGCCGCGGATTTGACGCGGACATGGTCAGTGAGCTCCGCCGCTACTTATCCACAAAGAAACCGGTGGATAACCACAACCTGTCCACAAAGGCGGTGGAGCCTTACGTGGGAGTTATCCACAGACTGGACAAGCCGGTGAGCGGTGTCATGGTGTATGCCAAAACGAAAAACGCCGCAGCAGTGCTGAGTAAGCAGGTTGCAGAAGGGAAGATGCACAAGAAATACCTTGCGGTACTCTGTGGAAAACCTGTGGATAATGTGGAAAAGTATGTGGATTATCTGTTGAAAGACGAGAAGGAAAACACATCCCGGATTGTGGATATGGGGATAAAAGGTGGAAAACTTGCGGAGCTCATCTGCCGGGCCCTTGAGACGAAGGAGGTGGAGCCGTACGGAGCGCTGACCCTGGCAGAAATAGAGCTTCTGACCGGCCGCCATCATCAGATTCGGGTGCAGATGTCCGGACACGGACTGCCGCTCTGGGGTGATAACCGCTATAATCCGGCCTTTCAGAAGGGAAATCCGGCCGCAGACTGCGTAAAGCAGGAGAACGGTGTGGAAAACCGGGAACAAGGTGAAAGCATTTCCGGAAAACCGGCAGGGAATGCGGCTGATCGACCGGCAGGCGGTTTCGGCCGCAGACGGGCCATGGCAAGCCGCCGAAGCGCCGGCACGGATGCATCGTCTGCCCGCCACCCACGCACATCCCGCGCCGACGTTGCCCTGGCCGCTTATGAGCTTACCTTCACCCATCCGGTCACCGGAGAGACGATGACCTTCCGGCAGAATCCGTCCGGCGGCATCTTCCGCCGGTTTGAGATTCTTCAGAAGCATGTATAAATCCGGAGAGGATGGACAGACTAGAAACTGTACAAAGGAAGTACAAATCAAAAAGCGGGTGGGTCCATGGGGAAACCGGCGGAGCACAAAAGATAATCCATTTACATATCTGTGATAATGTCGTATACTGGTACTGCTTCGTTAAAACAAACCTGCGGCGCGGAGACTCCGTGCTGTACAGGATCAACGGAAAGAACATGGAGGCAGGAACATGACATTTACCTATCCAGCGGTGATCACACCGCATAAAGACGATGATGGTTTCCATATCGTATTCCCGGACCTGGAACTCTGCGAGGGAGACGGTCCGGATCTGGAGGATGCTCTGGATGACGCAAGAGAAGCAGCTTACAACTGGCTGATGGTAGAACTGGAAGAGGGTGGAGAATTCCCGGCCCAGAGCCACGAGGAAGACATTGAGGTCC
>CAVIRL010000157.1:0-6006 GCA_963645005.1 Prevotella sp. P5-108
ATATTCTTGGCAGTGACCTGTCTATTCTGACAGAAGTGAAAGAGCCGATGGAGTTCCCGGTTGATGATGCCATGATCATTAAGCCGATTCCAGAGGAAGAGGCAAAGAAGGTAGAAATCGTGCGCGGACCGAACATCCAGCCGCTTCCGATCCCGGATGCTCCGGAGCAGTATCTGAAAGCCCAGATCAGTTTAAAGACCGTGGACAACATTACCACAGACGATATTACCCCGGCAAGCGCCGAGTTCTCCAGCATGCGTTCCAATATTCCGCTCATGAGCCTGTACTGCTATCACCGTTATGATCCGGAGTTTGCTGCCCGCGCCAAGGCTATGGGCAAGAGCATCATCATTGGCGGTGAGAACTATGGTCAGGGATCTTCCCGTGAACATGCAGCCATCAACCCAATGTATCTGGGCGTAAAGATGGTTGTCGCAAAGAGCATTGCCCGTATCCACAAGGGCAACCTGATCAACCACGGTATCATCCCGATGGTATTTGCGGATCCGGCAGATTACGATAAACTGGATATGCTGGATGAGCTGGAGGTAGAAGGTCTTCTCGACCAGATGAAGACCCGGGCTGTAGAAATCAAAGACCTGACCAAGGGAATTTCTTTCCAGGCAAAGCTGGAGCTCTCCGACAATGAACTGGAGGTGCTCCTTTCCGGTGGTCAGTTACGGCACTTACAGAAGCAGCTGAAAGAGATGGAAGCAGTAGAAAAATAAATCAGTGAAAAACAGCACCGGGAGCAGAAAGGAAACTGTGCCCGGTGTTTCAGGAGGATGAGAATATGGTAAAACTGACGGATCATGGAGTGATACTTGCGGCTGACGGATCATTCTGCGCGGCAGAAACGGCAGCGCAGCAGACTGAGGGCAAAACGAAAACCATGGCCTACGGGATTTTAAAGGCCCATAACCACAGCGGAAATATGGAGCAGCTTCGGCTGAAATTTGACGCGCTGGTTTCTCCGGATAACAACTATGTCAATATTCTGCAGACGGCCCGGGCCAGCGGGATCAAACAGTTTCCGGTGCCTTATGTACTTTCGAACTGTCATCACACCCTTTGCGCGGTGGGCGGAACCATCAACGAGGATGACCATGTCTTCGGCCTTGGAAATGCGAAAAAATACGGTGGTATTTTTGTCCCGCCCTACCGTGCGGTACTCCACCAGTATATGCGCGAGATGATGGCCGGAGGCGGAAGGATGATCCTTGGCTCTGACAGCCATTCCCGCTACGGAGCTCTGGGCGCCATGGGAATCGGAGAGGGCGGCGGCGAGGTGGCAAAGCAGCTTTTAGGCCGGACCTACGACATTGCGTATCCCCCGGTCCTGGCAGTAAAACTGACCGGTTCTCCGAGACCCGGTGTAGGCCCGCAGGATGTGGCTCTTGCTCTGATCGCGGCAACCTTCCAGAACAATTTTAATAAGAACAAGGTGCTGGAGTTTGTGGGCGACGGTGTCTATCATCTGAGCATGGAATACCGCATGGGAATTGATGTTATGACCACTGAGAGCGCGGCGCTCTCCAGTGTCTGGTGTACGGACGGGAAAACCGAAGAATTTCTGGCAGAGCATGGACGCCATGATGCCTACCGGGAGATGGCACCGGAGACCGGAGCATACTATGACGGACTGATTGAGATCGACCTCTCCGGTGTGGAGTGTATGATCGCACTTCCGTTCCATCCGAGCAACGCCATGCCGATCCGTGAGTTTAAGGAGCGGATGCCGGAAATCATCAAAGAGGTGGAAGAAGCCGGAAACAAGATCAAGGGAAATCACGGCGAGCCGTTTTCCATCCAGTCTCATATGCGGGATGGGGAGTTCTATGTGGACCAGGCCCTGGTCAGCGGCTGCAGCGGCGGACTGTTTGAGAATATTGTGGCAATGGCAGATATCTTAAAGGGCTGCGGCATTCCGGGAAGCGGCCTGAATCTTGGCATCAACCCGGCCAGCCTTCCGGTGATGGCAGATTTGATGGAACAGGGGATTGCCGGAGAACTGGCAGTGAGCGGCGCAACCCTGCGGCCCTGCATCTGCGGCCCGTGCTTTGGCGTGACTGATGTTCCGGCCAACAATCAGGTCAGCATCCGCCATATGACCAGAAACTACCCGAACCGCGAGGGCTCCAAGCCGGGACAGGGACAGATGGCCTGTGCCTGCCTAATGGATGCCCGTTCCATTGCGGCAACGGTCCGCAACGGCGGAAAGCTGACAGCGGCTACAGAGCTGGATGTGGAATACAGGACTCTGCATCATCATTTTGATCCGAAGATTTATGAAAATCAGGTATTTGATAATTATAACAAGGGCGATGACAGTGCAGAACTGACCATGGGTCCGAACATTGCGGACTGGCCGGAAATGCAGCCGTTGACGAAACATCTGCTCTTAAAGACGGCAGGCTCCTACCATGGCTCTGTGACCACCGATGAGCTGGTGCCGTCCGGCGAGGCCTCCTCCTTCCGTTCTAACCCGGAGAAGATTTCCGAGTACACCATGATCAGCCGGGATCCGGAGTATGTGGGCCGGGCGAAAGCTGTGCGGGCGCTGGAGCAGCGCCGGAGAGATCAGGCAGGCAGCACGGTTCAGACCGGTGATGCCGAGTTTGACACATTACTTGCAAAAGTTACCGAGGAATTGCACTGCGCATCCTCCGACATCACGCTGGGAAGCCTCATGGTCAGTGACAAGATCGGCGACGGTTCCTCCAGAGAGCAGGCGGCCAGCTGCCAGAAGGTCCTGGGGGGATTCGCAAACCTGGCGAATGAGTACGCCACCAAGCGTTACCGTTCCAATCTGATCAACTGGGGACTTCTGCCCCTCCGGACCGAGGAAAAGCTGGAGATCCCGGTGGGAAGCTATCTGCTGATCCGGGACGTTAAGGACATAGTATCGGAATGCAAAAATCCGGTTACCGTACAAGTGCTGGATCCGGCTGACGGAAAAGTGCAGTCGGAGATTATCTGTACACTGGATGCACTGACGGAAGATGAGCGGAAGATCCTGTTATCCGGCTGTCTGATTAATTATTACAGAGGTTAGAACTGAAAAATGAAAACGCAAAACAGGGCCAGTTCCTTAAGGGGAGAGGCTCTGTTTTGCGTTGCGGAAGAACAGAAAAACAGATATAATAGAATGCAAAGAAAACACTGTTTTTAGATAGGTTTATATCAGGAGGAGCAGCATGGATTTTCGCGAAATGCTTTATATCACAACGGTAGCTGACTGCCGCAGTATCACCGCGGCGGCGCGCAAGCTTTATATATCCCAGCCTTCACTCAGCCACATCGTATCCAAAGTGGAGCAGGATGTGGGCGTGAAGCTGTTTGATCGGGGAACTTCTCCGCTGACGGTTACCTATGCGGGAGAAAAATATGTGGAGACAGCCAGAAAGATCCTGCTGATGAGTGACAATTTAAGGAAAGAGCTGATCGATGCAGGACTGGGGGAAAAGGGCCGCATTACGCTTGGCATGCCAACAGAGCGCACGGGATATATGCTTCCGGCAGTGATCCCGGATTTCAAAAAGAAGTATCCGGGGATTGAACTGCAGGTTCGGGAGGCAAAGTCGGACGAGCTTTTACAGGCGATCCTGCGGGATGATATTAGTTTTTACGTGATTCCGCGTGACCAGGGGGAGCTGCCGGTGGGACTGAAGGCGGAACTCATTTACTGGGAACGCCTGATCCTGGTTGCGGATCCGGGCATGATCCGGACGGATATGCTTCTGACCCCGGAAAACGGAGAGGCGGTAACGGAGCAGTTCCTGGCCGGCACTGAGAAAGTGGCTGAAGAAAAGCTGCGGAAGGCAGGCGATGCCGATGCTCTCCCATGTGTCAGGCTGTCCGCCATGAGGGATATCCCGTTTATCATGTTAAAAAAGGGCCATGCCATACGACGGAAAACCGATGCAGTACTCCGGCAGCATGACATAGACCCTGAGATTATGATTGAACTTTCCAGCTGCATTTCCGCGGTCCAGCTTGCAGCCTCCGGTCTCGGTGTGGCAATTGTGCCCCAGCGGGCAGTGGAGGTGCTGGGGGGAATAGAGCGGTTCCATTGTTATGATTTTTCAGTAACGCCGGAATACTGGAATGTCAACGCGGTTTACAAAGAAACGATGTATCTGGGCCGGGCAGAGCGATACCTGATCGACCTGATGAAGCAGAAATTTGGCTGTTAAGCCTTATCCGCGAAGCTTCATCAGCCGCTCCTGGACCGTGGCAATGAATTGAAGTCCGGTAACAACATGCGGATTCTTTATCGTAGTTACTTTTTTCAGATCAGCAGTCATGATGCCGTCTTCCACGGTTTTCACGGCTGCTTCTTTTAACTGACGGCCAAAGAGCTCCAGTTCTTTGTTCTGATCCAGCTCGCCGCGCTTTTCCAGGGCGCTGGCCCAGGCCATGATGATGGCAAGGGGGTTGGTGGAGGCAACGCCGCCCTCTAAGTAACGGTAGTAGTGACGGCGCACAGTTCCGTGGGCGGCCTCGTATTCATAGCAGCCGTTCGGGGATACCAGCACGGAGGTCATCATGGCCGCGGAGCCGTAGGCGGTAGCAAGCATATCACTCATGACATCACCGTCATAGTTCTGGCAGGCCCAGACATAGCCGCCTTCATTCTTCACGGCGCGGGATACAGCGTCATCAATGAGGCAGTACTGGTATGTGATGCCGGCCTTCTCAAAAGCTTCCATAAATTCATTCATGAAGACATCTTTAAAGATTTCACGGAAATTACGGTCATAGACTTTGGAAATGGTGTCTTTTGCGGAAAAGATCAGATCCTGCTTTACATCCAGGGCATAGGCCATGCAGCAGCGCGCAAAATTGCGGATGGAAGAATCCAGGTTATGGATACCCTGGGCAACACCGGGAGTGGTAAAGTTGTGGATCAGTTCCCGGGTTTCGGTTCCATCCTCTGCGGTGAAGACCAGCTCACATTTGCCCGGCTGGTCAATTTTCATCTCAGAAGCGCGGTAGAGATCACCGTAGGCGTGGCGTGCCAGGGTGATGGGTTTGGTCCAGGTTTTGATGTAAGGTTCAATGCCCCTGATGAGGATCGGAGCGCGGAATACCGTACCATCCATGATAGAGCGGATGGTGGCGTTGGGGCTCTTCCACATTTTCTTTAACTGATATTCCTGGATGCGTTCCAGGTTTGGTGTGATGGTGGCGCACTTGACCGCAACGCCGTATTTGTTGGCAGCGTTGGCGGAATCCACGGTGACCTGGTCATCGGTAAGGTCACGGTTGCGGATGCTTAAGTCGTAATAGTCCGCCAGCAGATCCACGAAAGGGAGCACCAGCTTTTCCCGGGTTTCTTTCCACAGAATGGCAGCCATCTCATCGCCGTCCATCTCAACGAGCGGCGTAGTCATTTTGATTTTTTCCATGATCATTCCTCCTCTGAGTTCTGAATAAGGGATTGTTTTTCCTTAGTTTACCACAACTATTTACTTTTGAAAATCCACATTGTATACTTACATCGAATACACATACGGACTTTATGGCAGTGAAGAAAATCTGCATCGCAGACGGTGTCACGCACAGATAGCAAAGCTGTCATGATCCGGGAAAAAGGAGAAAGATAACATGGATAAGATGAAGGACCTTGCCTACTATAATGGAAAAATCACAGCAATTGACGATATGATGATCCCGGCGAATGACCGCGGATTTTATTTTGGCGACGGAATCTATGAGGCGGCCATGGTGTTTGATCATAAAATATTTGCCCTGCAGGATCATCTGGACCGCATGTTCAATAGTGCGGCGATGCTTCGCATTGAACTTCCTTATACGAAAGAAGAGGTCGGTGCCCTGCTGAGTGATCTGGTACAGAAGGTGGAGAGCAGCTGCCAGTTCCTTTACTGGCAGGTAACCAGAGGAACCTCTCCGAGAAATCATCTGTTCCCGGGGGCAGGCGTTTCCAGCAATTTATATATATACAGCAAGCCGTGGAAGGGTGTGCAGATGTCCGACGAATAC
>CAVIRL010000158.1:0-6002 GCA_963645005.1 Prevotella sp. P5-108
GAAGAACATCCGGTTGCGTTGGAGATGTACATTCTGTCACCGAACAGCTGGGTGATCAGCTTAGCGTACGGAGTCTCACCACATCCAGCACATGCGCCGGAGAACTCAAGTAACGGCTGTTTGAACTGGGAACCCTTAACAGTGGTCTCTTTGAATTTAGCAACAACATCCTCTTTGATCGGCAGGGTTACTGCGTAATCAAAGGTCTTCTGCTCGTCGAGGTGCTTGTCAAGCTTATCCATGGTAAGAGCCTTCTCGCCCTTCTTGCCAGGACATACGTTTGCACAGGAACCACAACCGGTACAGTCAAGTGCAGATACAGCGATGGTGAACTTGTACTGCGGCATACCGGTTAACGGTAAAGTAGCGCCCTCAACCTTAGCAGCCTCTTCCTCGGTCATGGCAACCGGACGGATTGCAGCGTGCGGGCAGACATAAGAGCAGAAGTTACACTGGATACAGTTCTCGGAATTCCATACCGGAACGTCAACAGCGATACCACGTTTCTCGAATGCAGCGGAGCCAGACGGGGTATTACCATCTACATAATCCTTGAATGCAGATACCGGTAAGTTGTTACCTTCCTGAGCGCTGACTTTGGTCTGGATGTTGTTAACGAAATCAACAACGTCTTTTCTGTCGCCGGTAACAGTCTTGTAATCAAGACCCTCATCCTCGCAGTTCTTCCAGCTTTCCGGAACCTCTACCTTAACAACGCCGGTTGCACCAGCATCGATAGCAGCCCAGTTCTTCTTAACAACGTCCTCACCCTTACGGCCGTAAGTCTTCTGAGCAGCAGCCTTCATCAGCTCGATTGCTTTCTCCTCCGGGATGATACCGGTCAGTTTGAAGAATGCGGACTGTAAGATGGTATTGATACGGGTCGGACCCATGCCGGTCTCGATACCGATCTTAACACCGTCGATGGTGTAGAAGTTGATGTTGTGGTCAGCGATAAATTTCTTCATCTGTCCCGGAAGGTGCTTTTCCAGCTCCTCATGAGACCATGAGCAGTTTAACAGGAAGGTACCACCGTCAACCAGCTCCTGAACCATGTTGTACTTACGAACGTATGCCGGGTTGTGGCATGCTACGAAGTTTGCCTGATGGATCAGATAGGTGGATTTGATCTTCTTATGACCGAAACGAAGGTGAGACATGGTAACACCGCCGGATTTCTTGGAGTCATAATCGAAGTAAGCCTGTGCGTACATATCGGTATTGTCACCGATGATCTTGATGGAGTTCTTGTTTGCACCTACGGTACCATCTGCGCCCAGACCCCAGAACTTACAGTTGGTGGTTCCTTCCGGAGTGGTAACGAGCGGAGCGCCTACCGGCAGGGACAGGTTGGTAACATCATCTACGATACCGGTGGTAAATCTCTTGATGGTGCTGTTCTCATAAATAGCAACGATCTGAGACGGAGTGGTATCTTTGGAACCCAGACCATAACGGCCGGAGAAGATCTCAACCTGATCGAACTTGCTGCCCTTTAATGCTGCAACAACGTCCAGGTATAACGGCTCACCTAAGGAACCCGGCTCTTTGGTTCTGTCAAGAACAGTGATTTTCTTAACGGTATCCGGAATAGCATCGATCAGAGCCTCTGCGCTGAACGGTCTGTACAGGCGAACCTTTACAACACCAACTTTAGCGCCGGTAGATTTTCTCATGTAATCGATGGTCTCCTCGATGGTGTCGTTAACGGAGCCCATAGCGATGATGATCTGCTCTGCATCCTCAGCACCATAGTAGTTAAACAGTTTGTAGTCGGTACCGATCTTTGCGTTTACCTTGTCCATGTACATCTGTACTACAGCCGGAAGAGCATCGTAGTAAGAGTTGCATGCCTCACGAGCCTGGAAGAAGATATCCGGGTTCTGTGCAGAACCCTTCTGGGACGGGTTGTTCGGGTTTAATGCTTTTGCACGATACTCTGCAATTGCATCCCAGTCAGCCATCTCAGCCAGATCATCGTAATCCCACTCTTCGATCTTCTGGATCTCATGAGAGGTACGGAATCCATCGAAGAAGTTGATGAACGGAACTTTGCCCTTGATTGCAGACAGATGAGCAACCGGAGTTAAGTCCATAACTTCCTGTACGCTGGACTCACACAGCATAGCGCAGCCGGTCTGACGGCATGCATAAACGTCGGAATGATCACCGAAGATGTTCAGTGCGTGAGAAGATACTGCACGTGCAGATACATCGATAACGCCCGGTAACTGCTCACCAGCGATTTTGTACAGATCCGGGATCATCAGAAGAAGACCCTGGGAAGCGGTATAGGTAGTGGTCAGAGCGCCTGCTACCAGAGAACCGTGAACAGCACCGGCTGCACCAGCCTCGGACTGCATCTCAGTGATCTGTACTGTACGGCCGAAGATGTTCTTTCTGCCTTCAGTAGCCCACTCATCCGTATGCTCAGGCATTACGGAAGACGGTGTAATCGGGTACATAGCTGCAACTTCGGTAAATGCGTATGAAGCATGAGCAGCAGCCTGATTACCATCCATGGTTTTCATTTTTCTTGCCATTTGATTATCCTCCTACAAATGTGAATATGCTTTTCACCCGGTTGAACACCGGGAAGTTTCCCGGCAAAACTGCACCGGAAAGTGAAGTCTCCCCGCATAAGGAGACTGACCTGTGTATATTATAGCAACTTTTTATCGTTTTGCAAACATGAAAACAGTTTTTTCGCGTATTATTTTGCATACAATCCGCACAAAATGTAAGTTAGCAGAGGCTTATCCCGGATTTTTTTATCGGAAAAAGAAACAGGAGTGCCCGCGAAAAGCACTCCTGTTTTGTGAATTTTTTTACAATTTCTCAATAAGTCTGTTTTTTGTTTTTACATACCCGGATTTGGTGCGATAGTCGGTGCATCTCCGCTATCTGCCGCAGTAGGCGCGTTTCCGGAACTGCTGTTCCCGGAGCCTGCTGCGGTCGGACTGGAAACCGGATGCTGCGCTGCTGCCGTAGTTGACGCTGCCGTAGTTGGCACTGCCGTAGTCTCCGCTGCCGTAGTTTTCTCTGCAGCTGTGGTATGGGAAGCTGCCGTAGTGGCAGACTCACTTGTCTTATGGCTCTCGCCTGCGCTGGTCGGCACCGCCGTACTCTCGCCGGACGGCTCCACAGATGCTATGGAGGAACTGTCCGCCTCAGTCGTTGTGCCTGCCGCCGTGGTGCCCGTGCTGTTTCTTAAGATGACCGGGGTATGTCCCTTATAAGTAACACTGTGGTCCACATCCTGGCTTACCACCTCACCGTTTTTCGTAACGATCAGGCGAGTCTCCCATTTACTGCCCTTGCTTCCATTGCTCTTTACCTTCTCCACTCCCGGCTCCAGTGTCGGATCCTCCTCGTAGGTCGGAGCCGGCGGATCGGTCTCGCTAAGCTTTGTGGATTTCAGGGAATGGGTCACCCCGTCTTCCAGAACCGGAAT
The DNA here is from genome assembly GCA_963645005.1 of Prevotella sp. P5-108. Classification (GTDB taxonomy): domain Bacteria; phylum Bacillota; class Clostridia; order Lachnospirales; family Lachnospiraceae; genus Brotaphodocola. Next base: position 3,455 of record CAVIRL010000158.1, read on the forward strand.
CCCATAAATGGATACGGTACAGGTCTGGTTATAATAGCTTGCGCGGATGCCGATGGCTGCGCTGGAGTTGTTTACAAACTTATAGTCCGGTCCTCCCCAGCTTACGGTTGCATCCGTTCCCGGTGTCACATAGGATGGCTCAAAGGTATGAGAGCGGCGCATGGTGGTCTTCAGTCCAGCCTTGACTACCGCATTGTACAAGGTAGAAGAAACCTGACAGACACCTCCGCCGATCTCCTGAACAACCTCTCCATTGTTGTATGCCGCAGCCGCCTTGTACCCCTTGGCCTCCGTCCGTTCTCCGACCCGATTGTTGAAGGAGAACTCCTCGCCCGGCTGGAGCACAAGACCGTTAATTGCCTGGGCTGCCAGCTTCACATTGGTGTTGCGCTTCTGATTGGAGGTTGTGTTGGTGGTAAAGGTCCCGATGGTCTTGTATTTTTCTCTTGCAACAGCCTCAGAGAATTCCGGCTCCACCTCGTTTACCGTTGCGGTAATAGAAGCAGTAAAGTCCTTGCGGCTTAATGCTGCGAGAATATCTGCCTTTAACTGATCCTGATCTACAGCCAGTCCGTTTTCTGCTCCTTTAAATAAGAACTTATCCGAAGAAGCATCATACTCGGAAATGGAACCGTTCTTTGCTTTCTTGTTCCACAGACCTGCCACTGTCTCGGCTTCCTTTGCTGCTGCGTCTTCCAGTCCGGTGGTATCCAGCGTATAACTTTCTTTCGGCTCACCGGTGTAGATTTCCTGTAATAAGGAATCAACCTTTTCTGCCATCAGGTCATTCACATCGTAGCTCTGATCCTGCCAGGTTACCTTCATGCCCCATGGGAAATCCTTGAGAATGGCCGCTTTGGCCTCTTCCCGGGACATGCCCGTGATATTGATGCCGTCTACCGTAACCTCTTTTTCCAGTTCGGTCTCAGGAACCGTAAGCTCGGTCTCCGGTTCGGTGCTTGTGTTTTTCGAACCGGTCACTTTCTTCATAAGGAAAGTAACGCAGAAAATTGCCAGGATCAGGATCACGCCGCCAATCGCGATCTTCCCGAAATCCGAGCCGCCGCGTCTTCCGCCATGCCGTCCGGAGGAACGTCTTGTTTCATTATGATAACTTCCAGACCGTGATGAAGAAGTTCTGGTACTGCTGCCCGCCGTCCGTCTTGCGCTGCTGCCGGAGCTGCTTCTTCCAGAGGTACTTCTCGCGGAAGAACTCCTGGAGGAGGAAGCGCTGCTTCTTGTACTTCCGGCCGCTGTTCTTGTCTGTCTGCCAGCAGAAGTGCTTCTTCCGCTGCCGGAATAGGATGTACTCCTGGCCCTGGAGCGGCCCGTTCCGGAATTTCTGCCATTCTCATACTGATTCATGATTTCACCTGTGTTTCTTCTATAATAATCTTATCGCAAATATGCACTAAGACAGTATAGCATATCCGTTCAAAAAAAGAACCACTAATTTTTAGAAAAAACAGCGAATTTTTTATTATGTTTTTTGACGGTGCTTTTCCCGTCTTTCCATTTCTCCTCTTGTATTTCTGCATTGAATCCATATTTTTTTCGATCCATTTTTTGGAAATTCTGGTGATTGCCGGATTGTTATACTTTTGCTATACTTTTGCTTGTCAAAAAGATAACCAAGTCATGTGTCGAGCAAAGGAGGAATCCTAAATGAAAATTCAGAATATCAACGATGTAGAAAGCTTCTTTAAAATTATCGATCAGTGCAAGGGACCGGTTGAACTGGTATCTCCGGAAGGAGACCGCATCAACTTAAAATCCAAACTGTCCCAGTATCTCTCCATGGCTACCATGTTTTCCAACGGCTTCATCAAGGAGCTGGATATCGTGGCCCAGGACAGAGAAGATATTGAACGCCTGATCAAATACATGTATCAGGGTGAATAAATTTCCCAAAAACAGAAACAGTGACAGGCCACCGCTCATATGATGGATTGTAAATATTTTTTCGGAGGCTTTTCTTATGAGCGATCTGGCTGCTACAAACTGTGGATGCGGATGCGACTGCAATTCAGGAGGAAACAGCTGCAACATGATCTGGCTGATACTGATCCTGTGCTGCTGCAGCGGCAACGGATTTGGTTCCGGATGTGGATGTGAACATAATAACGGCTGTAACTGGATCTGGGTCATTCTGCTGTTATGCTGCTGCGGCGGCAATGGTGGATGCGGCGGCTTCTGCTAAACAAACCCCAGTTCAAAAGACTCCCCCTCATAGACCGAGGGGGAGTCTTTTTCTATACAGAATGTTATCCCTCAGAATCGTTTTCTTTCTGTTTCTTCAGTTTACTCTTTTCCATGTTTCCGATTCGCTTTTTCTTTTCTGTGCAATGGGTCTCCCCGTACCGGCACGCCTCACATTCCTCATCAATCTCATAAACCGCGTTTCCATCTATAATCAGTCTCGTTTTCATTTCACTGCGCTCCTGTCGCCGTTTTCATCAGAGGCTGTTGTTCTCATATTGCAGAAGCATTCTTAAAATTGGTTACAGTGTCAAAAGTCTGAGTCCACGACATGCTTGCATGTCGGTGG
>CAVIRL010000159.1:0-5984 GCA_963645005.1 Prevotella sp. P5-108
AGAACACCAGCCTTCCAAGCTGGATACGTGGGTTCGATTCCCATCACCCGCTCTTATGCGATAGTGGCGTAGTTGGTAACGCGCGACCTTGCCAAGGTCGAGACCGCGGGTTCGAGCCCCGTCTATCGCTCTTTTAATTGAATATCTGCGGGTGTAGTTCAATGGTAGAACACCAGCCTTCCAAGCTGGATACGTGGGTTCGATTCCCATCACCCGCTCTTGAAAAGTACATCTTTTCAAAAGTGAGTCTGTAGCTCAGCTGGATAGAGCAACGGCCTTCTAAGCCGTGGGTCGGGGGTTCGAATCCCTTCAGGCTCGTTTCTTTCACAAAAGTGAAAGAGAAATTTCATAATGGTGGGTATAGCGCAGCTGGTTAGCGCGCCAGATTGTGGCTCTGGAGGCCGAGGGTTCGAATCCCTCTATCCACCCTGATTGTTAGATCCTTATGCAGTCGCTGCGTAAGGATTTTTTACAATCTGTATAATTTTGCGGTGGCGGTGCAGAACTGTTCTCGCAAAAGTTTTATATCCGCGGGCATGGCGGAATTGGCAGACGCGCCAGATTTAGGTTCTGGTATCTCCGATGTGCAGGTTCAAGTCCTGTTGCCCGCACTGCGTTGATGAGCCCTGAGTTTTCGGGGCTTTTTCTGTAAATGAATCTTACAAAGGGTGGTAATAATGGATTTTAAGCAATGTGAGTATATACTCAAAATCTGTGAGACGGGAAATATCACCAAAGCGGCGGGAGCCTTGTTTATTTCGCAGCCAGCATTAAGCCATTATGTTTCCAAGGTGGAAGAAGAGCTTGGGAGCCGTATTTTTAACAGAGATACCAATCCGCTGACTCTGACGGATGCGGGAGAAGTTTATGTGGAGTCTGCAAAACAGATTCTGGATATCCGGAACCATATGAATGAACGGATTCGGGAGATTCAGAGGCAGGAGCGGGGCAAGATACGGATTGGCATGGCACATTCCCGGGCCAGTTTTTTGCTTCCTTATGTTATGGCAGAGTTTCATGAACGGTATCCAGATTATGATGTGATTCCGGTACAGACCAGCTATTCCGATGGAGAAAGAAACGTGATGAATGGGACAGTAGATTTTGCCATCATGCCATTGTCCATGCTGGAGAATCCGCTGGAATCGGAACTGATCTTAAAAGAAGAATTGCTGATTGTTTCCGGAAAGGAACTGCCTCATAAAGAAACAACCGATGCAGCCGGGATTCGGAAATCTTATGTAACAGCAGAGGATTTCTGCCATGAAAATCTGCTGATAAGCGAGAAAAAACACGGGCTCAGAACCATGTTTGATTTTCTTCTTATGGAATATGGGGTGGAGCATGCCTCGATTCAGGAGGTAAAAGGAAATGAGACGATTTACCGTCTGGCTGCGTCTGGAATGGGCGTTGGCATGGTGACACAATCTACCGTGCTGCTGACCCGAACCATTCAGAAGCCGTATCTTTATTCGATAGGTGAAAGGGGACTGTACTGGAACATTGGTGCAGTGTATCGGAATCGGAAGATGCTGACGCGGGTACAGCGGGAATTTCTGGAGCTGTTAAAGAAGAAAATGGATGGAATTTTTGAACAATAGAATATGAAATTTACAGAATCGGCCAGGAATATCGCAAATAGGATGTCCTGGCTTTTTCTATGCAAAAAAGGTTATAGGGGATACAAATAATAACATTTTATAAAAAGACTGAAATCCATTACAATGAAATCAGCAAAAACGGCCGGATGCGAACAAGGAAACAATGTGTTGGATTTTAGGAGGTTACAGTATGGAAAAATTGTCAGAAATAAAGATTAACGGGATAAAACTGCCGTATTTTGCGGCACTAGCCGTAGTTCTTCTGGCATCAATGTATCTTGGCGGACTTGGAAATGATTTTTTGAGCACCATTGCGTATCTGATGGTACTTGGAGGAATCTGCATAGCGGTTGGAGACAGAATCCCTGTTTTTAATAAATGGGTTGGCGGAGGTTCTCTGCTTGCGGTCATGTTTCCATCCTGGATGAATTATATGCACCTGATTCCGGAAAAATATGTGGAATCTGCAACAACACTTTTTGATACGGCAGGATATCAGACCTTTTTTATCTGCATGCTGATGGCATCATCCCTGCTGGTACTGGAAAGAAAAGCATTAATCCAGTCATTGATCCGGTATATTCCTGTGGTGCTGGTGGGTGTAGCAACGGCTGGAGTATTTGGAACATTTGCCGGAGTGCTGATGGGATATCGTGTGTCGGACCTGTTGGTGATGTATGTACTTCCTGTTATGGGAGGTGGTAATGGAGCCGGAGCAATTCCCATGAGCCAGATTTATGAACAGGTGACCGGCGGAGATAAAGATGCTTACTATTCTGTTGCGTTAGCGATTCTGACACTGGCCAATACGATTTGTATTGTTGTGGCTGCTATTCTGAATGGTATTGGCAGCAAAATACCGTCCTGGACCGGAGATAAGAAAACTCTGATGAGAAAAGAAAATGCCCAGGCTGCCAAAGAGAAAGAAGTGGAGTTTGTAAAGCCGTCCATGGATGAGATTGCTGCTTCCTTCATCTGGGTTGGCGCAATCTTTGCATTATCACTGATGCTTGCGAAAAAATGGCTGCCGACCATTGGCGGTATCCCGATTCATCAGTATGCTTATTTTGTGGTATTACTGGCAATCTGTAATATCTGTGATATTATTCCGCAGGAATTTAAGAATGGAATCAAGGTTCTTTCTAATTTTTGCGTGAGATCCCTTGGCGCATTTGGTTTTGCGGCAGTTGGCATTGTTATGACAGATTTCGGAGAGTTTATGAATGCGATCAGTCTGAAGAATGGTATTATCTGTTTTGCCATTGTTCTTGGAGCAGTAATCGGTACGGCAGTCTTTGGATGGATCCTTGGATTTTATTCGATCGATTCTGCGATTACAGCAGGACTCTGCATGGCGAACCGCGGAGGCGGCGGTGACCTGATCGTGCTGAGCGCGGCAGACCGTCTGGAACTGATGAGCTATGCGGCAGTTTCTTCCCGTCTGGGCGGCGGTCTGGTACTGGTATTGGCAGGAATTGTATTTTCGATATTATATTAAATGAGAAAGAAGATGAAAAATATGGACAAAATTACGTTGGATTCTGTTCGGAAAAGTGCGGTTGGCGGTTCTCTGAGTGAGGAAGAAATGAACCGTTTTCACTGCGGACATGAAGAGGAAAGAATGATTCCTACCCGTCATGGAGAAACGCATGTATATATTTATGTTCCAGAGGGAGGAAAAGATACCTATCCGCTGATGATTAATCTTCATGGGGGTGGTTTTGTAAAGGGACACAGAGATCAGGATGTTGTTTACTGCAGAAATATGGCCCAGAATGCCGGATATGTTGTTGTGGATATCGACTATCACACGGCGCCGGAATATAAATACCCGTATGCATTGGAAGAATCTTATGATGTTCTCAAATATGTGGTTCAGCACAGCAGTGAATTCTGGGCTGATCCGGATTGTGTCGTGGTAGGCGGTCACAGCGCAGGCGGAAATCTGGCTGCAGGAATCCAGTTCCTGGCACAGCGGGAAGAGAAAGTGCAGATTTCACTTCTGATTCTGGACTATCCTCCGGTTGATTTTACGAACCTGCCGGAGGAACGCAGATATGCCTATGCGCCCTTTATCCGGAATTCTGTGGAGCAGGAATACTGTTACCGGGAATGGTATCTGTCAGAACCGGATGACATATATAAGATCACGGTATCGCCAGTGCTGGCCTGCAAAGCTGATCTGGAAAAGTTTCCGCCGGTTGTATATATCATAGCGGAAAAAGATATTCTGAGTGAGGAAAGCGTGCGTTTTGCTTCCCGGCTGATTGATGCAGGAGTGACCGTATATGCGAAACGTGTAAAAGGAAGTTCTCATGGTTTTACCGTCCGCAGAACAGGAAACTTTGGGGTGGCAGAGCAGATGATTCTGGATGCACTTAAGTATCTGAAAGAGCAGAAATCATGCCAGTAGGGGTTCTGGTGGATGCGGTAGCGGTTGCAGCAGGCGGACTGTTTGGACTGCTTGTGCAGAACCGGCTGTCGATGGATATCAAAGAGAAACTGAATCTGGTATTTGGAGTCTGTGCCATGGGAATGGGGATTGGTTCCATCGTCCTGATGAAACATATGCCGGCTGTCACCTTTTCCGTTGTGATTGGAACTGCGGCAGGACTGGCCCTGCATTTGGGTGAGCGGGTGCGAAAAGGGGCCGGAATGCTGCAGGGCCTATCTGCCAGAGTGCTTCCAAACAGAGCGGGTTCTGTTTCCCAGGATGAGTTTGAAGCAATGCTGGTGACGGTGATTGTCCTGTTCTGTGCGAGTGGTACCGGCGTTTATGGTTCCATTGTAGCCGGAATGACCGGAGACCACGGAATTCTGATTGCAAAAGCAATCCTGGATTTCTTTACGGCGATGATTTTTTCCTGTACGCTCGGCGGTGTTGTTTCACTGATTGCGATTCCGCAGATGATGATTTTTCTTGCATTGTTTTTCTGTGCAAGGCTGATCTATCCGCTGACAACGCCGGATATGATAGACGATTTTAAGGCGGCAGGCGGATTTGTTATGCTGGCCACGGCATTCTGTATGATGAAGGTGAAAATGTTCCCCACTGCGGATATGGTTCCTGCCATGGTACTGGTGTTTCCGGTCAGCTGGTTCTGGAGCAGCTGCATTGTGCCGCTGGTGAGCTGAAAAGATACGAAAGATAGGACAAAGGTCAGGTTGACGCGCTCTGCTGAAACAATTATAATAGAAGAATCAGCGGCGGTGCCGCACAAAGAACAAAGGAGTCCTATCATATATGAAACAGATCATTCTGACTGGCGACCGTCCCACCGGCCGCCTTCATGTAGGCCACTATGTTGGCTCATTAAAAGAGCGTGTCAGACTGCAGAATTCCGGCAAATACGATGAGATCTACATCATGATTGCCGATGCGCAGGCTTTAACTGACAACGCAGAACACCCGGAGAAGGTACGCGACAACATCATCCAGGTTGCTCTGGATTACCTTGCATGTGGTCTTGATCCGGAAAAATCCACTATCTTCATTCAGTCTATGGTTCCGGAGCTGACTGAGCTCAGCTTTTACTACATGAACCTGGTTACTGTTTCCCGCCTTCAGAGAAACCCAACCGTAAAATCTGAGATTAAGATGCGCAATTTCGAGGCTAGTATCCCGGTTGGTTTCTTCACCTATCCGATCAGCCAGGCAGCTGACATCACTGCATTCAAGGCAACCACCGTTCCGGCTGGCGAAGACCAGATGCCGATGATCGAGCAGTGCCGTGAGATCGTACACAAGTTCAACTCTGTATACGGTGAGACTCTGGTTGAGCCGCAGATTATCCTTCCGCAGAACCAGGCATGTTTAAGACTGCCGGGTATCGATGGCAAGGCAAAAATGAGCAAATCCCTGGGCAACTGCATCTACTTATCCGATGAGCCGGAGGATATCCGCAAGAAGATCATGTCCATGTTCACTGATCCGAATCACCTTCGCGTGGAAGATCCGGGACAGGTAGAGGGCAACCCGGTATTCATTTATCTTGATGCATTTTGCCGTCCGGAGCACTTCGCAGAGTTCCTGCCGGATTACAACAATCTGGACGAGTTAAAAGACCACTACCGCCGCGGCGGACTTGGCGATGTCAAAGTAAAGCAGTTCTTAAACAACGTTATTCAGTCTGAGCTTGCTTCGATCCGCGAGCGCAGAAAGGAATGGGAGCAGCGCCTTCCGGATGTATACGACATTCTGGCAGAGGGCAGCAAGCGCGCAGAAGCAACTGCAGCAAAGACTCTGGCAGACGTACGTCATTCCATGAAGATTGACTACTTCGAGAATGGAACCTTAACCAAATAAGATTTTGAAAAGATGCTTTCCGGTTACTATACACGGGTAGACTTGCGTACAACCACTTGAACAATTAAAATAAAGGA
>CAVIRL010000160.1:0-5800 GCA_963645005.1 Prevotella sp. P5-108
GGTGTAGGACAGGGTATCGCAGCCGGTCACGGCGCTGCAGCAGTAGGCCGTAACCCGGGCGCGAAAGCCGATATCACTTCCACCATGCTTCTTGGTCAGGCGGTAGCAGAGACCACCGGTCTGTATGGTCTGGTTGTAGCTATCATCCTGATGTTCGTTAAGCCGTTCGGCGCATAAGAAGAACGGAGCGCGCCGCGAAGAGCAAAGTTTTGGTTGATAGGTCTGCGCATTTGCTGCGCTGGCCGTAAGAATGCAAAGGCTTGCAGGCAAAAATCCCATTGCCGCAGGCAATTTTCAATGGATTTTTGCTCGTTGCGGAGATGCGAAGCGAACAGCAACGAAAGGAGGCGTAAGACTTGGACAGACTGATCGGATTTGATCCGCAGCTTCTGCATGACGCAGTGCTGACTGGTATCAATATCTTCATTTTATTCTTTGCATTGTCCTATCTGCTTTTCAATCCGGTGCGTGAAGTGCTGGAAAAGAGAAAACAGAAGATTGCCGGCGAGCTGGCGTCTGCTGCGGAAGACAAATCTTCAGCAGAGGCTATGAAGGCTGAGTACGAGGCAAAATTAAGAGACGTGAACAAAGAAGCTGAGAGCATTCTGGAGACTGCACGGCGTAAAGCCAAAGCCCGTGAGGAGGAAATGCTCGATGAAGCCAAGGCCGAAGCAGCCAGAATCATCGACCGCGCAAACCGCGAGGTTGAGCTGGAGAAGAAGAAAGCCCTCGATGACATGAAGCAGGAGATCGTAGACATCGCCGCATTCATGGCAGAGAAGGTAGTTGGAAACTCCATCGATGTCAAGATTCAGGATGCTTTGATTGATGAGACTTTGAAGGAAATGGGTGAACATACATGGCAAAGCTAGTTTCAAAGGTGTACGGCGATGCATTGTTTGAGACAGCCATGGAAAAAGAGCTTGTGGATACCCTCTACGAGGAAACCTCCGCTCTGGTCCCCATTTTACAGGACAACCCGGAACTCTTTTCCGTTCTCGGAAACCCGCAGATCGTAAAAGAAGAGAAGGTTACCTTATTACATCAGGTCTTTTCCGGAAAGATTGCGGAGGAGCTGATGGGCTTCTTGAGCATCATTGTTGAGAAAGACAGACAGAACGAGATGATCTCGATTCTGGAATATTTCATCCAGAGGGTGAAGGAATTCAAAAAGATCGGAGCTGCTTATGTGACCAGCGCAGTCGAGCTGGGGACGGAGCAGAAGGACGCTTTGGAAAAAAGACTGCTTGAGACAACCGGCTATGTGCAGTTTGAAATGCACTACGACGTGGACTCATCCCTCCTCGGAGGCATGGTCATTCGCATCGGAGACCGCGTGGTGGACAGCAGTATCAAGACAAGGCTTTACGAACTGAAGAAGGAGTTATCCGCACTTCAGCTTGCATAACAAGCCGGAAAGGAACAGACAATGAATTTGAGACCAGAAGAAATCAGTTCGGTAATCAAAGAACAGATTGCAAAGTATTCTACCAAACTGGAAGTCTCTGATGTCGGCACCGTTATCACGGTTGCAGACGGTATCGCTCGAGTTCATGGACTGGAGAAAGCCATGCAGGGTGAGCTTCTGGAATTCCCAGGAGAAGTATACGGCATGGTCCAGAACCTGGAGGAAGACAACGTAGGTGTCGTTCTCTTAGGTGACACCAGGAACATCAGTGAGGGAGATATCGTTAAGACAACCGGCCGCGTGGTTGAGGTTCCGGTAGGCGATGCCATGACCGGACGAGTTGTCAATGCGTTAGGTATGCCGATCGACGGCAAGGGCCCCATCGAGACTGACAAATTCCGCCGTGTTGAGCGTGTCGCTCACGGCGTAATCGAAAGAAAATCTGTAGACACTCCGTTACAGACCGGTATCAAGGCAATCGACGCCATGATCCCGATCGGCCGCGGACAGCGAGAGCTGATCATCGGTGACCGTCAGACCGGTAAGACCGCGATCGCGATCGATACCATCATCAACCAGAAAGGTCAGGGCGTTCACTGTATCTACGTTGCAATCGGTCAGAAAGCATCTACCGTTGCAAACATTGTAAGAACCTTAGAGGAGTTCGGCGCTATGGACTACACTACCATCGTAGTTTCCACAGCATCCGACCTGGCTCCGTTACAGTACATCGCACCATATTCCGGATGTGCGATCGGTGAGGAGTGGATGGAAAAAGGAGAGGACGTACTGGTAGTCTATGATGACTTAACCAAGCACGCTGCCGCTTACCGTACCCTGTCCCTTCTTCTGAAGAGACCGCCGGGACGTGAGGCTTATCCGGGCGACGTATTCTATCTGCACTCCAGACTGCTGGAGCGCGCATCCCGTCTGTCTGACGACTTAGGCGGCGGTTCCTTAACTGCTCTGCCGATCATCGAGACCCAGGCAGGCGATGTATCCGCATACATTCCGACCAACGTTATTTCCATTACCGATGGTCAGATCTACCTTGAGACTGAGATGTTCAACTCCGGTTTCCGTCCGGCTATCAACGCTGGTCTGTCCGTATCCCGAGTAGGAGGCGCGGCACAGATCAAGGCAATCAAGAAGATTGCAGCGCCGATCCGTGTGGAACTGGCACAGTACCGCGAGCTGGCAAGCTTCGCTCAGTTCGGCTCCGAGCTGGATGCCGCAACCACCGAGCAGCTGGCCCAGGGCGAGCGCATCCGTGAAGTCTTAAAACAGCCTCAGTACCAGCCAATGCCGGTTGAGTACCAGGTAATCATCATTTACGCAGCAACCAGAAAGCATCTTCTTGATATTCCGGTTGCAGATGTGCTGGCATTTGAGAAAGACTTATTCAAATACATTGACAGCAAGTACCCGGAGATTCCGGCAGCAATCCGCGACACCAAGGTTCTGTCTGAGGAGACCGAGGCTCTGCTTGTAAAAGCGATCAAAGAGTGCAAAGAGCAGCGCTAGATAAGGCAGGTGAACGATCATGGCATCGATGAGAGATATTAAACGCAGAAAAGCAAGTATCCAGAGCACCGGCCAGATTACCAAAGCCATGAAGCTGGTTTCTACAGTCAAGCTGCAGAAATCCAGACAGAAAGCAGAAGGCTCCAAGCCTTATTTCGACTTGATGTATGAGACAATCTCTTCCATGCTGAAAAAGTCAGGAACCATCGACCACAAATACCTGCGGGCAGGTGTCACGGATGGAAAAGCGGTCATCGCGATCACTTCCAACCGCGGTCTTGCCGGCGGCTACAATAACAACATTGTCAAGCTCATCGCAGGAAATGAGGCGCTGACTCCGGAGAAGACCCGGGTCTACGCCATTGGCCGCAAGGGCCGTGACGGACTGGCAAAGAAGGGCTACGAGATTGCTGAGGATTATTCCGAGGTCATCGACGAGCCGACCTACCAGGATGCGGCAGATCTCACAAAAGAACTGTTAGCTGCATTTGGCCGTGGGGAGATTGGTGAGATCTATCTTGCGTACACTTCCTTTAAGAACACCGTAGTCCATATTCCGAAGCTCATCAAGCTTCTTCCGTTTACCATGGAGGAGAGCGGCGAGACCGAGGCTCCGAAAGCCGAAGCCCTCATGAACTACGAGCCGAACGAAGAAGAAGTGCTGGATATGATCATCCCGAAATATATGAGCAGTCTGATCTTTGGTGCGCTGCAGGAAGCAGTTGCCAGTGAAAATGGCGCGCGTATGACCGCCATGGATTCGGCAACCAACAATGCAGAAGAGATGCTGGGCAAGTTAGAGCTGCAGTACAACCGTGCGCGTCAGGGTTCCATTACCCAGGAGCTTACGGAGATCATTGCAGGCGCAAATGCGATCAATTAATAAAATGAGAATTATTCAGGACGGACATCTTCTTGCACGGCTTTGCCGCACAAGAAGCACCGGAGATTCCTCCGATGTGAAATCAGTCTCAAAAATTTGCTTACAAGCAAGCTTGACACAAATTTTCGATCCGGATTTCCCGCCGTCCTGAATAGTTTACGAATTATAGAAGGAGAAGCAAGATGGCAGAACAAAATACTGGTAAGATCACACAGATCATCGGTGCGGTCATGGATATCAAGTTCTCCCAGGGCAAGATTCCGGAAATCAACGAGGCAATCAAGGTACCGTTAGAAGACGGCGGCAGCCTGACCGTTGAGGTTGCACAGGATCTTGGTGACGATACCGTAAGATGTATCGCAATGGGAACCACCGACGGTCTGAGACGTGGTATGGACGCCATTGCAACCGGCGCACCGATTTCCGTACCGGTTGGTGAGAATACGCTGGGCCGTATTTTCAACGTACTGGGTGAAGCAATCGACAATAAAGAACAGCCACAGGTGGAAGAGTACCTTCCAATCCACAGAAAAGCTCCTACCTTCGAGGAACAGTCCACCCAGACTGAGATCCTTGAGACTGGTATCAAAGTCGTAGACCTACTCTGCCCTTATCAGAAGGGTGGTAAGATCGGTCTGTTCGGCGGTGCCGGTGTAGGCAAGACCGTCCTGATCCAGGAGCTGATTCGTAACATCGCTACCGAGCACGGCGGATATTCCGTATTCACCGGTGTAGGTGAGCGTACCCGTGAGGGTAATGACCTTTACTACGAGATGACCGAATCTGGTGTTATCAATAAGACCACCATGGTATTCGGCCAGATGAACGAGCCGCCGGGAGCACGTATGAGAGTCGGCCTGACCGGTCTGACCATGGCTGAGTACTTCCGTGATAAAGGCGGTAAAGATGTCCTGTTATTCATCGACAATATCTTCCGTTTTACCCAGGCAGGTTCCGAGGTATCCGCTCTGCTTGGACGTATGCCGTCCGCAGTAGGTTACCAGCCGACTCTGCAGACTGAGATGGGTGCTCTTCAGGAGCGTATCACATCTACCAAGAATGGTTCTATCACTTCCGTACAGGCAGTTTACGTGCCGGCCGATGACTTAACCGACCCGGCTCCGGCAAACACCTTTGCACATCTGGATGCAACCACAGTATTAAGCCGTGCCATCGTAGAGCAGGGTATTTACCCGGCAGTAGACCCGCTGGAGTCCACCTCCCGTATCCTCGACCCGCGTGTCGTAGGTGAGGAGCACTACAAGGTAGCCCGCGGCGTGCAGGAGGTTCTGCAGAAGTACAAAGAGTTACAGGATATCATCGCCATGTTAGGTATGGACGAGCTTTCCGAGGAAGATAAGCTGACCGTATCCCGCGCACGTAAGATCCAGAGATTCTTATCCCAGCCGTTCTTCGTAGCAGGACAGTTTACCGGTCTGGAAGGCCGCTATGTACCGCTGAGCGAGACCATTCAGGGCTTCAAGGAGATCCTGGAAGGCAAGCATGATGACATTCCGGAGCAGTATTTCCTGAATGCAGGTAATATCGACGACGTTCTTGCCCGTGTGAAATAGGGGGTACGTCTATGGCTGATGGAATGAAATTAAAGGTTGTCACCCCCACCGGCGGTTTCTACGACGGAGAAGTCTCCATGGTAGAACTGACCACCACCGAGGGTGAGATCGGTATTTACCCGAACCACATTCCGCTGACTGCTGTAGTAGCACCGGGGGTTCTCAAAATCCACGAGAACGGCGGTGAAAAGCAGGCAGCGCTGATGTCCGGATTCATCACCATTCTGCCGGAGCAGGTGACGATCATGGCAGAGGTAGTAGAATGGCCGGACGAGATCGATTTTGAACGCGCAGAGGCAGCACGTGTCCGGGCAGAGCGCAATCTGGCCTCCGGTGCAGCCAATCTGGATGTGGCGCGTGCGGAAGCAGCGCTGAAGCGCGCAATGGTGCGTTTGAATTTGAAACACTAAA
>CAVIRL010000161.1:0-5682 GCA_963645005.1 Prevotella sp. P5-108
CTGCAGAGTCGTGTAAAGCGCACTCTGAACACCGCCGGTCCGGTACACTGCCGTTTTGATAGCTTCCCGGTCATGCTCTGGCAGGATCTGAATCTCCTGCACATGCTTCGCAGCCGTCAGTCCCTCCGGCGAAATGCCGTCCCCGTAAGGATCCTCCTCCTCCAGAACCGGTCCTCTCCAGGAAAGGAGATACGCCATAGACATGATGTAATCGCCGCCGCTCTTCTGGTCCAGCAGAAAGTTGGGATCATGGGACATATGATCCTCGGAAAAATCATAGGATTCCTCTGGCAGAAGGCTGCTCTCCAGCGCCAGAAGCGACGCAAAAGCCCAGCAGGTACCAAGGTCTCCCTGGTTCTTCACCGGTGCCGTGCGGCCATCTTTCCGGGCATCGTAGCAGGATGGAAGCTCCGGCTTCTCTGTTGCGGAAGGTCCTGTGGCTGCAGTTTCTGCCAGCGGTGTCGAAGCTTCTGCATTCGCCGTGTCTGTTTCCGGCTCAGAAGCCATGCTTTCTGTCTCCCGGGAGATTTCCGGCTCCGGATGCTCTTTCAGTCCGGGAACCGGTATGGCCGAACATCCGCCTAAAAAAAGTGCTGCAGTCAGAAGCAAAGCTGCACACGTCCATGCAGATCTTGTTTTCAATTCACATTCTCCCTGCCAGTCATTCTAATTTCCGTTCACTGTTATTACTGCTCCCGTCTCAAATCCTTCAGCGCACCCTCCGGCTTTCTTCTCGGCGGCTTCGGCCCCAGGAACTGATAGAAATAAGTCTTCATCATACCGTTATAGATCTTGCGGTTTTTGTCTGCCTTGCGGCCCATATATTTCTCCACATCCTCATAGGAAGTGATGATGAATGCAGACCAGCTGTCCAGCGCCTTGAAGCGCTCACCGATCTGGGTGTACAGAGCCGGAAGGTTCTTTTTATCTTCAATACGCTCGCCGTAGGGCGGGTTGGTGATCAGGAATCCGTACTTCTTTGGATGGCTCAGCTCTGCCACCGGACGCTGTTGGAAATGGATCATGTGAGCCACACCGGCAAGCTCCGCATTGGCTCTGGCTGCCTTGATCACCTCCGGGTCCAGATCGTAACCCTGAATGTCCACAGACACGGTGTCGTCTACCATCTCGTGGGCCTCATCCATGGTCTCGAACCAGTATTTGCGCGGGATGATCTGCTTCCAGTTTTCAGACAGGAAGGAGCGGTTCATGCCCGGTGCCATGTTGGCTGCCATCATGGCTGCCTCGATGGGGAAGGTTCCGCTTCCGCAGAAGGGATCCACCAGAATGCGGTCCTGATTCCAGGGAGTCAGCATGATGAGGGCTGCTGCCAGAGTCTCCTCGATGGGAGCCTTGCTGGTCAGCTTGCGGTATCCTCGCTTGTGAAGGGACTCACCGGTAGTATCCAGTGCTACCGTAACAATATCCTTATATAACGATACACGCACCGGATAATCGGCCCCCGTCTCCGGGATCACAGACACGCCGTACCCCTGCTTCATGCGGTCCACCATGGCCTTTTTCATGATGGACTGGATATCAGACGGGCTGAAGAGCTTGCTCTTGATGGAATTGGCCTTCTTGACCCAGAAACGGCCATCCCGGGGGATGTACTCTTCCCAGGGCAGCGCCTTGGTTTCCTGGAACAGTTCCTCGAAGGTGGTAGCCTTGAAGCTTCCCACCTTTAACAGAATGCGCTCTGTCGTTCTCAGGAAAATATTCGCGCGGCAGATGGCCTCCGCATCTCCGAGGAAGGTTACCTTTCCGTCTTCCACCCGGGAAATCTCATAACCGAGATCCAGAATTTCTTTTTTCAGGACTGCCTCCAGACCAAAATGACAGGGTGCAATCAGTTCATATACTTTTGTCGCCATACCGTTCCTTCCCTAACCTAATTTTGCCTCTTTGACTACATTGCCGTCAAAGTCAAGGATCTTGAACTCCTGCTCGTCCAGGATTGCGTAAGTTGCCGGATTGCCGCCCTTCGGAATGGAGGTGGAGCCCGGATTTAAGATATAATGTCCGTTCACTTCTTCTGCCTTCAGAAGATGGGTGTGGCCATGTACCAGAATATCTCCTGCCTTTAACGGCGGCATCTGGTCCTGATTGAACAGATGTCCGTGAGTAGCAAAGAAGGTCAGGCCATTCAGCACCAGAATGGCATAATCTGCCATAACCGGGAACTTCAGAACCATCTGGTCTACCTCAGCCTCGCAGTTGCCGCGCACGGCGATGATCTCGTTTTTGTATTCATTTAACATGGCAATGACCTGCTTCGGCGCATACTCCTGCGGCAGATCGTTGCGCGGTCCGTGATACAGAAGGTCACCTAACAGAATCAGGCGTTCTGCGCCGGACTGGCGGTAAGCCTCCAGCATTTTCCGGCAGTAATGGGCGGAACCGTGAATATCCGATGCAAACATGTATTTCATAGTGTTTTTCCTCATCTTTCCTTGACATTAATATCATTATTTTATTACCCGCCCCTAAAGTTGTCAACGGATTCATACCACTCCAGATACTTTCCGCGGTAATTCCGGATCCCGCCGTACACATCCACTGCCTCATACCCAAGGGATGCCAGCCACCGCGCCGCCCGCATGCTGTTCGGCCCATGGTAACAGTACAGCACGATCAGGCAGTCCCGGGGCAATTCCCCAATCCGGCTTCGCAGTTCCCCGGACGGAATATTTACAGCCCCCCGGAGATGCGCCCTGCGGTACGAGCGGCTGTCCCGCATATCCACCAGAAACAGACCTGTCCCCTGATCCAGATATTCATCCAGCTGTGCTCCGCTGATCAGATCCCACATAAGCATTCGCCTGTCCGTCTTTCTTACTATATCCTATGCAGACAGGCACCAAATGGACAATCCAACAGCGCAGCAAAAAGGAAGCCCCGCAAAGCAGGACTTCCCTCTTTTTCTTTATTTTACTGAAAAGACCTAAGCGCATAGCCGATCAGGCGATCCAGCCTTTCCGCCAGCGGAAATACGGTTTCCGGTGTACACAGGCACCACTCATACAAGATACCGCGAAACACCACAAACAGATAATCATTGATCTCTTTTACCGAAGCATCTCCCCGGAATTCTCCCGTATCTACGGCCTTCTGGATCAGCTCCTGCATGCCCACATACAGACTTTCCTTATCGCTGCTGTGTTTGCGGATCTGAAATACCCGGTGACAGGTAAATTCCAGGCCGTCTGTCAGAACCGACTCTGCCAGGTTCTCCGCGAAAAACTTCCGGATCTTATTACAGTAACCTCCCGGTTCCTGCGCCCATTCATGCAGGATTCTTCCCATATCCTCATCATGATTACGATAAACTTGATCCAGGATATCATCTTTTCCCGTAAAATAATGGTAAAAGGTTCCTGTGGTAACTCCGGCCTCTGCCGCGATCTCCCGCACTCCCACATCTGAGATTTTCTTCTCTGCAAACAGTGATGCCGCTGCCTTCAGAAGTGCTTCTCTGGAACGTCTGGCCTTTTCCTCCTGCCTGATCCTGCTCATGCCTGTCTCTCCTGCCACCAACAATAGATACGATGTAACTGTGAAGGTACCGAACAGTTACGATACGATCATTATAGCCTATTTTCTGCGTTTTGGGAAGAAACTCATCAGGCGATGATGGTAAAGCCGGATAAGGTCACCATGCCGGCAAACATAGCTGCCGGGATCACGCCTACCCAGATATTGCCGAACCTGCGGTACAGATAGGTCACAACACCGGTGGTGCCGCCCATCATATAGCAATAACCAAATGCAAAGTCCAGAGCGCCGCAGCTGGTATTCTTGCCGGTTCCGTATACATCGATCTGTGGGATCAGAGTCTGGCCGGTGCCAAGAAGCATGCTTCCGCCGTACTGAATCAGCAGCAGTAAGAACAGGGCAAATGCAGTAATGACAGTATTCACAGCAACGGCAATCCACATATCTTTCCGTGCATCACCGGTTGACGGCAGCACACGCTGATTCATATTGCCGATAAACATAACCGTAAAGATGATCAGCACATACGGAATTGCACGGACAAGGCGCATCGGGCTCATCTTCAGATAAGTAGAAAGGTTCCATACCTGATAGTTAATGCCCAGGAAACCTTCCAGCAGACCCAGCCATACAAAGACAAAGGTTACGCAGATCAGGCCCATCAGGAGGCCCTTTGCCGGTTTGCTCCAGTCAATCCGGCTCTCTGCCGCCCCGCCCAGGGCATATTCAGACAAATGCACCGGATTTCCTTCTTTTTTGCGTCCGGAAGCCGCAAGGATCATCCTCACGATTCCGATCGCAGCCACAGCCAGCAGCCATCCCATGATTCCGTTTAAGTTTGCGGAAGTCAGGAACTTAGACCAGGTTGTTCCAGCTCCGGTCCATACCATCACATAGGCAGATACCGGTACAAACAAGATCATCGGGATTACAACCGCAAACAGCACATCCAGAGTCCATGCCTTTGCGCCTTTACGCGGTGCTTTGACCGGAACCGGATTTGCGGCGGAAGCAAAGAACGGATTCTGCATCAGCAAGTTTATCACGGCTGCCAGCAGGAACATCATGGTCACGCAGGCAATTCCGGAAAATACCTGCTGTGGAAACCATGCGGTATCATTTGCTGGGAGACTCACCGGCTCCTCATTTACTGCTGATTCAAATGACAGGATTGCCTGAATGGTCTCACCACTGATGTTGCCGGTCTGGTGCAGAGTTCCGCCAATCTCGGAATAGCGAAACAGCTTTCCGTTCCGGTCATAATCCTGGCCGGATACGACTTCCGGCAGGCCAGATGCTTTTGTCACATAATCCGTACAGGCATGCGGATCACCGATAAAGAAGTAGTCATATTGATCTGCGTCAGACTTGATGAGGCAGAAATTCGTATCGACATCGTCAATACCGCCTGCCATCTGGATCATAAACGGGCCAAACACCTCACAGATGCTTTTGATCTGATCCGGCATCGCCTTATAGGTCTGAAGAACTGTCTGGGTTCCTGCAGAATAGCCGATCAGGTTGATGGCATCTTTTTCCACGTAAGACAGACTGTTTGCATACTCTGCCACCGTCTTCGCCTGAATGCTGCGGTCCACCGACGGATCAGATTCACCGCCGCCCTGCAGATCCGGTGACAGTACTACATAACCTCTGCGTGCCAGTTCCATGCTCCAGGTATCGTTGGAATGCGCATGATTGGAACGTCCATGGTAGATCACGGCCACCGGAGCCAGAGTTTCATCCGTTGCATTCTTCGGTATGTAAATCAGGGAACTTACCGTTGTTCCATCTTGGCTGGTAAGGTTCAGCCTCTTGATTCTCACATTGCCCCAGCTTGTCTGAAATCCCCATATCAATGCAGAACAAACCAGCAGAATTGCCATGCAGGCAGCAAAAAACGAGACTGCCTTATTCTTTTTTCTCTCCATAATCCTTCTCCTTGTGTTTTGTAAACCAGATTGCTTTGGTACTCCCGTACCTTTTAAAAATATAACATGTTATGTTTTTATAAAATATAACATGTTATATTTTAAACGTCAATTCTCTCAGCCTTTTTTTCATCTGATTTCCGATTTTCAGCATTCTTGACAATTTTCTGACAAAAATCTATGCAGTTTTCCCATATGAATCTTGGTTCGGGTGTCAAAACACCCGAACTTTTGGTTACACGAATTGTTCCGTGCT
>CAVIRL010000162.1:0-5524 GCA_963645005.1 Prevotella sp. P5-108
GCCTTAAACAAGGTCTTCATCTGATCTACAAGTTCTTTATTTTCCCACACAAGTCCCCGGGTGTCCTCCTCGATCCGTTCCTTGACGCCCTGGTTCTTCGCTTTTTCCCGCTTTCCTTTTACTTTTTTAAGCCGCTCCTGGGTCTTTCCGAGTTCCGCGTCATAGCTTTTTGTGATTTCCTCTTTCCGCTGCTTCACCGTCTGGCTGATGGTTTCTGTAACAGAACGCTGTTTTCCCTTGAGGGAACTCTCTAACTTTTTCTCGTCCGCTTCGAGCTGTTCCACCTCTGTATTCAGAGCTTCCAGTTCCTGTACTGCCTGTCCTGCGCTGGCAAAAAAGGCAGCATAATCCGTAATTGGCTGTCCCATCTTTTGTCCTCCTGGCTTTGGTTCAAGTATGTCATCAAAATGTCCATATAGATATAGATTACTACAATTTTTCAGACGATACAAGGCATTTTCACCAAAAAAGAACAGGGGCAGACATCTTCCGGGTCTGCCCCTGCTCTTACTTTCCGATTTTCTCCAAAAGCCAGGAAATATCTTCCTGAATTCCTGCCTCATCATCAGCCACATCCGGGCTGTATTCCAGGACCAGATCTGCATCCGGCGTCAGTCTTCCGTAATCTTCCAGGAACTGTGGGAAGTCTAAAGTTCCATGGAAGATCCGCTGATGACTGTCATGGACACCGTCATTGTTGTGGAGATGATACGCCACAATCTGATCTCTTAAGGACTCCATGACCTGATTCAGATTCCAGCCATTTGCGTACGCATGACCGATGTCGATCAGCACCGGATACTGTTCTTCCCTGCAAAGCCGGATAAATTCATCCTGATCAAAGAGCATGTTTTTGCGGTCCTTGACCCCGGCATTCTCCACTACCACCGGAATTTTGTGCGCCTGAAACATTTTTTCGATCTCCCTGTAATTTTCCCGGGAGATTCGGATCATTTCTTCCCTGCGCTCTTCGGTGACCGGAATATTGTTGTGGTGAAAGACCAGATATTTGCTGTGAAGCCGCACGCAGTACGGCAGTGTCCTGCGGACCAGTTCCATGGAGCGCTCATATTCCGGTGTTCCCGGTGCCGCGCTGTGCTCCGTCTCATAATACGGGCCATGAAAGCTGACCGGGATCCCTTCAAACTCCGGTTCGCACTGAATGAGCTTCTCCTCATAGCCGTCCGCATCAAACAGCGGGAACACCTCCACACCGGTCCGTCCCCGGAACGCATTCAGATGTGAGATCACTCTGGCAAGCTGGCCTGGTCTATACATATTGGTACTGATCAAAAGATCCATGATGTTTTTCCTCCTGTTCTTCATTCGCTGCACTTCTTTTTTCTGCCGGCATGGAAAAATCCAGGGACGCATTCATCCGCTGAACCTCTTCCGGATAGCCAAGGGATTTTTCACTCTGCCCGTCAAACAAATGAAGCTTGTTAAAGTCTATGCTGACAAATATTTTTTCGCCCGGGCGCGGAACTGCCTCATTGCAGATCGCGATCAGCTCATTTTTATCGCCTTCGACGCTGATATAAACGCCGTAGCGGTTCCCATAATCTTCCACATATTTTACGGTTCCGCAGATGGAGTTCTCGCTTGGGCTGTAACTCAGCACAACATGCTCCGGACGGATCCCGGCACAATATTTTCCCGATGGGCAGGCATCCGCGATCCTGCGCCACATCGGCGGAAGACTTACGGACTGATCCCCGATGGAAAGCTTTCCATTTTCATACTGACATGAAACTATGTTCATGGACGGGGATCCGATGAACTTTGCACAGAAAATACTTGCGGGCATATTGTATACATGGTTTGGCGTATCCAGCATCTCCATATTTCCGTGGTACATGATGGCAACCCGCTGTCCCACCGTCATGGCCTCGATCTGGTCATGTGTGACGTAGACCATGGTCGGATGATACATTTCGTGGATCTTTACCAGTTCCTTTCTGGCGCGCAGGCGAAGCTGGGCATCCAGGTTGGAAAGCGGCTCATCCAAGAGAAAATAGTCGGATCGTTTGACTACTGCGCGGGCCAGGGCAACACGCTGGCGCTGTCCGCCGGAAAGGTCTTTCGGTTTGCGGTCTTCCAGTCCCTTTAACTGCAGCATTTCCAGAACCTCTTCCAGACGGCGGTCGATCTCCGCGGCATCCATTTTGTGTGCTTTCAGGCCGTAGATGATATTCGACTTTACCGTCATGTGCGGGAAAAGGGCATAGTTCTGGAACACCATGGAGACACCGCGGTCTCCGCAGGGAACGTTGTTTACCACCTGCCCGCGCATGTGAAGGGAACCTGCGGTCACATCCTCCAGGCCGGCGATCATCCGCAGCGTCGTGGATTTTCCACAGCCGGACGGCCCTAATAGGATCAGCCGCTCGCCTTCCCTGATTTCCATATTCAGATCATTTACGATCACATTTTTACCATAAGCTTTTACAACATGTTCAAAAACGATATTATTCATAACTTCCTCCTGAGAGATCAGCCCTTTATGCCGGATGCGGCAAAGGTGTTGATAATGTAGCGCTGGAAGATCAGATACAGTGCCAGCGGGATGATCATCGTGATAACGGATACTGCCATTGCGATCGTGAATTCGGTTCCGCCCTCAGCGCTGATATACATTTGAAGAGCCAGTGACAGGGTGTAGTTTTCCTTGCTCTTTAAGATGAGGACCGGCCATACATACTCGTTCCAGGAATTGATAAAGAAGATGATTCCCATGGTGAGGATCGACGGGCGCACTAACGGCAGAACGATGTCCCGCATGATCTTGAAATTGCCGATTCCTTCCATTCTGGCCGCCTCAATGAGTGCTTTCGGTATGCCGCGCATCGCCTGTCGCAGCAGAAAGATTCCCAAAACATCCGCAAACTGCGGCAGGGCGACGCCCCAGATACAGTCCCTCAGTCCGATCTTCGAGATCATCAGATAGTTGGGAATCATGGTCACGGTAAAGGGAATGAACATGGTGCTCAGCATGATAAAGTAAAAAAACTGCTTTCCTTTGTAATTAAAATAGACAAAGGAATACGCGGCAAACATGCTCGTGATGGTCTTAAAGATTGTGACGGATGCCGCGATGAGAAATGTATTCATAGTGATCTGGACAAATGGCAGTTTTTCAAACACATGCCGGTAATTTTCCAGTGTCGGGTGGGATGGAATGATCTCAAAAATAGTATTGAACGCATCCTGCAGGGTCTTGAAGGAATTGGACAGTGCGAACACGATCGGCACCAGCATAAGGAAGACCACAGCCGCCAGGATCACATGCCAGATGAGCTCGGAATGATTTTTAGTTTTCATAGTAGACTCCCCTCTCCACAAATTTAAATTCCAGGAGCAGCAGCACGATGAACAGCAGCATGGTCAGGATGGAGATGGCCGATGAAGTGCCTGTCCGGTACAGGGTGAATGCCTCATGATAGGATGCGTAGATCAAGTTAGAGCTGGCATAGTTTGGTCCGCCCTGGGTGATGACCTTGATCGGGGTGAACACATACTGAAGTCCCTGGACGATCGTGGTGATAAAGACATAGATTCCGGTAGCGGAACTCATCGGCACGATGATATCAAGGAATATCTTCCACATCGGCACCTGATCCAGTCTTGCTGCCTCGATGACTTCCTGGGATACACCGGAAACGCCCGCTAAAATATTGATGAAATTATAGCCGAAGGTCTTCCATGTGGTGATGATGCAGAGAACGGCGATGACCCAGCCGTCGGTCTTGGACCAGAACGGCATCTGGATACCGAATTTTCCGAGAATGATTGCCACCGGACCGGAGATCGGATTTAAGATCCAGGTATAAAGAATGGATCCGACTACCAGGGAAATAACGCTCGGAAGGAAAAATATTGCCTTGTAAAATCCTTTTCCGTGGCGGATCACCGCGGAAAGAATGAAAGAAAGAACATACGGCAGGACAAAGTTGAACACCAGCAGAACAAGAATGTATGCCAGGGTATTGCCAAGGATCTTAAAAGTGTTGGGATTGTGGAAGATCGCGATATAGTTGTTCAGACCGACAAACTTCTTCACCGGCTTTACCATGTTCCACTCGAAGAAGCTTAAGTAAAAGGTGTAGAGAAGCGGGTAAAACATAAAGACCGCGAACACAGCCAGGGATGGGATCAGGAACAGGTATCCCAGAATGGTTTGTTTTTTTGTATCTTTATTCAAATCAGTACCTCCGTGAATTCAGGAAAACCGGTACCTTCCCGGATGAACAGCGGGAAAGTACCGGTCTGCATCTAGAATGAATGCTTACTGTGCGTCTAAGAGTGCGTTGATGGCATTCTGTGTGGATGTCATGCCTTCCTCAGCGCTTACCTGTCCGCCGAAGATCTGGTCTCTCATGTCTAAGAGCATCTGCTCAGCCTGAAGACCCGCATCTCCCGGGAAGGAAGTCCAGGAAACTACGCCGTCCATCTGATCAACGGCAGCCTTCATCATCTCATTTTCAGCAAGGAAAGATTTCAGTCCGTTTTCAGCATCTGCGACATCTTTTCTCGGCGGTACATAACCGGTACCGATGGTCCATGCAGCCATGGATTCTACACTGTACAGGTACTTTTCAAACTCCCATGCAGCAGTTTTCTGCTCGTCGGTCTGTGCAGTGATCGCTAAGAAGCATCCGCCTGCCGGAACTTTTCTCGGGTTGCTGCCCCAGGTTGGGGATTTTACGGTAGCTACATCGAACTGCGCGCTCTTCTGAATGGATGCACGGCGGGCGATGGTGGTGTAGAGCATTGCACAGTTTCCATCGATAAAGCTCTGGCAGCCCTCATCCCATGAAACATGAAGGGCGGCGCCGTCCTTGATAAGATCGGCAACCATCTGCATGGCTTGAATGCCTTCCGGGCTCGCGAAGCTTGCCTGGGTCTTTCCATCAGCAGTTTTTGTCAGCATGGAAGTGTTATTGCTCTCGATCAGTCCCTGCTGTGCCCAGAAGTCAGCCGGTTCCTGGATGTAGAAGCCATACTTGCCGGTCTTTTCCTGAACTGTTCTTGCAAAGGTGTCGACTTCTTCCCATGTCTTCGGTCCCTCTTCGGAGAGTCCTGCTTCCTTTAACAGATCGCGGTTGATGAAGAGCACCGGATTGCTTAAGGAATACGGGATACCGACCTGCTCTCCTTCACTGTTGACCGCAAGATCCAGAACATTCGGCAGGAAGTTGTCGGTCAGGAATGTCTTATCCTCTGGATCATACTGATCGATGATGTCCTGCGGGGCTGTGTAATCAAAGTTGTTGGAAAAGTAGTCCAGGAATGCCCAGCCGATCTGGACCAGCGCCGGAGTGTTTCCGGTTGCGGCTTCCGCCTGCAGGTTCTGCATCAGACCTTTGTACATGTCCGGATTGTATTTTGCAACAACTTCGATGTGATCATTATTTTCATTGAAATTCTTTACCAGCTCATCTACGGTGAGTCCGCCCTGGTTTTCTGCATTGCAGTGCCAGTATTCGATCACGGTTTTTGTGCCGTCTGAGGAAGCTGTAGTTTC
>CAVIRL010000163.1:0-5446 GCA_963645005.1 Prevotella sp. P5-108
TAAGCGTATACCGTTTTATCCGTGATCCGAAGCCGCTCTGCTATGTCGGCCACGGTCATTCCGTCGCCATACAGTGTAAGTACCATCTTTTCAGTCGCATTCATTCACTACACTCCCCTCTGGATATACTTTAAAAACTCCACCAGCTCCGTCTCATTGTTCGGATAGTGATTATATTCCTCATGCCTTGTCCATTTACCGATTCCGCATGATCCATTCGGTGCTTCCGGTCCACCTACCAGATGATAGTTTGCACTGGTAAAAACACCATGGTCATGTTTACTCGTGAACTCTTCCACAACCAGGCGAGCGCCGCATTCGAAATCGTACTTGTAAAAGGTGCTGCCGGTATGTTTGTCTGTGTACCACACTCCCCACGACTTATAATCACGCAGCCATTTTTTTCGCTGATCGTTGTTTTTCATCTGTGGTAGCTCCGGCTGCTCTGTCGGTTCCTGATCGGCTTCATCGTGTACCCGAAGCAGCATCTCATATGCCTGGATCCGCATACTGTACCTTGCATAGGTGTACGGCTGTTCCTTGATCCAGTGATCACGCATCAGGTCGAGGGCGTTCTTCGTGTCCTCAATCATATTTTTCAATGTATTCCTGTCGTACTCAATTGGATCCAGCTCTGCTTCTTCCGGCTGGGCGCATTCAAGTACCGGATCTTGCAGGCGTTTCCCTGGCTGCTGCTTTTCGGAAATATTCTGCTGCCGATTGGCAGCATCCTGGTTTTCGGTCTCCTCATGCTGTTGCGATGTCGCAACAACTTCCGGTTTCTCCTCCTGCGTTTCTTCCGGCTCATCCTTGCCCGCCGTCTCCTCCAGCGTTGTCCGAAGCGCGGTCTGCTGTATGGTCACAGGTGTCTCAGGTATGACTTCCGGGAAGTCTGCTTCCAGATCCAGTTGCCCATCGATTTCGAAATACGGATCTTCTTTCGGCTGCCGCATGCTCCGGATGTCCTGGACTTTCATTTCCGGTGTGGCCTGCTCTAACTGCTCGTCCGTCAGATATAGCATTTCCTGAAGCTGAGACCTGCTGAATCCCTTATATTTCGGATCCACTTTTTCGCTGTTTCCGCCTAACGAGAACCTGTCATTTATGCTCATGAACCGCGATGCCACAGATTTGCTTATGCCAAACTCTACTGCAGCAAACGCCCATATACTCTCATACCCTTCTTCCCGGTACAGTTCTCCATCCCGCATGTGCTTAAGACCGTACCCGATGGCTATAAAGCTGTCGGCAGCCTGTTCGAGATGATGCCGGATAAACTGTTTTGTTTCATAACACCCCATATCTGTATGTAACTCGTTCATTCACGCAACCTCCGTTGTTATTCTTCGCCCATCCACTAGTTAAACGGCAGTCCTTCGTCTTCAGGGCCGTCTGGAATATTCACGAAGTCGTCACCTACCGGGCTTGGTGTGCCGTAATTGGATGGACTCGCTCCATCGCGTTTTACATCAGCAAATTCCTGTTCATCCACGATCACATCCGTGGTATAAATGCGCCGTCCCTCTCTGTTGGTATAGCTTCCGGTCTGGATACATCCGGACACCAGCACCCGCATTCCCTTCCGGAAATACTTCTCTGCAAACTCTCCGGCCTTCCGGAATGCCACAATGTTGATAAAATCTGCATCCTGGCTTCCGTCCTCTTTTCTGGTTCTGCGGTTCACTGCCAGTGTATATCTGGCAACTGCCATCGGATCACTTCCCTGCGTATAACGCACTTCCGGGTCTCTGGTCAATCGTCCCATAAGGATCACCCTGTTCATCATCTGCCTCCTAACTCTGCGCTACCATTGCCCTGGCCATATCCGTGACCATAGCATCATAATCTGTCTTGCGCTGCTCAAAATTCATAAATGTGTTCTTTTTCCCTGCTGCCGATCCATTTGCCCTCTGCCCTGACTTATCCTGGGCTCGCGCAAACCAGGAATTCATAAACCGCTTTGCTCCTGACCTGGTTTTACGATACTTCGGATTGCTTTCGCACCATCCTGCCATCTTTCGTAGTTCCTGCACGCAATCTATGCCCGGATAGAGCTGCTGGTAATATTCCACGTCGTTCTCCGTCACGTTGTACATGCTTCCGTCATTCAGGATAAAGGCACCTGCAATCGGCGAGTCCGGAGCAGAGCTTTTTTCTGGCTCCGGGCAAATGGTTTTTATATTATCTTTTTCCTTTACCTTTTCCTTTACCTTTTCCTTTACATTAGGTTTTTCATTTTCATAACCACTGGTTTCCTGTTTGCAATAACCACTGGTTTTTGGTCTCCCGCCTTTGCTCCCATCAGCCTTTCTTTTTACGTTGGCATCTATCTGAGGTTTCGCCATCTCAAACGCCACCATAAAGAGTCCTTCCCCTTCCGGCTCCGTGTCATCCAGACCGTAGTCAATGATGGCCCACAAGGCTCTAAGCTGTTCCTCTTCCGGGAGACGTTTAATTGCTTTTGCGAAGCTCTGATAAAAAATCAAGCTGTCTCTCATCATTACGCACTCCCCGTCCTATATTTTTCAATCCCGTACACCTTGTACATGTCACAGAACCGCTCCGTTCCCCTCTGGTGGCAGATCTGATGATGCTGCCGGCAGAGAGCCATGATCCGGTTCTGGCTGTCATCATAATGGCGCCGGTCGTTTCCCATGCCGATCGCGTCAACATGGTGAATGTCTGCCGGTCTGCCGCAGATGCAGCATTTCCGGTACCTGATGCACTGAATCAGGTAAGTATCAATATCATCGGTCCGCTGTAGACCTGATTCCGTCAGGATAACGCCCTCTCTCAGCGCGTACTCCATGAGCGTATTAATAAACTCTCTGGCCGTGGTCATGCTGCAGTCAGAAAGAGAAAACATATCACACCCGCAGCGCATCATGTGCACCGTCTTCATAACCTGCTTCATGTCCTCATCCGGATATCCGGTATGCTCAGCCAGATCGCGGAGTGTAGCATAAGCCTTACGCCGCTGCTGCACAGATATGAGCCGGCCATCGTCAATGCCGATCTCCACATCCTTTACAGCCTGCTGCCGGATCAGCCGTGCGGTCTGTTCCGGGATACGCAAAACCAGCTTATACCCTGCGTCCTGCTGCAAAAGCTCCGCAACCTTTACGCAGTATCGGTTCATCTGGCTCTCCAGAAGTAATGATTGCATCTGTTATTAACGCGGGCGCATTCATTCTCAACCAACTCCACAGCTGCAATCACTTTGAGCTTTTCTTCTTCCGGAAGATCCCAGTAATCGGTATAGGTGCAATATGCGAGTTCTGCGTCAGGATCAATCCGTGTCACCTTGCAGACCGTTGTATTGAATCCCGGAGAGCGCCCACAGGTTGTATACAGGATATAGCATCCTGGATAGATTTCGGAAAATGTATGGCGGCCATTCCACTCCTCCAGTCTGCCCAATTCAGCCAAAGGCTCGCCATCCGGACTTGTCGGAAGGATAAAGGAACCGCACTCCTTTGCGCAGTCATAGCCGCCCTCTGACCATAGGCCGAATTTACCTTCGACAGGCTGCACGCGGAATGTCATGATATTGATGCCGATTTCCTGAAGCCCTATTTCCACTCCCCTGCTGATCGTTTCCTCTGTAAAACCGGAACCAGAACATTTCATGATGGACTTCATCAGGATCCGTTTCATTGTCTCCCGGTCAAGCATTTTTTCTCTCTTCATTTTCATCCCCCTCTTCCCGCACTAACTCCACCCAGTCATGAACCTCAAGCGCCACATCATTCGCCTCCGCGCCAGAAAGGAGTGCCTTATCCTTCATCCAATGTATCCGGCTGATTGTAAGTACAGTCTCCTGTAAGCAGGCACGGGAATGAAACCGGATCATCTGGCCAACCTTCAGACTGTTTACGGGTACCCGCCCAAGGCTGACCAGCCTATGTTTACTTTCCATTCTTATCATCTGCCTCCTTTTCACATTCCCGCAAGCAGTGCACTGGCCACGCACCCCGCAAACACCGCGCAGATGCCAAACATTGCCTTGCCTGCCAGTTCATCCAGATCAAGCGCCGGTTCCGGTTCTGGCTCCGGTACATCCTCAACCAGATAAAACCTCGGAGTGCTCCGGCACTCCACATAACTCAGCATCTGCGGATGCTGGGACTCTACATAGTTAAGCTTTGCCATTCTGATCACCTTCCCCTCTGCATGCTCTTAACCTGCATCTTAATCTGTTTCTGACGCCATGCTTCAAAGCCGGCGGTCTCGTAAAGGATAGCGCTGTTCTTTTTCAGTGGATTAATCTTTGTTGCAAAATCATTGTCCGGTGACCGATAGGCCACCATCAGGAACTCTTCCGCAAATCCCATTTCTTTCAGCTCCGATGTTTTCATCATCGGTTTTGGATATTCCAGCATCTTAAACACCTCCTGCATTTACTTTTCCATTTCCCCGCCGTATACTATACTTACAGGTCCGTTATGACCGAGTAGCCACAAAGGAGATTCCTATGAAACATTCCATCCAGCTCATCGAATATTCATCTAACTCTTCTTTCTGTGAGGATGTAGAACTATCGCCCTCCTGCCCCAAGTGTGGGGTTTCCATTATCCCAGATGTTTTATATGGCGTTGAATTATCCAATGATGATGAAGAATTTAATAAAGTATTTCTATTAAATTACTGTCCTCACTGCGAAGAATGCTTTATATCTCGCCATGTTTTTGATGTTGACTATGGTGATGGATATATTTTTGATTCTGCATCACCGCAACATCCACGCCCCAAAGACTGGGGAGACATCATTAATAACATATCTCCATCATTTGTTGAAATTTACAACCAGGCTGCCACTGCAGAATCAATGAATCTAGACCAAATTGCCGGTGTGGGTTTTCGAAAAGCATTAGAATTTTTAATTAAAGACTATTTAATTTCTCAAACACAAGATCCGGATAAAATAGCTACTATCGAAAACAAATTTCTTGGAAAATGTATCAATGAGGATATTGATAATCCACAATTAAAAATCGTTGCATCTCGTGCCGCATGGCTTGGTAACGATCAAACCCATTATGAGCAGCGCTTTGATGATAGAGACATATCTGATCTGAAACGAATGATCCGCTTAACTGTTCATTGGATATCTCTGATTAAAGAAACTGAAGAGGCTGAGATGATTCAGCCACGCTGACAACACCTTTATGGGAAAAGTAGCATATCCTGTCAGCATATTCTCCAGAGTAAAAGTACGCACATGGTTCTCCAGTTACGGGACTATAGCCTACTACAATCCCTTGGCCTGCATCTTTGTGCGTTATAATCTTTCCAAGCCAGTCCAAGCCAATTTTACTTACTGTCACTGCCGCCTGCTTCGCTTCCGGAGCAAGTGGCTTTTCTGTTTCATACGGCTTATACATCTCTCATGCCCCCTGTTCTTCTGTTTTCTCTTTATCTGTTGGAGCTGTCCCCAGCTCACTCC
>CAVIRL010000164.1:0-5006 GCA_963645005.1 Prevotella sp. P5-108
ATTGAGAAGATTCTTGCGAAAAACAGTGGGCGCGAACAGGTAAGCACAGGGGAAATCGTTACAGCTAAGGTTGATTTTGCGGAGATCAACGATCTGTACCTGCAGACCGTGTATTCTTTCTATGAAATGGGGGGAGAGAAGGTCTGGGACAGTGAACGGGCTGCATTTGTATTTGACCATTACGCACCGGCACCGGACATCAAGAGTGCAGCAAACCATGGCGAAATGAGAGAGTTTGCAAAGAAGAACAATTTAAGATTTCATTTTGATACCAACTGTGGTGTCTGTCATCAGGTAATGCCGGAGGCCGGCGTGATTTATCCGGGCATGATCGTAGTAGCAACGGACAGCCACACCACCACCCACGGGGCCTTCGGCGCTATGGGAACCGGCTGCGGCGCAACTGATATGGCAACCATCTTAATGACCGGTGAGCTGTGGTTCCGTGTTCCGGAGATTATCGAGGTACGTCTGGAAGGCGAGACAAAACCGGGCGTATATCCGAAGGACGTCATCTTAAGTGTTCTCGGAAAGATCAAGGCAGACGGCGCGGTATACAAAGCAATTGACTTTACCGGAAGCTATGTAGAGAAACTTGGCGTTTCCGGACGTATGGTTGTCTGCAACATGGCCGTAGAGATGGGAGCAAAGACCGCCTATATGCAGCCAAATCAGGAAGTGCTGGATTATGTTTCCAAACGTGCGGTAAGACCATTCGAGGTACAGTACACGGATCCGGATTTTGAATATGAAGAAAGCTACGTATTTGATGTATCCGGGCTGGAGCCGCAGCTGGCCTGCCCTCACAGCGTAGACAATGTGGCACCGATCAGCGAGGTTATCAAAGACAGGACCATCACCTTAAACCAGGGCTATATCGGAAGCTGTACCGGCGGCCGGGAAGAAGATATCGCCCAGGCAGCAAAGATCCTGGAAGGCAGGCATATTCCGAAGTACGCCAGACTGGTGGTTGTTCCGGCTTCCGCTGAGGTTATGCAGGCCTGCATGGAGAAGGGTTACATCCAGAGCCTGATGGCAGCGGGTGCAACCATCACCACACCGGGTTGCGGCGCATGTCTGGGGGCTCATGAGGGTATTCTGGCTCCGGGCGAGACCTGCATCACCACCACAAACCGCAACTTCCCGGGACGTATGGGCTCCACCGAGGCAGACATTTACCTGGCAAGCCCGGCCACTGTTGCAGCAAGTATCTTAAACGGCTGCATCACCGATCCGAGAAAATATTTATAAGGGGGATTATCAGAAATGAAAACAGAGATTACAGGAAACATCATTGTCGTTGGCAATAACATCGATACCGACCAGATCTATCCGGGCCGCTTTCTGGCTATCACCGATCCCAAGGAGATCGGAAGCCACTGCCTGTGCGGCGTGGACGAGGCCATTGCCGCAAACTTCCCGCAGGGAGGCATTGTGGTAGCAGGAACCAACTTCGGCTGCGGATCCAGCCGTGAGCATGCGCCCATCGCGCTGTTAAACATGGGAGCAAGTGCTGTCATCGCGGATTCCTTCGCCCGGATTTTCTTCCGTAATTCCATTAACCTAGGCCTTCCGCTGATTGTCTGCAAGGGGATCAGCAAAGAGGTAAAGGATGGTCAGGAGCTGACTCTGGACATTGAAAAAGGAACGGTAACCGTAAAGGAAACCGGCAAGGTATATACCTGCGACCGTCTTGGTGACCAGGCTATGAAAATTCTGGAAGCAGGCGGCATCAAACCGATGATGCGGGCACGTATGGAGAAAGAGAAAGCCGCACACTAGGGGCGGAAACAGGGGGATTAAATTATGCCAATGGAATTTGTATTTATAATAGGAATGGCGGTACTGCTGCTCCTTTGTGTCAAAGTAAAAGCCAACGCATTTATTTCGCTGCTTGCGACAGCGCTGGTTATGGGAATACTTTCCGGTATGAGCGGAGCAGATACGGTAGCTGCTATCACTGCCGGATTTTCCGGCACGGTAAAGAGCATCGGCATTGTTATCATTTTTGGCATCATGCTGGGCAATTATCTGGATGCGGCAAAGGGAACCAACCGCATGGCGCTTGATGCGGTACGTCTGGTAGGCCAGAAACGTGCGGGTCTTGCAATGGCGATCACCGGATATCTGGTATCCATTCCGGTATTTTCCGATGCAGCCTTCGTCATTCTGACACCGCTTGTTAAGGCAATTCACAAAAAGACCAGGATTCCGCTGGCGATTTTAGCTGTCAGTCTGTCAGCCGGACTCTTATCTACGCATGTATATGTGCCGCCGACACCGGGGCCGCTGGCAGCAGCCGGACTTCTGGGGATCGATATTGGACGCGCAATCCTGTATGGCGCATTTGCTGCTGTGTTCATGACAGCAGCCGGATGGATTTTTGCGGAGCTTTATTTCCGCAGAAAGCCGGATTCCTACTACAGCTTCCGTGATGAAGAGGAGCAGAAGAAAGAAGATGCCATTAATATAGAAGATGATACGGACCTCCCGGGAACACTGGCAAGTCTTATGCCGCTTGTTGTGCCAATCCTGCTGATTCTTTCAAATACAACCTGCAGCATGATGCTTCCGGAGGATTCACCGGTTCTGGCTGTTATGTCTTTTGTGGGTGATTCCAATGTTGCACTGGCTATCGGCGCTGTGCTGGCAATCATTACCCTGGGAAAACGTCTGGGTGGAAAGGTCATCATTGACGTGATGGATGCGACATTAAAGGATGCAGGACCGATCGTTTTCATAACTTCTGCGGGTGGTGCACTCGGTCAGGTGTTAAAGGTATCCGGAGCAGGCGATAGCCTGGCTCAGATGGTACTGAACACCGGACTTCCCTTCATCCTGATCCCCTTTGTGATTTCAGGTCTGTTAAAGGTGGTGCAGGGTTCCGGTACAGTCGCTGTTACTACCGCTGCAACCCTGTGCGCACCGATCGCCGCAAGTCTTGGTCTGGATCCGATCCTGATCTTCCTGGCATCCGGTGCAGGCGCACGCCTCTGCTGCCACGTAAACGACAGTTACTTCTGGGTATACACGAACTGCATGGGATATGACATGAAAACAGGACTGAAGACATTGTCCATCAGCAATCTTGTGATGGCCCTGGGCGGCCTGGTCGCAACCTTTATCTGCAGTCTGTGGCTGTAGAGTTCCATGAAAACTCAAGTTTGAAATAAAACAGGGCCTGAAGGCTGCCAACGGCGGCTTCCGGGCCCTTAGTCATACATACCTTATTTAGTCATTCAGCTTCCAGTTTTCCAGCAGCTTCAACTCAATCCGGGTTCCGTTCGGAAGGAAAAACCAGTGATCGTTAATGGCCTTGGTCGGATAAGCCTTGATCTTTTCCATGGTTTCCTCCACAGAGTCTACGGCGATGGAAATGTGGTCGTAACCGTTCTGTCCATCCGTGTTTACGTTCTCCGCCTCACAGAGCTGGATACCTTCTTTATACCAGCATTTTCGGGCCGGTGCCGTTCCGATTTCCCGCCACATATGCATTTCAAATACATCCTCAAAAAATTTCTGAGCTTCCTCGTAGGAGCCGGTGCGGATTGCCGCATGATCGATTTTTGCCATAGCTTTGTTCTCCTGTCGTTTTTTCTTTAACGATACCGTGTTTTGCCGGAAAAGGCAAATAGAAATTTCCATATAAATTCCATTCCGTATTTGTTATAATGTGGCAAGGGGGAATTTTGAAAATGGAAAGAGATATAACCTGGGAGTGGATCAACAGTGCGGTGGAGATGATTCCCTTTGGCCTTCTGGCAGGTTTTTATGGGGAAAAGGAAATCCGCATTACAAAACTCGCAGAGGAAGGTTTCTGCTTTCGTGTCTGTGCTGCATCAGAAATTCCGGAATTGCGGGAAAAACTGAGACTTTGTTTTTATGATATGAAACAGAACTGGTATCAGGAGATCGCGGTGACACCGGATGCCTGGAGGGTAGAAAAAGAGATGGAGTTTTTTACAAGCTATGCGGTGGCTGTGCATCAGGAAGCTTATCGCATTGCGGTTTGGACACTGTTCATGCAATATGACCGTTATATCCGTCTGAAGCTGGAGGAGGATGACAGTGGACTGGCAGAACAGATGACCGGGTATCCGGCCGAAAAGGATGATGTGTTTGCGGATTCCGTTGAGGAGCAGATGGAAGCGTGGTTTGGAAGTGAAGCGAAGGGAGTACGGTATAAAGCTGGAAGTTGTGAACAGAATGACCGGATGGAGCCAATTGAGACCGGACCGGAAGAAAGCAGGACGGGGGAAATTGGCACAAATCCGGAAAGCTGGCAGGCAGAACCGGAAGTTGCTCTGGAACTTGATCATCCATGTGTATATACACGTTTTTTAAAACGGGAACTTGATGAGTTCCTGGCAGAGTATCAAAAACAGTATCCAGCATTTCAGGACTGGCTTCATAACAGAAAACCGGACCGGATTTATATCGGAAATGCCTTCTGCCACCTGCTTTTCCCGGAACAGGAGCTTCTTTTTGCACTGCTGGAAAAGGCAAAAAAGGAATCTCTGCAGGTCACACTTACCTTCTCTTACGTGCGGGAATACCAACTGGAACAGACGGAGGAGCTGCTGAAAAAACTGGAGCAATGGTGCCGGAAAGAGAAGATAAAACTGGAAATCGAAGTCAATGACTGGGCCATGGCAGACATGCTGAAATGCGGTTTCCCGGATCTGATTCCCTGTTATGGAAGAATGCTGAACAAGCGGAGAAAGGATCCGCGAATGGCATATAAAAAAGGAGCGATAGAGCTTCTGAAGCAGAATCCTCTAAATGCGGATTTTTACCGGAAATATCTGGAACAGGAATTTGGAATACATCGGTTTGAGTGGGAAAGCTGCGGTTATGAGCAGCAGTTTCCGGCGAAAACGGTGGGCTTCTCAGAAAAAACGGTGGGCTTCTCAGAAGAAATGATGGGCTTTTTAGAGAAAACGATGGACTTCTCAGAAAAAACGATGGATTATGCAGAAAAAACAGCATTAGAGAACCATCTGCAT
>CAVIRL010000164.1:5016-5416 GCA_963645005.1 Prevotella sp. P5-108
GCATCTGCCGTTTTATCAGACCAATACGTCCCAGTACTGCACCCTGTATGCCGGAAGCACATATGGGGACCGGAGCAGGCAGCAGCTTCTGACCGGCTGCGACAGACGCTGTGAATGGCTGGCATACCTGTATCCGCGCCATCTGGACATGGTGGGACGCGGCAATTCCCTGTTTGGAAAAGATGCGGAAATTTTGGAGCAGACCGGAATCGTACCATGTGATCCGGAGAAAACGGAAGAATTCTGCTGCAGGAACCATATCGACAGGCTTGTGCTGCCGGGCTGGTTATTATAAGAAAATGGGTAACTGTTCAGTAGGTCTGCGCACTTGCTGCGCTGACCGTAAGAAAACATGGGCTGGCAGGCAAAAATCCCATTGCCGTAGGCAATTTTCAATGGA
>CAVIRL010000165.1:0-5409 GCA_963645005.1 Prevotella sp. P5-108
GCGCGGCAGTAAGCGCCGTATTGGTCAGCATGACCAGCCCGCTCTCGTCGGCGGTCACGGTACATGGAAGTTCCAGGCTGATGCGTTCTCCGTCCACAAGCTGATACCAGCCGGTGCCGAGTGAGCTGAGCTTTTCCGATGGATGTTTCTGACCGGACCCCCAGAAGCCCTGAACCAGGCAGCCCAGCAGCAAAAGGGCACCGATGATGGCGATCCACTCTATCTTCTTCCACGTTCTGTCTGTATTCATAGCCTCTCCGTTCTGAGCAAACTGAGCTGTCACCTGACGGTGACAGCTCCATGATTGAAAGTCAGTTGCTTCGTGCCTTTGGCACTCCCGTATCTGTAATAAGCATTTGTTTTATTCTATCATAGGTTTTTATTCTATCACAGAAAAAACACAATTCCAATATTTCGAACGGATTTTCTATGGCTGTTTTGCGAATACTTTCTCATTTTCTTTTTTTGCCATTCTGCGCTCCTTTAAGGTTTTGGAGCCGCTGAGATAAAGCTCGTTCAATACCCAGCGGATCCGTTTCGGTTCCGGCAGCTTATCCTCCGATAAGATCCGGTCAATGGCGTTTTTCAATGTATCCGGTGCCTGCTCCCCGGCATAGGCCTTGATCGTATTCAGATCTGCAAAAACGCTGGCTTTCACCTCGTTCTTTGCATCTATATTTTCCTTCTCGGGTACTTTTGCTATCTTATTCTCATTTTCCTCCTGCACCAGTTCTTCCAGGGGCACCCGTTCTTTTTCTTTTCCATGCTCCCTTCTCCCTCCGGATTCCTTTTCCTTTGCGGGCTTCTTTTCTGTATGTAGAGTGCTCTGGCTGTAATTCCACAGGCGTTCCTGGGCTTTCATGACCCGGAGTCCTGCTTCACGCCGGGGGTCCTCCGGTCCCAGGGCTTTTACATTGTCACGCAGGGTAAGCTGCATCATGCTGTGGATCTGGTTGGTCAGATAATGGTTCTGCTCATAGGCATTCGTGGATGCTGCCACGCTG
Source organism: Prevotella sp. P5-108 (assembly GCA_963645005.1). Taxonomy (GTDB): domain Bacteria; phylum Bacillota; class Clostridia; order Lachnospirales; family Lachnospiraceae; genus Brotaphodocola. Next base: position 1,005 of record CAVIRL010000165.1, read on the forward strand.
TTCCGGCTCTCCTCTAATGCCCTGCTGCTCTTATAAAACAGGCCGCTGGCCGGAGTATCCATGACCATACCGGAAAGCATTTTGGCGGCATTGACCCGCTTCTGATTGTTTTCAGAGAGGTGAAGCTTCCAATGCCAGATATCAAGATAGCTGTCTGTGGCCTGTTTTAAGGCCTGACGCTTCCGTTCCAGCAGTGCATAGCTGTTTGTCAGCTTCTGATCCAGCTCCCATTTCTGCTCCGGACCTGTCTTTTCTCCCGGATTGATCCTCTGATCAGCCGGATCCAGTTCCGGCATACTGCGGTACGCAGTTCTGAGCTCCTGCAGAGCTGTCCGCATGGCCTTGAATTTTCTGCTGCGTTTCGGATCTGCTCCGTGGGCATTGTCAAATTCGGTCATGATACGATCCAGATCTGCCAGCTCCCGCCTCTGCATCCCGGCAAGTCTCTGATAATCCACCCTGCCGAGCTGCCGGGTATAGCGGATCGGTACCGGTTTCTCTTTCTTTTGGACATTTACATAATTTCCCTGCTCATCTACCGGGAGCTGCGGATGATCATCCTTCCACTGCTTCAGAAGTGTGTCCTTTTCCTTTTTGGTTTTTACGATTTTCAGATTATTGATCAGATCCTCATGCTCGGATTTGGTTCTCTGGCTGGTTACCACCTCATGATAATGCGTGTATGCAAAAAGGAAAATATTGTTGTTCTTTTCCCCATGACTGGTTTTCGGTAAAAATGACATCAGATCTGTCATTCTCCAGTCATTTTCCTGCATGATATGGATGCAGCCGTCCTCATTTACCAGATCATTTCCACCGCCCCTGCGGCGCATGTACCGATAGCTGTCCTCTTCTTTTCCCTTTTGGATCATGTCCTGAAGCTGTTTCAAACGGTATCCGGCAGCCTTAAGCTCCTGATCAGACAGGTGGTAAGGACTTAAGACATCCAGCAGTTGTTTCTGTTTCGCTATTTCTGTTTCACTATTTCTGCTTCGCGTTTTCTTTTCTGGCCTCCAGCCGTTCCTGTTTGTTCTGTTCTGCGATCTGTAATTCGCCCTGATACAGGGTGTTCAGCACTGCTTTTACGCTGCGGGCGGATATTTTTGCTTTCCCGGAGGGATCGGTGAGCTGTTCGATCTGGGATCTCAGCTTTTTCGCGGAGCCCATCTCTGCTTCCTCCAGCTCCTGCGCATACTCACGGAGCGTTTCCAGGTCTGCGCGCACCTGCTCCGGATTGGGTTGTTCCTTTCCTTTCTGCCGGACCGCCTGCTGCAATTGCTGCACGGAGATCCGCTGTGCTTCAGAGTCCGGCGTTTTCACGCCGAGCAGTCCCATTTCCACGGTGCTGTGGGCATAGTCCCAGAGGCGTTTCTGAGCCGCCAGCGCTTCGATGCCCTTTGCGAAGACCGGGTCATTCTGGCTTATCGCCTTCAGATTCGTCTGCAGGGTTGTTTTCATTCGGCTGTAGATCTGGTTATCGATGTAACCGGCTAACTGAAGATCGGATTTCTGCCTCATAATAGCCTTGTGCTTCTTTTGCTGCTCGATACTGCTGTCGAGAAACTTCTCACTTTCGCTTTTCACCCGAAGGAGCTTCTGAAGCTCCAGTGCGGCATTGATACGCTCCTGATTCTCAGGTTTAATCTTGAAGAAATGTTTTTTGGTCTGATAGCGTTCGATCTCGTGATCCAGCTTCTGCCGGGCAGAATCCAGCTTCTTATAATATTCTGCCAGTTTTTCTTCTGTGCTCCGCGATTTCTTATCTCCGGGCTTCGGGTTGATCAGCTCCTCTTCCTTCCCGCTCAGAAGCTTCTGCATGTTCTCGTATACCTCTGCATAGTTCTGAAAAGCCTGATACATGGATCTGAATTTTTTGCTACGGTCCCGCAGCTGGTTCCCGCCATGATCGTCCATGCTTTTTTTGATATCCTGCAGCTTCCGGTATTCCTTCCCCTGAAGCTCCAGCAGCTTTTCCGAATCCAGCTCCAGTCCCTGTTTCCGATATTGGATGGGTGCTCTGTCCCTGTTTGCCACACCTACCGCCGCACCACGATGCGCCATCTTCACATCGATCAGATGCGCACTTGCAATATAAAAAATATTATCCGGAGTCTCGATTTTGGGCTCCTGGGTTTCTGGATCGATTCCCAGATCCTTTTTCGGCGGGATCAGCATATTCAGTGTAAGCTGCGGCCATTCCTCCTCCTTTACGATGTGGATGGAGTTTTCTCCGGTGATCACCTTGCCGTTCTGGATCGGAAGCTCCGCATCGCTTTTTCCATTGCGGATCATGGTCTGCAGTTGGGTCAGTCTTTCGGAGGCCGCATCCACCTGTTCCTTCCGGAAATGATAGGGCTTCAGCAGCTCCTCCAGCTCCCCGGTTGTCATGGCTTCCACGGCAGCGGCCATTTTCGGAGTGATGATCTTCAGGTTTTCCGGCTTTGCAAGCCGCATCACACCGCCCGTCTTCAGTGCTCCGAAGGAGTTATCGTTATCGATGCCCTGTACTCCCTGCAGCTTAGGCTGATCAGGATCTGAAAAATCCTGTTTCATGAAAAAGTTATTGGCATGACGGTCTGTATTGGCACACAGATAGTCCAGGATCTGAAGGTCTGCCAGAGAGCTGAGCATCTCTTTCCGGTCAAACTGTCCGGGATCTATTTCAAAAAAGGCATTCTTTTCCGTCAGATAAGCCGGATCTGCCATGTCCGGACCGGCTGTTTCCATCATGACCCCCCGGATTTCCTTTCCCTGCCGTTTCACCGTGACACGGCGGCTGTTGACGAGAAGCTCCGGGAAGCCCAGCAGCTGTGCCACATCGCTCATGGCACTGGAACGCGTGGAAATTTCATCCTTCTGTACAATTCCGGCGGAATGCAGGACTGCGTGACGGTTTCGATTCTTTTCAACCTCTACCGCCAGCTTTTTGATGCACTCTCGGAATTTTTCATCCTCCTTGTCTTCCTGCGGGATCCAGTCTGCATTGTCTATGTACGCATCAACGACACCCGGATCTTTCTTCTTTTTTGCCTGAAATGCAGCCAGCCTGAATTTCAGATATTCGTCACGTTTCCCGTTATCACCGATTATGACTGCAAAATGATCGTCATATATGGGATACTGATCCATGTAACGCTTGAAGAGCTCGCATGCATCCTTCAGTTCGTTAGTTTCCTGATTCTCCGCGGTAAAGATTCCCCGATGCAGTTCGCCGTTTTCATCGATATATTCCACGGCTTCACGGCTGCTCAGGGCATTCCCCACGCGGGAGCTCTGGGTGTTCTGGAATTCAAACGTCGGAGCCTCCAGCCCCCGAAGCACATTCGCCAATGGCGGAAGCTCAGCGGAAGGAAGACTCTTTAGCTGGCTGTAATTCTGCATAAGGCAGGCGCACAGCTCATCAAATTCCTGGATATTCTGTTCCTTTTCCTCCAGCCTGCTGACATCCTTTACGCACGCTCCGAACAGATCCGCCAGCTCTTTCCGCTCCGGATCCGTCATAGGCAGACAGCTTCCGGAGCTGCTGCGCCTGATATAGTGAAGCTGGATCCCGGACAGAAGCTGCTCCATATCGTCATTCAGGATCGGAAGGCTCTTCTGCTTTTTGTTCAGAACGCCTTTGAGCATGTTCCACCGGTCAAACAGCTCCTCGTAGACCGTGCCGGACACAAACTCATAGTAGGGGGAATTCTTATCTACCAGCGGAAGGGGTTCTTTCTTCTGCCCGTTCTCTGCGTGATCCGGCCGGTGGGCTTCCTCCGCATCCTTCTGAACCAGCAGCTCGCGGCAGGCCTTCGGATCATTCTGCCATTTCTGATAGGTATCCGCCAGATTCGATGCCGGATCCAGAGCATGAAGCTGCAGCACGCACCAGAGCTTATTCAGTTCCTCCTGAAGATATTGTTCACTGCGTTTCTCCTGCGGAAACAGCTCCGCTTCCGTCTGATTCCCGGCCAGTCCCAGAAGCCGATACACAGCGTACAGGTTTTCATAGCTTCCATCCTTCCTGTCTGCCGGAGCCTGACCTGCCGGATTCTGCTCCACACGATTCTGGTCTGCCGGAGCCTGCTCCATGCGATTCTGGTCTGCAAGCTTCATCATCACCTGCAGAGCCTGATCCAGCGTTCGGGCCTGCTGCCCTGTTACGGTTCGCAACAGGCGGACACATTCCCGATCCTGCTGTGCTTTATTGCCTGGAATTGCATATCTCATTTGGAAATCTCCTTTCTTTTCACCGGCTGCTGCGGTTTTGCGATGGATCACGAAACCGTCATACAGAGACACCCCCGGAGGCACCGGCCTCATATCAGGTCGGCATCTCCGAGGGTGTACTGCTTTTGTTTTGGTTACACGTGTCATAAAGTCATTCCTCCACCGACATGCAAGCATGTCGTGGACTCAGACT
>CAVIRL010000166.1:0-5385 GCA_963645005.1 Prevotella sp. P5-108
GGAAGGAGAACTGCTTGAACAGCTTCTTCATGCCTTCCTCATCCTGGCTGATGTTCGGATACACCTCGCTGTAGCTTCCGTCCAGATAGGTGTTGGCGATCAGGAAGTTGCCGCCATGTCCCGGGCCGGAAAGAAGGATCATATCCAGGTCATAACGCTTGATGGCACGGTTGCAGTGCACATACACGAAGTTCTGTCCCGGCACGGTTCCCCAGTGTCCGACGATCTTCTTTTTGATCTGATCCATGCTCAGCGGTTTCTTTAACAGCGGATTGTCTAACAGATATAACTGACCGGCAGACAGATAGTTTGCCGCGCGCCAGTAGGCGTTCATCTTTTCCAGCATTTCCTCACATAAAGGCTGCTTTTCCAGACAGATGTTGTTCTCCATAACATTACCTCTTTCTCTTTTTCAGTCTCATTCCATTGCAGTGGTCTGTTATTTTTCTAACGTTTGCAATTGTATTTTCTCACATACAATGCAATCTGTAAAATGCCATTTACACATTGTATTCATATCAATTTGATATGGATGATGCGTAAAACGTGGATTTTCCTGCATTTCTGTATTATAATGGAGATAAATGAAGATAAGTTTGGTTCGGGTGTCAAAACACTTCAGCTGGAAGCTCTCAGGCCCAGCCGCAGCCAAAAAGAGGTTTGCAATTTTGTAAGGGAGACTGCTACACCATGACATCGAATTTTGAATACTACAAAATTTTCTACTACGTCGCCAAATACGGCAATTTGACCCGGGCCGCCGCTGCCTTAAACACCAGCCAGCCCGCCGTGACCCGCGTCATCCACAAGCTGGAATCGGACCTGGGCTGCCGCCTTTTCATCCGCAGCAAATCCGGCATGGAGCTGACTGCGGAGGGAAGCCGCTTCTTTGAGTATGTCTCCGCCGGCTGCCTGCAGTTTTTCCGGGCAGAGAGCCACTTAAGTGACCTGCTGCAGCTGGAAAACGGAAGCATCTCCATCAGCGCCACCGAAACAGCCCTGCACTCCTGGCTCTTTGAGGCCATGGAAGCCTTTCATCAGGAATATCCCGGCGTCCATTTCCAGATCCTGAATCACAGCACCCAGGATTCCATCCAGGCCGTACGGGAGGGCAAGGTAGATTTCGCCGTGGTCTCTTCCCTTCCGCTCCATATTTCCGAACCGCTGCGCATGAAAAAGCTGCACACCTACCGGGACATCCTCATCAGCGGCAGCCGGTTCTCGGAACTGAAGGACCGCCCCGTCTCCCTCCGGGAGTTGGCCTCCTACCCCTGGATCAGCCTGACCTCGGAATCCATCAGCCGTACATTCCTAAACACCTATTTCGCCCAATATGGCCTCACCTTCTCACCGGACATGGAGCTGGCCACCACCGACCTGATCCTGCCCGCTGTGCGCCACAATCTCGGCATCGGATTCATCCCCGAAGCCTTCGCCCACAGCGAACTCGCCGCCGGAAACATCTTCCAGGTCCAGATTGAAGAACAGTTCCCGGAACGTAATATCCTGCTGATTTCCGATTCGGAATATCCGCAGAGCGTGGCATCGAAGGCGTTTCAGAAATTTGCGAAGTAAAAATATGCCCTGGCACATATTTTGCGCCAGGGCATATTTTTATTAATTGCAATTATTCTTCACAAACTGCACAATATCTGCATTCACTTCCATGATCCGATGATCATTTTCCATTTCAGAAATACTCATCCAACAATACTGAACCCCATCAATTTCAAAAGAGTTCTGTTTTGCCACATCCGGAAAACCTGCAACAGAAGCCAAATATAGCTTATGGCTGTAAATCCTGTTCTCATGATGACTCTCTGAACGCTTCTCACTCACATTTTGAGCAATATATTGAACTGCTATATCTTCTTTCTTAATTTTTAACTTGTTTGATATTCCAGATATAATAAAACTTTCATTGTTTGTATTATCCTTGAAATTCAAAAACAGATACGCATTCCAGCGCGTGTCATAATAAACCAGAAATTTATTGGGGAACTCATCAAAAGTATTCTTAACCGCAACAATGGAATGATTATGCGTTATCTCATTCAGCTTATTTATATCTTTAAAAAGATCCTCATAGGTATATGAGTTTTTAGAAGACTTGTAAATATCAAAAATACTCTTTCCAGTAAAAAATAAACCCAAAATAACAAAAACAGTCTTTAGGACAATACCCGGAACCATAAAAAAATCACGATAAGAAGCCAAACCTACAGAAATCAAAAAAGAGACTGCTGACAGTACACTATCCCACACAACAGTCTTGCCTATAAATTGTTTTTTCTGTTCAAGCAGTAAATTCAGCTTCACATCATCCAGCAATATTTTCATATGTATGTCTTCCTTTAACGAAAATGAAGATGTAATTATATATGATACATGACAAAAATTCAAGGTCTTTCATTTAGAATAACATAGGAGTATTCCAGAAGCAAGGTAATTTCATCGACAAAGTTCGATCTTATATAACAATATGGCTTATAAACAAAACGGGGCCTGAGTGCCGCCAATGGCGGCATCTCAGCCCCTTAACTATGAATCAAATTTTATTCTACATACGCAATCAGCTTCTCGCCTTTCTCATCGGTATCGATCACAATCGTCTGTCCTTCACTGATATTTCCTTCCAGGATGATCCTTGCTGCCAGGGTCTCTACGTTCTTCTGGAGGTATCTTCTCAGCGGACGTGCGCCGTAGGCCGGGTCGTAGCCGTGGTCGGTGACGAAGGTCTTGGCATTGTCGGTAAGTTCTACCTTCAGTTCGCGGTCCTCCAGACGGCGGTTTACATCAGCTACCATCAGATCCACAATGTGACCGATGTTATCCTTGGTAAGCGGCTTGAAGAGGATGGTTTCGTCCAGACGGTTTAAGAACTCCGGACGGAAGTGGCCACGCAGCTCCTGCATTACCATGGCCTCAGCCTCCGGCTTGATATTGCCGTTTTCATCGATGCCATCCAGCAGATACTGGGAACCTAGGTTGGAGGTCATGATAAGGATGGTGTTCTTGAAGTCTACGGTCTTGCCGGTGGAATCGGTGATACGGCCATCATCCAGAACCTGAAGCAGGACGTTGAAGACATCCGGATGTGCTTTCTCCACCTCATCGAAGAGGACAACGGAGTAAGGTTTCCGGCGGACTGCCTCGGTCAGCTGGCCGCCCTCATCGTAGCCGACATATCCCGGAGGTGCTCCGATCAGGCGGGCTACAGAATGCTTCTCCATATACTCACTCATATCGATACGAACCATGTTGTTCTCATCATCGAACAAGGCCTCAGCCAGAGCCTTTGCAAGCTCGGTCTTACCAACACCGGTCGGTCCAAGGAACAGGAAGGAACCGATCGGCTTGGTCGGGTCCTTGATACCGGCTTTGGAACGAAGGATGGCTTCGGTAACTTTCTCCACGCCTTCATCCTGGCCTACCACCCGTTTGTGCAGCACAGTGTCCAGATGGAGGATCTTGCTGCGCTCGCTCTCATTTAACTTGCTTACCGGAATACCGGTCCAGCGGGAAATGATTCTTGCGATCTCATCCTCGGTGACACTCTCATGTACCAGACTCAGATCCTGGTTCTTTACTTTTTCTTCCTCAGCTTCCAACTGTTTCTGCAGCTGCGGCAGCTTTCCGTACTGCAGCTCTGCGGCCTTATTCAGGTCATACTGCTGCTGGGCAGTGGCGATGTCGCGGTTCACCTGCTCGATCTCTTCCCGGAGGGCGGACAGGTGCGACACAGAATTCTTCTCATTCTCCCACTGAGCTTTCTTACTGGCGAATTCGTCATGCAGCTCGGCCAGATTCTTCTGCAGATCAGCCAGACGCTCCTGGCTTAAGTGGTCGGTCTCTTTCTTTAAGGCAGTTTCCTCAATCTCCAGCTGCATGATTCTTCTGGACAGCTCATCCAGTTCCGTCGGCATAGAGTCAAGCTCGGTCTTAATCAGGGCACAGGCCTCATCCACCAGGTCGATGGCCTTATCCGGCAGGAAACGGTCGGTGATGTAACGGTCGGAAAGTACGGCTGCTGCCACCAGGGCAGAGTCAGTAATCTTCACGCCGTGGAACACTTCGTAGCGTTCCTTGATGCCTCGCAGGATGGAGATGGTGTCTTCCACGGTCGGCTGGTCTACCAGAACCGGCTGGAAACGACGCTCCAGAGCGGCATCTTTCTCAATGTATTTGCGGTACTCATCCAGAGTAGTGGCACCGATACAGTGCAACTCGCCTCTGGCCAGCATCGGCTTTAACAGGTTGCCCGCATCCATGGAGCCCTCGGTCTTACCGGCGCCCACAATGGTATGCAGCTCATCGATGAACAGAATGATCTGTCCTTCGCTCTTCTTCACTTCTTCCAGAACGGCTTTCAACCGCTCCTCAAACTCGCCGCGGTACTTGGCGCCTGCAACCAGCGCACCCATATCCAGTGCGAACAGCTTGCGGTTCTTTAAGCCCTCCGGCACATCGCCCCGGACGATTCGCTGGGCCAGTCCCTCAACAACAGCGGTCTTACCAACACCAGGTTCACCAATCAGAACCGGGTTGTTCTTGGTCTTTCGGGACAGGATCTGAATCACGTTACGGATCTCGCTGTCACGGCCGATGACCGGATCCAGCTTCTGGTCTCTTGCCCGCTCTACCAGATCGTAACCATATTTCTCCAGGGTATCATAAGTAGCTTCCGGATTGTCGCTGACAACTCTCTGGTTGCCGCGCACAGTGGACAGTGCCTGTAGGAAGGTGTCCCGGGTGATACCATACTGGCGGAACAGCTCCTTCATGGTGCGGTCCGCATGCTTTAACATGGACAGGAAGATATGCTCAACAGAAACATATTCATCGCCCATAGCCTTGGATTCATCCTCTGCGTTAATGAGGACTTTGTTTAAATCATTGCTGATGTAAACCTGGCTGGAACCACTCACCTTCGGCAGGCCGGCCAGCTTCTGCTGGGCTTCATTGGTGATCAGCTCTTTGCTGATGCCCATCTTGGTTAACAGTTTTAAAATCAGGCTGTCGTCCAGAGTCAGCAGGCTGTAGAACAGGTGCTCCTGCTCAATCTGCTGGTTGCCATATTCATAGGCAAGCTTCTCACAGTTCTGAACGGCTTCCATGGATTTCTGCGTAAATTTGTTTATATTCATAAGTCACGCCTCCATTCCTTCAGTGCAACGTTATCTTTTATCATGTCTGTTATACTACTTCTATAACATTGAGTGTACTATAACACATATTGTTAGCACTGTCAAGAGGTGAGTGCTAATTTTTTGTGGAGATTTTGTGAATTACAAATTTGGTTACAGTGTCAAAAGTCTGAGTCCACGACACGCTTGCATGTCGGTGGAGGAATGACTTTATGACACGCACTTCAATGAGGATGTA
>CAVIRL010000167.1:0-5289 GCA_963645005.1 Prevotella sp. P5-108
TGAACGCCTCGCGCTCCTCGCCCTCTCTCTGGAAATCTGCCGCTGTGGCATGAGAGTAGAGGCCTGCAGCGCCAATCGGGGATACGTAGGAGAACTTCTCCAGGGCATCCCGGCGGATGTTTTCGGAGAACTCCCCGGAGATTCCGCTGTCGTTAAAGTCCTTCGCGATTTCCTTAAGTTCTTCCCGGTACTCGCTCTTTTCCCGGACGCCGAATACGACTCTTAAGATCTTTCCGTGCTGCACCAGAGCACCCGGACCTTCAATATTCGCAGACACGTAGATGCACCCGTCCGTCACAAGAATTTCCGAAAGTTTTTCCTGAAGACGGCTTCCCGTTCCGTAGATGTTGAGGATCGGAATCACGATGGTAGTCTTCTTTGCGATCTTCTGGATAAACGGCACCGTGCTGTCAAGAGAATAACCTTTGACGCACACGAGGATCACATCCGGCTTTTCTGTCTCTCCCGCCGCCTCGATCTTTTTCTCATATGTCTCCATATTCTCCGCCTGCACCGGGATCGTCTCCACCGTTTCGTCCCAGAGATGGCGGACCGTAAGTCCGTGTTCCTTCATGGCGGCAAGATGGGCATTTCTCGCGATCAGCGTCACGTCCTTTCCCGCTTTTGTCATATAAGCCCCAAGAATTCCGCCCGTGCCGCCTGCACCGATGATCAGATATTTCATAATATTTTTCCTCCTCCTGCTTTTCTGGTCTGTACATTCTGCAATCATCCACTTGCCACGTCTTTCCGATAGTACAGTTAGTGCGCGCATCCACTAGAACCTATGAAAGCGCGCACTGCCCAATTTTTCCTATTTCCTAATTCTCTTTTTCAACAATCAGTCTGCCTGATGCTCTACCTCGTAGGCATGCTCTTCCTTGATCTTCTTCAATGTCTCCGGCTCACGGATCAGATCCAGGGCTGTGAAAGCGAGCACCTTTGCGCCGAGAAGAATGGAATCCAGTCCCTTCTGTGAGCATGCCGCCGCAACCATCTCCTTGCTGTGGCCCTTGACCGGCTCATCGCTGATGTTGATGATCGGCTGGATCGCAGGAACGACCTGGGAGACATTTCCGATATCGGTGGATCCCATCATGCGTTCTCCCGCCGGCTTCGCGGTCTCACCAAACAGGCTGAGGTTCTTCGCGTAAACCGCATCGAAGGACGGAGTCGGAACCATATTCTCTACCCAGTTCTGGTACGGCTTCATGCTGCCCTTTGCGCCCATCGCCATGGCGGAAGCTTCCACGATCCGCTCTACCTTCGCGTACACATCCTTCAAGGTGCTGGATGCAGCCGCTCTCAGGTAAAATTTTGCTGCCGCGTAATCCGGCACAGTGTTCGGTGCCTGTCCGCCGTTTACGATGATTCCATGGATGCGCACGTCATCGCTTAAGTGCTGGCGCAGGGCATTGATGGAGTTGTATGTCTGGATCAATGCGTCCAAGGCATTGATTCCCTGTTCCGGTGCCGATGCCGCATGGGATGCCTTGCCCCAGAATTCGATATCGATCGGCACGCAGCCTAAGGTTTTAGATGTGAGTTCGTGTCCAACGCCCGGATGTGCGGAAAGTGCCGCGTCTACGTCCTTGAAATAGCCCTCACGGACAAAGCTTCCCTTTGCGCTTCCGTTCTCGCCGCCTTCCTCACCAGGAGTTCCGTAGAGACGGACCTCGCCGCCGACCTCATCGATCACGCTCTTTAAGGCAGCTGCCGCAAGAGATGAGGTCGCACCGAACAGATTATGTCCGCATCCATGTCCGAGACCCTCGAGAGCATCATACTCCGCAAGGAATACCATGACCGGACCTGGTTTTCCGGATTTATAGCTGGCCGCAAAGCCGGTTCTGTGGCCTGCCGCCGGCATCTCTACCTCAAAACCGACGCTTTTGATCTGGTCTGCAAGGCGCTTGGAAGCGAAAAACTCATAGTTGCTGACCTCCGGCTTCTCATGGATCTCCAGTGCGATCTGCTGATATGTTTTGCCGTTTGCCTCTACATAATCCACAATTTTCTGCTGTAATTCATCCATTGTCCACAATCTCCTTTGCTTTTATCCCATATATTCACTGCAACAATGCAGAATTTCAAAAACAGCTCATTTTCATGGCCTCACAACAATTTTTTCCGTCGTTTATCACCGTGAATTTTTCTTTCATATTTAATAAGGAAAAAGACCTGACAAAAACCTACTTGTCAGGTCTCTTAATGCGTATTATAGTTCTTTTCGCCTAAATTTTCCAGTCTTTTCTTCTGATTTCACCGATCTGTTCCGGCAATTAGTTACTGTTCACGGGTACCTAAAATCTCTTGTGAAAAGTGCTGAAAAATTAATTTTACTATTATATCCTGTGCTAAACAGGCCAAAATCGGCGGTGGATAACCCATCCGCTGCCATCATTTCCAATCAAAAATAATACGGCTATCCACATTTTTGAGGCTCTCCGAGCCGATTCGTCGATAAATGTGGATAGCTGATTTTTTTCATTCGCGAAATCAGTAGTTTTTAGATAGTTATGCACATGGCAAATTGACGAATCCAAAAGTATCCACAATTCGCATAAAACCGTGCTTTCTGCTATACTTCAGATAACTTTGAAGGAGGCGCCGGTCATGGACGAAACGACGAAAGCACTTGAAAATCTGATTGAGTCACAAAGAGATCTTTGCGTTCAGTATGAGGCTGAAATCGAACTCCTGAATAAATGGTTGGAAACCAAGGATGAGCACATTTCCCTGTTGGAGCAGCGTGTTGCTGTTCTGGAAAAACTACTTAAGGCATATGGGATTGATGAATGAGACACTTTGACTACACGGGCTGTTTACAGAGTGAAAATAAGGCTCTGAGAAGAAAAGTAGCTGAGTTTGAATCCGGCGAAATGTATCTGAAGCTTCGCCGGATGTACCAAAAACTGTTGGATGAAAAAGATCGTCGCTACAAAAAGTTGGAAAAGGAATGTGAGGAACTGCGACGTTCTGCACGCCGGGCATGGAAGTGGTGCGAACAGGTTGTGGAGGATGCCGACAAAGAGTACCGTAAGAAGCATCTTGAGGACCAGCGTATTATCGAAAAAGAGAGAAAGCGGAGATATGCTGCAGAGGCAGCTCGTGATGCAGCAAAGGCCAAAGAAACTGAAGCAAATCGTAAATACTATGAAATGGCAACAGAGCTTGAAAAGCAAAAGGGAAAGAACCTGAAACTGCAGGCACAGCTCAACCATGATTACGAGAATTCGTCTATCCCATCCTCGAAATCGATTAATCGAAAGAAAATCACGAACAGCCGTGAGCGAACAGGAAGACGACCGGGTGCACAGCCGGGACATCCCCATCATCCACGCAAAAAACAAGTACCGACTCGGGTCATAAATCTGACACCACCGCCAGAGATCACGGGAGATCCGGACTTTAAGCCAACAAGAAAGACGATTGTAAAGCAGTTGATCGGTGTTCGCATGGTTATAGATGTTGAAGAATATCATGCTGTGGTTTTCCGGAACTCCAAAACCGGCGAAATCAGACATGCCGCTTTTCCAAGCGGCGTAGTCGATGACGTGAATTATGATGGCACTGTAAAAGCATTGCTCTTTTATCTGAATGTGGAATGCGCAGTTTCTATCGATAAATGCTGTCGCTTCTTAAGCGATCTTACCGGTGGAAAACTTCAGCTCTCCAAAGGGATGGTCAATAAACTTAGTTCTGAGTTTGCCGGTAAATCAAAGAATGAACTCCAGAAAATGTTTTCGGATATGCTTCATGTGCCGGTGGTACATACAGACTGTACTAATGCTCGCTGTAACGGAAAGAGCTCATATGTCTACGTATGTGCTGATACAGCTGGAAATGTCTTGTATTTCGCACGTGAGAAAAAAGGCCACGAAGGTGTCAAAGGAACAGTCGTCGAAGACTATCACGGCATTCTGGTTCATGACCACGATACCACCTTCTACAGCTATGGCTCTGCGCACCAGGAATGTCTGGCACATGTTCTGAGATACACAAAAGACAGTTGCCAGAACGAGCCATCGAGGCAATGGAATCGAGAACTGCTTGATTTCCTGCGACAGATCATGCATTACCGCAATGAGCATGACGGGGAAGCCGCATTAGATGAAGAAAAAGTTGCCGAATTCGAAAAGCGGTATGACGAGATCCTGCAGAAGGCTGCTGATGAATACGCAGATGAACCTGCCAGTGACTACTACAGGGATGGGTATAATCTTTATAAGCGGCTGCGTGACAAAGAAAACTATCTGCTTTTTCTTCACGACATGCGAGTTCCTGCCACGAACAATGCGTCGGAACGTTATCTGCGGGATTATAAGAGAAAGCAGCTTCAGGCGATATCATTCCGCAGCAATCAGAGTATCATGGACCTGTGTCAGAGCAAAAGCATGCTTCTGAAAATTCGCAATTCCGGCGATAATGTCTATGATCGCATTGCGCAGGTATTTAACTCTAAAGGGAGCCCGACCTAGTCGAGACTCCCTGATAATAGACCCTTTTTGTTTCCGGGACAAGTCAGCCCGTGAACAGTAACGGCAATTATTTTCCTGCTCGTACTTCCTCAAATTCATCCTGGATCTCCTTTGACGGCTCCTCTGTCGCAAGGCTGACACCGACTAAGCAGATCACAGCAACGATAAATGCCGGAAGAAGCTCATAGATATTCCATGCGCCGCCCAACGGACGAACACAGTACTTCCATACGAATACCATAACGCCGCCAGCGATCATGCTGGCAAGAACACCGTTTCTGTTGGAGCGCTTCCAGAATAATGCTGCAAGGACCACCGGTCCAAATACGGCTCCGAAACCAGCCCACGCGAAGGATACGATTCCGAATACGGAGCTGTCCGGATTTCCTGCTAAGAATACGGCGATTACTGCGATAAAGAGAACTGTCGCGCGGGCAACATGGATCGTTCTCTTCTCTGTAAGTTTTACACCGAACATTCCCTTTAACAGGTTCTCAGAAACGGCGGAAGATGCCGCAAGGAGCTGGGAATCCGCAGTGGACATGGTGCAGGCCAGGATTCCTGCAAGAGTGATTCCTGCCCCTATGATCGCAAGGAATCCATGCTGGCTTAGAAGTGTGGCAACCTGAATGATGATCGTCTCGGATGCGGAACCCTTTAACTCCACCATCACGCCATTCTTCGTAAGACTGTAACCTGCAACGCCGATGAAGATCGCTACCGCCATGGAAATTACGACCCAGACTGTCGCGATCCGTCTGGACATCGGCATATTGTCCTCATGTTCTGCCGCCATAAACCTAAGAAG
>CAVIRL010000168.1:0-4968 GCA_963645005.1 Prevotella sp. P5-108
CTTTCAGTCAAAGTGTTGCCAAGCGACCAGACAGACTGCGTGCTTGCACGCAAGGATGGCTGGGCATTTGGCAACCAAGCCGGTATGAGTAAGCAGGGCGATAGCCCGGATTACGAATATCGGCGGCAGTTGTGGGAGTGCCAAAGGCACGGAACAACTGACTTTCAGTTATGGTGTTGCCAAGCGACCAGACAGACTGCGTGCTTGCACGCAAGGATGGCTGGGCATTTGGCATATCGGGGAGGCGCCGGTGGCGCGCCCGCTGATTACCGCAAGGCAGAAAACGAAAAGGAGAAACAATTATGAACTGTTACGAAGAGCTGGTAGCCCGCGGCCTCATTGCCCAGGTTACAAACGAAGAAGAAATCAAGAAAATGGTAAACGAAGGCAAAGCAACCTTCTATATCGGTTTTGACCCGACCGCAGACAGCCTGCACGTTGGCCACTTTATGGCACTGTGCCTGATGAAACGTCTGCAGATGGCAGGCAACAAGCCGATCGCCCTCATTGGCGGCGGTACCGGCATGATCGGTGATCCGTCCGGACGTACCGACATGAGAAAGATGATGACCCCGGAGATGATCCAGCACAACTGTGACTGTTTCAAAGAGCAGATGAGCCGTTTCATCGATTTCTCCGAAGGCAAGGCCCTCATGGTCAACAACGCAGAGTGGCTTTTAAAATTAAACTATGTAGAGCTGCTGCGAGAGGTTGGCGCATGCTTCTCCGTAAATAATATGCTGCGCGCAGAGTGCTACAAGCAGCGCATGGAGAAGGGATTAAGCTTCCTGGAGTTCAACTACATGATCATGCAGAGCTACGACTTCTATATGTTATACCAGAAATACGGCTGCAACATGCAGTTCGGCGGCGATGACCAGTGGAGCAACATGTTAGGCGGTACCGAGCTGATCCGCCGTAAGCTGGGCAAGGATGCACACGCCATGACCATCACCCTGCTGTTAAACTCTGAGGGCAAGAAGATGGGCAAGACCCAGTCCGGTGCCGTATGGTTAGATCCGAACAAGACCACTCCGTTCGAGTTCTACCAGTACTGGAGAAATGTGGCAGATGCCGATGTATTAAAATGCCTGCGCATGCTGACATTCCTGCCCCTTGAGCAGATCGACGAGATGGACAAGTGGGAAGGCAGCCAGTTAAATACTGCAAAAGAGATTCTGGCATACGAGCTGACCAAGCTGGTTCACGGCGAGGAAGAGGCAGAGAAGGCCCAGACTGCAGCCCGCGCACTGTTCAGCGGTCAGGGCAGCCTGGAGAATATGCCGAGCCACAACTTAACCGATGCAGATTTCACCGATGGCAGCATTGACATTCTGGCAGTCCTGCAGAAATCCGGCCTGGCTCCGACCCGTTCCGAGGCAAGAAGAAATGTAGAGCAGGGCGGCGTATCCGTAAACGGTGAGCCGGTAAAGGATATTAAGGCAGCTTACACCAGGGCAGATTTTGCCGGTGACGGTATGGTTGTAAAACGTGGCAAGAAGAAATTTATGAAGGTAACTGCTGAGTAAACAGGATCCTCTGCGGCAGGAGGATGCGAGTCATTCGCACGAAACTGCCACAGGGGATTTTTGCAGCTATTTGCTAATTTTTCATGTGAGGATTTTATGACAACATTTACAGATAAATATCAGGTGTTAAAACAGGTCTTTGGTTACGACAGCTTCCGCCCGGGCCAGGAACATCTGATTGATGCCATCCTTGCGGGAAAGGATGTGCTTGGCATTATGCCTACCGGTGCGGGAAAGTCCATTGTCTATCAGGTTCCGGCGCTTTTGTTTCCGGGCATCACCCTGGTGGTCTCGCCCCTTATCTCTCTGATGAAAGACCAGGTGGAGGGACTGAATCAGGCGGGTATTCATGCAGCGTACCTGAACAGTTCCCTGACCCAGAACCAGTATTTTAAAGCACTGGATTTTGCGCGGGCAGGGCGGTATCCCATCATCTATGTGGCACCGGAGCGGCTGCTAACAGACAGCTTCCTGTCCTTCGCCATTCATGCCAATATCTCCATGGTGGCGGTGGATGAAGCCCACTGCGTGTCCCAGTGGGGACAGGATTTCCGTCCAAGCTACTTAAAGATCACGGAATTCGTCAACCGCCTGCCGGTGCGCCCGGTGGTCAGCGCTTTTACGGCCACTGCCACCAAAGAGGTGCGGGACGATATCATTGATATTTTGCAGCTGCGGGAGCCATCGGTGGAGACCACAGGCTTTGACCGGAAAAACTTATACTTCGCAGTAGCGACACCCAAAGACCGCTACGGGGCCATCCACCATTATCTGGAGACGCACCCGGGGGAGAGCGGCATCATTTATTGCCTGACCCGCAAAAATGTGGAGGAGATCTGTGAGCGGCTGCGGGCAGATGGATTCGCTGCAACTCGGTATCATGCAGGTTTAAGTGATGCGGAGCGACGGCAGAATCAGGATGATTTTCTGTATGACCGGTCGCCCATCATGGTAGCCAGCAATGCCTTTGGCATGGGGATCGACAAGTCCAACGTACGGTTTGTGCTGCACTGCGGCATGCCGAAAAACGTAGAATCCTATTATCAGGAGGCCGGAAGGGCCGGACGTGACGGCGAACCGGCGGAATGCATTCTTTATTATTCCGGGCAGGATGTCATCACAAACCAGTTTTTCATTGAAAACAGTCAGGAAAATCAGGAGCTGGATCCCCTCACGGCGCAGATCGTGAAGGAGCGGGATCGTGACCGGCTGCGGAAGATGACCTATTACTGTTATACCAATGAGTGCCTGCGGGAGTATATTCTGAGGTATTTTGGAGAGTATGGTTCTGCCTGTTACTGCGGCAACTGCCAGAACTGCCTGACACAGTTTGAAGAGGTGGATGTGACAGAGTACGCCATCGGCATCATCGGCTGTGTGGCGGCCTGCAGGCAGCGCTATGGTGTCAATGTGATTCTGGATACCCTGCGGGGAGCAAAGACAGCGAAAATCCGTCAGTACCGCATGGACGAACTGCTCCAGTACGGACAGTTTGCGAAGGTGCCGGTTTACCGTATGCGCCAGGTTTTAAACTATCTGCTGATGCATGAGTATCTGTCCGTGACCGATGATACTTACGCCATTTTGCAGCTGACAGAAAAATCAGCGCAGCTTTTAGATCCGGAGAAGCAGGCAGAACATGGTCCTCTTGTTATGAAAATGGCAAAGGAGCAGGACAAGACTCCGAAGGAATCCGCCGATACGAAGGGCAAAAAGAAGAAACTCAAAACTGCGGCTTCCGTGGTGCTCACCGAGGAGGAAGAGAATCTGTTCGAAGCACTGCGGGGCCTGCGCATTGAGATCGCCAGAGAAGAGGGCGTGCCGCCGTACATAGTATTTTCCGATAAGACCCTGGTGCTCATGTGCCGTCTGCGTCCGAAAAATAAGGCGGAGATGCTGGAGGTATCCGGCGTGGGTGAGTATAAATTTGAGAAATATGGCGCACGATTTTTACAGAAAATCGCAGATCATGTGCAGTAAGCAGGCTTACGGCCGGGGTGGCGCATGGGACGGAACAGAAAGTGACAGTGGGCACCGGCCCCTGCCGAAGCAGGAATACAGCAGAAAGCGTGCACCGGCCCTTGCCGAAGCAGGAATGCAGCAGAAGGCGTGCACCGGTCTTTTGCCGAAACCGGAATGCAGCTGAAAGGAGTTACATTATATGGAAGAAAAAAATCAGAACATCAATCAGAACCCGGACCAGAATCCGGAGCCGCAGACGCCCCACAAGCGCCGCGTCCGCTACAAGGGAACCTATCCGAGAAGATTTGAGGAAAAATACAAAGAGCTGAATCCGGAGAAATACGCGGATACCATTGAGCATGTGATCCAGAAGGGCGGCACCCCGGCCGGTATGCACATCTCCATTATGGTGAAGGAGATTCTGGACTTTTTACAGATCAGGCCGGGACAGAAGGGACTGGATGCGACCCTGGGCTACGGCGGTCACACCCGCGCCATGTTAGAGCAGCTGCAGGGGGAAGGCCACATTTACGGCCTGGATGTAGACCCAATTGAGTCCGTGAAGACGAAAAAGCGCCTGGAGGATCTGGGCTTTGGTGAGGATATCATGACCGTTCGCCAGATGAATTTTGCCGATATTGACCAGATTGCGGAGGAGGTTGGTCCCTTCGACTTTGTTCTGGCAGACCTTGGCGTGTCCTCCATGCAGATCGACAATCCGGAGCGGGGCTTTTCCTACAAATTTGACGGCCCGCTGGATCTGCGCTTAAATCCGCAGGCCGGCATCTCCGCGGCTGAGCGGTTAAAAGAAGTAGACCGGGAAGAACTGGCCGGTATGCTGGTGGAAAATTCTGATGAGCCATATGCGGAAGAGATTGCCTGCTGCATCACCGGAGCCATCCGCCGGGGCGAAAAGGTGGATACCACCACAAGGGTGCGGGAGCTGATTGAGCAGGCCCTTGCTTTTATTCCGGAAAAAGAGCGCAAAGAGGCAGTCAAGAAGGCCTGTGCGAGAACCTTCCAGGCTCTGCGTATCGACGTGAACAGTGAGTTTGAGGTGCTTTACGCATTTCTGGATAAGCTCCCTCACGTGCTGGCACCGGGTGGCCGAGCAGCTATTCTGACCTTCCACTCTGGAGAAGACCGCATGGTGAAAAAATCCTTCAAGCAGTATCAGAAAGCCGGACTTTACTCCGAAATCGCGGAGAATGTCATTCGTCCCTCAGCTGAGGAATGTGTCCGCAACAGCCGTGCCAGATCCACAAAGCTGCGCTGGGCTGTGCGGGGAGAATAACTGCGGGGTGATAAGTTACATGGTGGTAAGCCGTGTCAGCGAAGGACGGGGCCGGGGATTTTCCATGAGCAGGAATACCGGCAGCAGGACAAATTTGGTTCGGGTGTCAAAACCCCCGAACTTTTGGTGACACGAATTGTTCCGTGCTTCGCACTCCCACAATTCTACTTCAATTCGGATTCT
>CAVIRL010000169.1:0-1546 GCA_963645005.1 Prevotella sp. P5-108
ATACAGTACAGTACAGCTACTATGGTATGACAAAACAAGTTTTTTTTCAAGGAAAATGTATAATTCACACATATGTGAGAAAAAAATAAAAAGAAAATAGGCAGAGTGCACATGAAAATGAAAAAAAGGTAGGCGCATTATCTCTGTCGCGGAGTAAAAAAGTACGGTAAAATAATAACAGATAACATAAAACAGCAAGTTTGCATTGTCTGAAAACTATTTAGAAAGAGAGGAAATGTCATGTCGGATGAATGGAAGCAGGATCCTGAGCGTGCACTGGTGTTTGCCACGGGCGACATCATCGTGGATGAGCCGGAACCCTATTCCTTTTTTGAACCATCCCGGGAACTTTTATCCACCGGCGATTTTGTAATCGGTCAGATCGAAGTTCCCCATACAGACCGCGGGGAAGCAAACAGCACAGATATTCCGGCACCGCCTGCGGCACCGGAAAACCTGGATCCGTTAAAGTACTGCGGTTTTAACCTCTGTACCACCTGCGGCAATCATGCCCACGACAATGGTGTGCCGGGAATTGTAGACACTCTGGACAAATTAAGAAGCCTTGGAATTGCGGTAACCGGAACCGGAAAAAACATTACAGAAGCCAAAACGCCCGCAATTGTGAAGCGCAAGGGCATCCGGGTAGGCTTGATCGGCTACAATGCGGTGGGACCGAGAGAAGGCTGGGCAACCTTCCATAAAGCAGGAGAGGTTGCGCTGGATCGAGCAGCGCAAGAAACTGTTTGGGTTTACGCCAGATCCGGAAATGCCGTTTTACGCATTTAATCCGGAAAGCAGAAAGACTATGCTGGCCCGGATGGAAATCACAAAAGAGGGTGTTCAGGAGTTTGGATTTGTCCCCTGCTATATTAACAAAAAAGGAGCACCGGAGATCCTTACTTCCTATGAGGAAGCCAAAGAGGTAATAGACTATGTGCGCCAGATTTCCGAAGAGGAAAAGCTTCATATCCGACTGGAGTGGAGAGATGGCTGGGTACAGGTCCTGGAAGAAGAATAAGAAAGGAAGTGACTTAACCTATGAGCATTCGTAAATGTGCGTTGGAAAGCAAAGCATTTACAGCTTTAAAAGAGGTTTATGACCACCGTGATGCCCCGGCAGCAGCGTGGCGTGCTAAAGGGAAAAAGGTGGTCGGAAAATTAGGATTTGATGTCCCGGATGAGCTGCTCATCGCGGCAGGCATGCTGCCGGTTCAGGTTTATGCCGATCCGGAGCGGTCTCTGGAAGAAACCAATAAATATCTGGAGTATGCCTTTGAACCGGTAGTCCGTGCACAGTTTGAAAAACTGATCGACGGAACCTACGGAGACCAGCTGGATGCGCTGGCCATCTCCAACAGTACCGATGTAGTTATCCGTATTTTCTTATATTTAAGAGAGCTGCACCGGGTGGAGCCGGAGAAGAATCTTCCGCCGTTCACCTTTATTGACTGGCTGTTTACCCGGACCAGCAGACATCAGGCCCGGAATGAATTCGTGATCGATCTGTTCCGGAAGCAGGTGGAGGAATGGGCAGGCCGCGAGG
>CAVIRL010000169.1:1556-4942 GCA_963645005.1 Prevotella sp. P5-108
CGGAGATGAGGTACATATTGCCGGAAGCGAGGCCATGGTGATCATTGGAGCCGGACTGTTCATGGAACGCACCGAGCATACGGCCCTGGTACGTCAGGTGACGGAGGATGCGAAGTCCTGGCCAGTTCTGGAAGGACCGCGTATATTCTATACCGGAGCAGAGCAGGAAGACCTCAGCCTGTATGAGAAGATGGAGGCTCAGGGGCTGGTGATCGTAGGAGAGGACACCAACTGGGGTGACCGCTATTACAACCGGGATTACAATCCGGATTATCCGGCAACCCGTGCTCTGGTAGACCGCTACATGTTAAGAGAATTCTCTGCAAAGAAGGCATTTGTCTCCCAGCGTGTGGAAGCGCTGGACCGCGAGGTGGACGAGGCAAAGGCAGAGGCCGTGATCTTCTACACCAATCTGTATGACGAGGTTGCAACCTGGGATATGCCGAACCAGAAAAAGAGTCTTTTAAGCCGCGGCATTGCATCCTGCATCTTTGGAAAAATGCTCTGGCCGACTGCAAAGAACGAAGGTCTGGAGGAACGGCTTGCTGAGTTCGCAAAGGAACTGAAAGAAGGAGGGGATCAGTGATGGCAGAAGAAAAGAAAGCAACCGGATCAAAATCCTCCGTTGTCAAAAAGCTGAAGGCTACCGCGGCAGCCGGTGCATATCAGAAACAGTGGTTCTTTGATATGAAAGCCCGCGTGGAGCGTGAAGGCTGCGATTTCGCAATCCTGAACGCTGATGTACCTATGGAGATCTTTCGGGCTATGGATATTCCGTTTGTCGTAAACCAGTGGTGGGCAGCCATTTGCGGCGCAAAGCGCATGACCCGCAAATACGCCCAGCTGATGACAGACAACGGCTACCGTAACGATTTAAACAGCTACGACGCTCAGGCACTGGCAGAGAGCTTTGACCCGGATGACCACAAGCTGGACGAAGAGGGAAAACCGTTAGGCCCCTGGGGCGGACTGCCGAAGCCGACCATCAGCATCACCCGTTTGACCGGTGACTGCCAGAGTAAGATTTTTGGCCTCATCGCCCAGAACTACGGAGCAGACCTGTATGTGATCGAAAATACTGTGGCAAGGAAAACCCCGTTAAACTGGTACGAGCTGGCAGCGGACCGCTGGGAGGAACTGTACGATTCGGATCGTCTGGATGCGGCAGTGGAGGAGCTGAAGGCGCTGATCAGTTATCTGGAGCGAAAAACCGGAAAGATGATGGACATGAATAAGCTCAAGCATGTCATGGATCTGATCAATGAGCAGGAAAGCTATTATAAAAAGATCCGCGACATAATCGCAGCAAGTCATCCGGTTCCGGTAACCGTAGTCGATACCATCAACGCAGTCATGCAGGCTCAGTGGCAGCGCGGCACTGAGTGGGCTGTGGCTCACGCGAAGAGCCTGTATGAAGAAATTAAAGAGCTGATCGACAAGGGTGAGGCAGCAGTGCCGAATGAGAAATACCGCATGATGTGGCTGGGCCGCGGCATGTGGCAGGATTTTGGCTTCTATCAGAGATTTGAAGAGAAATACGGTGCTGTCTTCATGTGGTCCATGTATCTGGCCATGGGAGCAGACGCTTATATCCGTCACAACGACGAGAAAGATCCGCTCCGGGCGCTGGCAGCCCGTTTCATCGGAATGGAGGATTTCCTGCATATGCCGCCGTGGAACAGTGAGTGGTTCATTCAGCAGGCAAAGCAGAACGATATCGACGGTGTTGTATACATGATCCCGGAGAACGATATGCAGGCAGTAGAGGGAAGCTATTTCATTAAGAATCGCCTGGAGGAGGCCGGATTCCCGGTACTCGCCTTTCATGCAGATCCGGTCAACCCGCGCAAATGGAACGCGGAGACCATGACGAATCTGGTGGATGCGTTCATCGAAAACCGCGTGATCCCAAGTAAAGAAGTAAAAAAAACAGCAAAATAAAATCTGAAAACATGCCCGGAAACGCAAGCAGCCGTACCGGGCAGAAAGCAGATGGCATGTAACTGCGAGGGTACTGAACAGTTACGATGTACATAAAATGAGACAACAGGAGGAATAAAATTATGGCATGTAAAGGACCGCTTTCTGGTTACCGTGTAGTGGATATGACTCAGTTTGAGTCTGGAACTGTTTGTACCGAGACTCTGGCATGGCTCGGCGCAGAGGTGTTGAAGGTAGAGCGCCCTGGCAAGGGTGAACTGGGACGTTATTCCCAGGCAAATCCGGGTGTTGATACCTACGGCTTTCTGGTAATGAACATGAACAAAAAATCCATTACCTGTAACGCAAAAACTCCGGAGGGCCTGCAGCTGTTAAAAGACCTGGTGGCAAAGAGTGATGTTATCGTAGAAAATATGGGACCGGGCTCCATGAATCACTTAGGCCTGACCTATGAGGCATGTAAGGAAATCAACCCGAAGATCATTTATGCAAGCTTAAAGGGCTTTGCTCAGGATGGTCCGTACAAGGATTACCCGGCATTTGACCCGATCGCAACCCATACTGGCGTTATGGTTTCCGCAACCGGACTTCCGGATCAGCCGATCAAGTGCGGCATTTCCGTAGCAGACTCCGGCACCGGACTTACCCTGGCTATGAGTATCATCGCGGCACTCTTACAGCGTGAGCGCGAGGGCATCGGCCAGCGCGTGGATGTGGCAATGCAGGATTTCATGATCGGTCTGTCCCGTTCCCAGTGGGAGCCGTACTACAACAACGGCAAGGTCCCGAACCGCCGTGTCGGCAACGGCATGCCGCTTGAGGATGTTGCTCCGTCTGATACCTATCCGTGCAAGCCGTTTGGCAAGAATGACTACGTACATATCTACTGCAGCCGCCATCCGGGCAGCAAGCAGTGGGATAACCTGTGTGATGTGATCGGACGTCCAGACTTAAAACAGGATGTTTGCCCGGAGATGGCCACCCCGCGCAGCCGTTTTGAACACAAAGACATCTGCGATGACGCCATCAAAGATTGGTTAAAGGATTACGACAAGTTCACCGCTATGGATATCCTCTGCAAGGCAGATATCCCGGCAGGCGCATTGCTTTCAGTAGACGATATTACCAACGACCCGCAGTACTACGAGCGCGGCATGATGGTGGAGATCGATCATCCGCAGCGCGGCAAGGTAAAACTTCCTGGATTTGCCCCGAAGATGAGTGCCGTAAAAGTAGAGTATGAGTGCAGCCCGGAGCTGGGCGGCAGCAACGAGGAGGTTTACGGAGGACTGCTTGGATTGTCCGAGGAACAGATGGCAGAGCTGAAGGCAAAGAAAGTCATCTAACTGGATCTTCATTTTCGGAAAGCTTGGTGCTCCGGCTATGGGCGTGGCCAGCAGCGTGATCATTCTGGTGATCAGTCTCACTGGTGATCGGTATGTACC
>CAVIRL010000170.1:0-4917 GCA_963645005.1 Prevotella sp. P5-108
CCCTGGTGAAAAAGATCTGGGACGCATCGACGGAACCGATGCTCTTGATGCTGATCTTTGCGGCGATCATCACCCTGGCTGTCAACATCACCCGTTATTTTACGGGTGGGGACTATAATTTCCTGGAGTGTGTCGGCATTTTTGCGGCGATCGCGCTGTCGGTCGTGATCACCATCATCACGGAGGGAAAGAGTGCGAAGGCCTTTGAGGCCCTGAACAAAATCAATGAGGACACCATGATCAAGGTGATCCGGGATGGGGAGCCGCAGCTGGTAACCCAGAAGGAGATCGTGGTTGGCGATATCATTATGGTGGAAACCGGCGACAAGATCGTAGCCGATGGCCGCCTGTTAGAGAGCAATGACCTGGCGGTGGATGAATCTGCCCTGACTGGAGAGAGCCTTCCGGTAAACAAGAACGCAAACGCGGTCTGCACTGAGGAAACTCCGGTGGCAGAGCGGGCCAACATGCTGTATTCCGGCTGTTTCGTATCGGCGGGCAATGGTCAGATGCTGGTTACCGGCGTCGGTAATGATACCGAATTCGGCCAGATCGCCCAGGAGCTTTCTTCCATCGAAAAGACCACCACGCCGCTGCAGGAAAAATTAGATAAGCTAGGCAAGCAGATCACGGTGCTGGGGGCCTCTGCGGCGGCCATCGTGTTTGCCATTGAGGTGATCCAGTTTTTCCTGCGTGGCCAGCTGAACCTGGATACGGTTTCGGATGCGTTTATCACAAGTATTGTCCTGATCGTGGCGGCGGTTCCGGAGGGACTTCCTACCATTGTGGCGGTTTCCCTGGCGCTAAACATCATCAAGATGTCCCGGGAGAACGCATTGGTAAAGAAGATGATCGCCTGCGAGACCATTGGCTGTGTCAATATCATCTGCTCCGATAAGACCGGAACCCTGACGGAAAACAAGATGACCGTTCAGAAGATTTACGCAAACGGGACGCTTATCGAGCCGGAAGCTCTGAAGGATGAGGTGCTGTTAAACAACTACTGCATCAACAGCAACGCGAATGTTTCTCTGGAAGACGGAGCATGGTCCTTTATCGGCAATCCGACGGAATGTTCCCTGCTGGTAGCGGCGCAGAAGGCTGGTGTGGATTATCAGAAGCGCCGTCATGACGCAGAGGTGGTCCGGGTGTTCCCGTTCTCTTCCCAGAATAAGGATATGAGCACCATCGTCCGGGAAGCCGGAAAGACGATCCTTTACACCAAGGGCAATCCGGAAAAGATCCTGTCCCTCTGCTGCAATCTTTCCGAGGAGGAGAAAGAGAAAAACCTGGCTCTGATGGAGCAGTTCCAGAGTGAAGCCGGCCGCCTTCTGGCATTCGCCCACAAGGAATTGAATGGTTTCCATGGGGAAGCACAGGAAGAGGTAGAGCAGAACCTGCTTTACGATGGATTTGTGGTTATTTCTGATCCGCTGAGTCCGGATGTCTATGAGGCGGTTAAGAACTGCCGCGGAGCAGGCATTGAAGTGAAGATGCTCACCGGTGATAACATCCGTACCGCAAGAGCCATCGCCAATGAGCTTCACATGCTGGATGAAGATCACATTGCAGTGGAGGCATCCGAGATTGAACACATGTCCGATGACGAGCTGAAATCCGCATTAAAGAAGATCCAGGTTATTGCCCGCAGCACGCCGCTGGTAAAAATGCGGGTGGTAAAACTCTTAAAGGAAGAGAAGAATGTCGTAGCGGTGACCGGTGACGGCATTAACGACGCACCGGCCATCAAGCATGCGGATGTGGGCATTGCCATGGGTATCGCGGGAACGGATGTCACCAAAGAAGCCAGCGACATGGTGCTTCTGGATGATTCCTTCTCAACCATTATTAAGGCGGTGCAGTGGGGACGCGGGATTTATGAGAATTTCAAGCGGTTCATCCAGTTCCAGCTTACGGTGAATGTTTCCTCTGTTGTTGTGGTTATTGCTTCCATCCTGGCTGGTTTCAGCGCGCCCTTCACGGCTCTGGAGCTTCTGTGGATCAACATTATCATGGATGGTCCGCCGGCACTGACCCTTGGATTAGAGCCGATCCGCCCGGATCTGTTAAAACACAAACCGACAAAGCGGAACGAGAACATCATTTCCCGGTCCATGCTGGTGCGGATCTTCACCAACGGTATTTTCATCTCCGTGGTGTTTATGCTCCAGCACTTTAAGAACTTCCTGGGTGCAGCCCCGGAGGAGGAAGCAACGGTGCTGTTCACCCTGTTCGTACTGTTCCAGCTCTTTAACGCCTTCAACTGCCGCGAACTGGATGACACACCAATGTGGAAGAACATTCTGAAGAATAAGCTGATGCTGGGTGTATTTCTGCTGGTCCTGATCCTTCAGTTCGTGATCACCCAGTTTGGCGGTGCAGTATTCGAAACGGTAGCGCTGTCTGCCGGGATGTGGATGAAGATGCTGGCAGCGGCCTTCAGTGTCATCATTCTGAATGAAGTGATCAAAGCAGTGAAACGTGCCGCGAAACAAAAATAATTCTCGATATATGGTTCGTTTGCGTATTGCTACATCCGGTGAAAGCGGATATACTAATAAGTAAATGCGTTGCAGCGAGAGGCTGCCGCGAAATGAAATCCGACAGGATAAGCGTCCGGATTTCATTTTTCGGCAGCCTCTTTTGTAAACGAAAGAAAAACGGGGGAACGAAACCATGCTTTTCATGAACAAAACATTGCTGTGGCTGGTCAGGGGCCTGTGGTTCTGGATCCTGGCCATCGCAGGAATGAGTTTTCTGACACTGGTGGGGACTACGGCACTGTCGGAAATCATAGCCGGCTTTCTGGGCAGTCTGTTTGAGCCGCAGGCGGCATTAAGTGCCGTGGGAGGCGCCATTCGCGCGGCACTGCTGGTAGCGCTGTTTACTTTCTGCGCGCAGATGGTGAAGGGGCTGCTGGAATACAAGACAGCGGCGAAGGCCAGAACCAGCATGCGCCGGATGATTTTTTCCAAGGTACTGGATCTGGATGCAGGCGGCATCGAGAAGATCGGCCCGGTTTCCGCCATTACCGCTTCGGTGGATGCAGTGGAGCAGATGCAGATGTATTTCAGCAGGTATCTGCCGAGCCTGATCTGCAGCATCCTGGCACCGGTTTATCTGTTCTTTCATTTAAAGAACATTTCCATGCCGGTGGCGGTTCTTCTTCTGGTGGTTTCGCTGGTCCTGCTTCCGGTAAACAACCTGTTCCGCTGCAGGATCGAGCAGATCCGGAAAATCTACTGGAAATCTCTGGATGATATGACCGGCTATTACATGGACAGCCTGCGCGGCCTGACTACGCTGAAGCTGTTTGACCGGGACAGGGAGCATTCCCGCATTCTGGGAGAGAAGGCAGAGGTGTTAAATTACAACATCAACTGCTTTATGAAAGTAAATTTCACTTCGTTTCTGGTGACAGAGGCCATGATCTATGCGGCTATTCTGTTTGCCCTGGTAAATTCAGCGGGGCGTATTGCGGATGGCAGCATAACGGTTTCCCAGGCATTGATCGTGCTGATGCTTTCCTATAGCTACTTTTCTTCGGCAAAAGAGCTTATGAATGCCTCCCACAGCGCGCTGACGGCCATTGCGGCAGCAGGCAAGGTGGAGGAAATTCTGGATACGGACACATCCCGCCCCTATGATCCGTCCCTTCCGGCAGATCCGGAGCATTTTGAAGGAATCCGTATGGAGCATGTTTCCTACGGATATGAGGGAAGAAGCAGGGCACTGCAGGATATTTCCCTGACGGTTCCGAAGGGTACGGTGGCTGCGCTGGTGGGCTTATCCGGCTGCGGAAAGTCCACAACCGCATCCCTGCTGATGCGTTTCTGCGATCCGCTGTCCGGTCATATCTATATGGAAGGAAAAGATTACTGCAGCATGAAGCCGGAGGAACTGCGAAAGCACATTGCCATGGTGCCGCAGCAGGTAAATCTCTTTTCCGGTACCATCCGGGAAAATCTGCTGCTGGCAGGTCCGGAAGCAGGTGATGCCTCTTTACTGGAAGCACTGGAGGAGGCCGGACTGGGTCCCTTTATCCGCTCCCGGGAAAAAGGCCTGGATTCCGAGGTGGGAAACGCGGGAAGCTCTTTATCCGGAGGACAGCGCCAGAAGATGGGCATTGCCCGGGCACTGCTTTCCAAAGCAGAGTATATGATCTTTGATGAGGCAACCTCCAGCGTGGATCCCCAGAGTGAGAAAGAAATCTGGGAGACCATCGGCCACCTGGCCGAGACCCGGACCCTCATCATCATTTCCCACCGCATGTCCTCCGTGCAGAATGCGGACTGCATTTACGTGCTGAAGGACGGCATGGTGGCACAGCGGGGAACCCATAAAGCCCTGATGAAGGAGGGCGGACTTTATAAAGAACTGGTGGTTCGCCAGCAGGCAATGGAGGTGGCGGAATGAAACGAAAATTCAGCTATTCGATGAAAGAGATGAATTACCGCCTTCTGATGATGGGACGGCCAATCTGGAAATACATTGGCATCTCAACTCTGGCCAGTACTCTTGGAGCTCTGTCCCACATGGGATTAATGGGTTTTGGCGCACTGTGGCTTCTGGCAGCGGCCCACTTTTGTGACGGAGCCGGAATTTATGCGGCGCTGACAGCGCTCTGTGCGGTACTCATTGCGGTCTGCCGTTATCTGGAGGGCGTATTTTCCCATCTGGGGGCCTACGGTATTCTGGCGAAGATGCGAGTGCACCTGTTTGATGCCATCGATCGCATTGCACCGGCGTATCTGATCGGGCGGGAGACTGGTGATGTGATGAATATTGCGGTGTCTGACATTGAGACGCTGGAATACTTTTTCGCCCACACCATCGGGCCGATGTTTACGGTGATCCTGCTTCCGACCGCAACGGTGGTGATCGCCTGGTGCGTGAATCCATGGTATGCCCTGGTAC
>CAVIRL010000171.1:0-4873 GCA_963645005.1 Prevotella sp. P5-108
TTTCCTCATCCTTTTCTATTTGTTTTTTATACTTACGAAGTCCATACAACCTCCTTTATCGGATGAATTCTTTATCCAGTATAGCATAGAATCTTCCTCTTAAACATGACAACTTTCTTAATCTTGTCGTAAAACCGTTGTGTCTCTGCTTCTGAAACGGATGTTTCCTCCATAAATATAGAAGGAAATAGTTTTGCCCGGAGAATTCTATGCATGTTTCCTATCAGCCCGAACGGCGCATTTCTAAAAAGCTGGCTGCCGCCACCGCCCTGTTCCTCTGTTCTTTCTTTGCTGGAAATGTTCTGGCCCACACTGTTTCCACGCATCATCAGCCGACGCAGGTTCTTTCCTCTGGCGGTTCTGCCCGTTTGTCTGATTCCAAAGAAGATCTGCCCGCAGCTTCTGCACTGGCTGCCTCCGCCTCCTGTGAGAACTGGGGACTCAGCTTTCAGCAGGAAGGAAAACCGCCCGTAGCCAACGCCACCTCCGACTACCTGAAACAGTTTCAGGCCCACTACATCGCGGATACCAGCGATCGAGTCATTTTTCTCACCTTCGATGCCGGATATGAAAACAGGAATACCGCAGCCATTCTGGACGCCCTCAAAAAGCACCACGCCCCCGCCGCCTTCTTTCTGGTCGGCAACTACCTGGAAACCAGCCCGGATCTGGTGAGGCGCATGGTGGCAGAAGGACACACGGTCGGCAACCACACCTGGCATCACCCGGACATGTCAAAGATTGCCGATCCGTCCTCATTTTCTGATGAGCTCTCAAAACTGGAACAGAAATATCAGGAAATCACCGGACAGACCATGAAAAAATATTACCGTCCGCCCCAGGGCAAATACAGCGAATCCAACTTAAAGCTGGCAAAGGACATGGGCTATCACACCTTTTTCTGGAGTCTTGCCTACGTGGACTGGTATGAGAACAAGCAGCCCACCCACGAGGAAGCCTTCCAAAAGCTGCTGGGACGCATCCATCCCGGCGCCATCGTGCTGCTGCACAGTACCTCAAAAACCAACGGGGAGATTTTAGATGAACTTCTGACCAGGTGGGAGGAAATGGGCTACCGGTTCGGATCCCTGGATGAAGTTGCCGGAAGCGTGTGAACGCTGGAAGGAAGTGGCTGAACGCCGGAAAAAGATGGTCAAATGCTGGAAAAAAGTGGCTGTCAGCGTTGGAATGCTGCTGCGAAGTGCCTGGCATTTCCGACCCATCTATGGTATGATATTTCTCGGAAAAGGAGGGATTTATCATGCATGCATTTACATACCATTGCCCCACCGAAATTGTCTTCGGAAAAGATACCCAGTTACAGTTGGCTGAGCTGATCCGCAAGTATGGCGGCAGCCGCGTGCTCCTCGTCTACGGAAGCGGAAGCATTGAGCGAAGCGGTCTGCTGGCCCAGCTTTGCCAGGTGCTGACAGAAGGCCAGGTTTCATACGAACTGTTTGGCGGCGTCAAGGCCAACCCGACGCTGGAGCACGCCAGAGAAGGCGTGAAGCTCGCCCTGGAAACCGGCGCAGATTTTGTGATCGGAGCAGGCGGCGGTTCCGTTATTGATACCGCAAAGGCCATTGCCATTGGCGCAGCCAATGCCCCGACCGACATCTGGGAGTTCTGGAGCCGGAGGCAGACTCCGCACCGGGCGCTTCCGGTGGGTGCCGTTCTGACCATATCGGCTGCAGGAAGTGAATCCAGCGATTCTGCAGTCCTGACCAACCTTGCCACCGGAGAAAAGCGTGGTCTTGGAACGGAGCTGAACCGCCCGCGCTTTGCTGTCATGAATCCGGAGCTGACCATGACCCTTCCGCCTTATCAGGTATCCTGCGGTGTGACCGATATTATGATGCACACCATGGACCGGTATTTTAATCCTTACGAAAATGAGCTGACCGATGCCATCGCGGAGGCGCTTCTGCGCACCGTCATTGCCAAGGGCCGCGTCGCTGTAAAGAACCCGAAGGATTACGATTCCATGAGCGAACTGATGTGGGCCGGTTCCCTCTCCCACAACGGACTGACCGGTCTCGGCGGCGTGAAGGATTTCGCGGTTCATCAGCTGGGTCATGAGCTGTCCGCCATGTTCGACACCGCCCACGGTGCTTCCCTCGCGACCATGTGGGGATCCTGGGCCCGCTATGTATGCCCCACAAAGCCATCGCGTTTCGCACGCTTTGCACGGAATGTGTGGGGTGTCACGGAGGCAGATGATGAGAAAGCGGCAATGACCGGCATTGAGAAGACCGTTGCGTTCTTCCGTTCCATCAACATGCCAACTTCCCTGGAGGAAAACAAAGATGTGGGCCTCCAGGATGACGTTAGCCTCCGCGACCTCGCCTACCGCTGCACCTACCACCGCACGCGGACCATCGGAACCTTCCGGACGCTGGGTGAGGAAGACATTTACCAGATCTACAAAGCGGCAAACCACGCCGAAAAATTCTAAAAATCAATGTAACTGTTCAGAACAAACCTTAAAAATGCCAGGCGGCACCAATTTCATTTGGTACCCCTGGCATTTTGCTGCCTCCATTCCCGCCGTCCATGTTCAGGATCTCAGCATTGCCGAAACTGCAGGTCTCAGACGTCCTGCGACCATCACCGCCAGCACGCACAGAAGCAGATCCGGCAGCATGGTAGGCAGACAGTACACGCCGAAGATCACACCAACTCCCACCGGCGTCTGGGATGCCAGCAGATGGGTGATCAGATAGAAATAGAGGATTCCCATTCCATAGTAGAACACATACCCGGCCAGTGTGGCGGCAAACCAGACTGCCGGTTTCGCCGGACGGAGCTTTTCACATAAAAAACCGATAACCCAGGCCGCCAGGGCAAAGCCCAGCAGAAAGCCAAAGGTCGGTCTCAGGAGATAGGCCGGTCCTCCGCCCCGGGCAAAGATCGGAAATCCGATGAGGCCGGTGATCAGATACACAGCCACGCTGCGAAACGCCCGCTTTGAGCCAAGAAGCAACCCCGCCAACAGCACGAAGAGCCACTGCAGGGTGAAGTTCATGGTGTCCGCTCCCACCGGAATGACAATCTTCATGAATGCGCCGATTGCAATGAGCGCCGCAAATAAACCGCAGACCGCTATATCCTGAGTTAGACTCCGGGACATGCTGCGTGATGTTATGATTTTATTTTTCATAGGCATATTTAATTTTCCTTTGTTAATATTCCCGGACCATTGTCCGGATGTTCCGTTTTTTCATATGTAAAGGTCCGAATCTCTGTTTTCCGATTGATCATTCCCGGCATCCAGATCATCAGGTGTGCTTTGAAATCCAGGGTATCGCTGGCATGCACAAAGGGTTCTTCGCGAAGTACCACCGACTGGATGCCTTTTTCCGCAAGTGCCTGCTGCCCTGCTCTGGCTGCCTGCATGATCAGGGCATATTGGCCGTCCCGCTCCGGGCCAAAGCTGCGGGATGGATGGACAGCTGCCGCCTGTCTTAATTTCTCTACCAGCAGATCCACCGTCTTTGCGTGAGACTTCCGGTGCAGGAGTACCGCGAGATACTTCGTCATCCACCTGCCGGAATGTTTCCGGTAACGCTTCAGAGCATGGACGAGCGCCGCGTCTCCGGCCTCCCCGGCCAGCTCCAGCATCACATCCAGGGCCTCCGGTGCCAGCTGCCAGCCATCTTCCCGGTCCGGCAGATACTGGGGCGGCACGGAGGGATAACAGGTAAAGTTTAACGGCGGAAACTTTGCCAGCCACGCGAGCTTCTGCTCCATTTCGCTGCAGCAATCCTCACCCATGTATTCGTATTTGTCCCACAATATGGCAATCCGGTACTCCAACTGCCGTAGGTACTCATAACCCTTTACCCAGAAATGACCGATCTCTCCATAGTTGTACAATTCATATTCCGGCTCCAGCTTTTCAAAAAACAGGGTAAACACATTGTGTCCCTGATGTACCACCAGCGAAGACCGTTCTTCTCCCCGGTCCAGCCGTGTCTTAAGTTCTCCGCTGTAGTCCGGCAGATATTCGCCCGTGATCCGCGCATTCCGGAAGGTCAGAAAACATTCTGCCGCGTCATTCATCAGATACACCAGACGGATGTCCTGCGGCGTGTGAAATCCATCCTCACCCTCCAGAAGTTCAAACTGATTCTGTTGTTCCAGTATTTCCAGCATCCGATATGCGTTCATAACTGCTCTCCTTCATTCGCTTCTTCCATATTCACATCCGGCTCCGGTGCCGGTTCTTCCGTATAGCGGATCCTGAGGACTGCCTGGGACCAGTTTAGGCTTACATGGGGCGTTTTTCCACGTTCCTTTCCCGCTTCCGCAATCTGCTCCAGCAGTTCCTCCAGCACCTGCTTTGTCAGATAGCCGCCCCGCCAGTGAAATGTGAGAATCTTTCCCTTCTTTGCTGCCTGCAGCGCCCGCTTTTTCACATCCTCTTTTTTTGTGAATGACATCTTCTTTTCTTTATAATAGAAATGATCGCCGTTGGTGCAGGAGGGGGCCGGTGCAATAAGCGGCTCATGATCCCGGAAGATATTTTTGTCATCCAGATTAAAATAATCGTAACGGATTTCCTCTCCCGTGACGCTGCATTTGCCCAGACTATTGTCAAAGGTGACATCCAGGTGATAATACTGTCCGTCAATACGGACAATGTTCCAGGTATGACGGTACTTGATGCCTTTCTCCGGGTTATTGCCGCAGATGGCGATCATGCACCAGAGTCCGAGGGAGTCGCAGAGTACCTTCACGGCCTTGGCAATGCCCTCACAGACGCCCACTCCCTGTCCCAGCGGGCCGATCATCTCATGGGAGTAAGCTTTCTTTAGCTTATCGTAGCGGACATTCTCACAGATAAAATCATGTATGTATTTTTCTTTTTCCA
>CAVIRL010000172.1:0-4809 GCA_963645005.1 Prevotella sp. P5-108
CCACCGACATGCAAGCATGTCGTGGACTCAGACTTTTGACACTGTAACCAAAATTCACGTTTTTGCAAATACCTCTGTATACATCTCGACTTTAACGCGTTGGCGTGTTATACTGAAAACCAGCTGATGAAAATGTTTTGCAATATCATCCGAAATAACATGACCGGATAAGGTCGAAACAAACGTTAAAACAGGAAAGGCTGTGCAGCATGAAAATTATTGTATGTATGAAACAGGTTCCGGCGAGCTCTAAGGTCGATATTGACCCGGAGACCGGCAACCTTAAGAGGGGGAGCGCAGGACAGCGCACCAATCCGTATGATCTCTACGCGCTGGAGTGCGCACTGCAGATCCGCGAGAAAACCGGCGGTACCGTTACGGTGCTTACCATGGGACCGGGCCAGGCTGAAAGCATGATCCGGGACGCCTACAGCATGGGGGCTGATGAGGGCGTCATTTTAAGTGACCGCAAGTTTGCTGGTTCTGATGTACTGGCAACTTCTTATACGTTATCCCAGGGTATTGAGATGTTAGGTGGCGCAGACCTGATCCTCTGCGGACGCCAGACTACGGACGGTGACACCGCCCAGATCGGGCCGGCCATCGCCGAGCATTTACATATTCCGCACTGCGCCTGGGTATCCGCCATCGAGGCGGCAGATGAAGAGCAGATCACGTTAAAACAGGATTTCGGAAGCGTGACCCAGATCTCCAGAATGCATTATCCGTGCCTGGTTACCGTAGACAAAGACATCTGTGTTCCAAGACTTCCCTCCTGGCGCCTGACAAAAGAGACGAAAGACCGCCCGGTGCGGGTGGTAACCTTCGATGATCTTCCGAGACCGGATCTGACCCGCTTCGGCGCAGTTGGTTCCCCCACCAGGGTGGAGCGCATTTTCGCGCCGGAGGCAGGGGCCCCCAGCGTAGAGTTAAGCGGCACCGCGGCCGAGAAGGCAGACCAGCTGACAAAGCTGCTTGCAGAGCGAAAATACATCTGATCGGAGGAAATACTATGAAGTTATTACGATTTGATCCGGAGCTCTGCACCCTTTGCGGAGCCTGTATCGATAAATGCCCCTTTGGCGCCATCACCATGGAAAAAACGGGAATTACCTTAAATGAAAACTGCCGCATGTGCGGTGTCTGTGTGAGACAGTGCCAGAGCAAGGCGCTCTATTTTGAACAGAAGGCCGGCGGCGAGGACAAGAGCAGTTGGAACGGCATCCTGGTTTATGCGGAACAGGAGCGCGGCAAGGTGCATCCGGTAGTCTTTGAGCTGATCGGCGAAGCCAGAAAGCTGGCAAAGAAAGTGGGCTACAAGGTCTATGCAGTCATGGTAGGAACAGCCGGAAGTGCAGAGAATGCGAAGGAGCTTCTACCCTACGGTGTGGATGAAGTGTTTGTCTATGAGCATGAGGGCTTCACCGGATTCAAGGCAGACTGCTATGCCGATGCCGTGGCAGACTGCATTTCCAAGCTGCGCCCGTCCGTCGTTTTGGTGGGTGGAACTTCCCTGGGACGTTCCCTGGCACCGCGCCTTTCTACCCGCTTCCATACCGGACTGACTGCAGACTGCACGAAGCTGGAGATGAAATCCAACACCGATCTGGTACAGATCCGTCCGGCATTCGGCGGAAACATCATGGCCCAGATCGTCATCAGCGAATCCCGTCCGCAGTTTGCTACGGTCCGCTATAAAGTCATGGACCGTGCGGAAAAGGTGGAGAAACCCTCCGGAAAAGTTACCATCTGCAAGGTATCAGAGGATATGGTACGCTCCCGCATTGAGGTGCTTTCCGTAGAGGTGCTGGAGCATGTGCGCTCCATCGAGGAGGAAGATGTGCTGGTGGTTGCAGGACGCGGAGCCGGAAAGGCGCTGGATCAGTTGCAGGAGCTGGCAGAGCTTCTGGGCGGCCAGCTGTGCTTTACCCGTCCGATGATCGAGGACGGATACGGTGATACCGCCCATCAGATCGGCCTGTCCGGACGTACCGTAAAGCCGAAGCTGATCCTGACCTTTGGCGTATCCGGTGCCATCCAGTTTACCGCCTGCATGAACAGTGCCGAGTGCATCGTTGCAGTCAACAATGATCCGGAAGCACCGATCTTTGATATTGCGGATATTGCCATCAAGGATGATCTGTATGCGGTGCTGCCGCAGCTTTTAAATGATGTAAAAAACAGAAAGGATGGTGAGTGATATGCCGTTTCCATACAAAAAAATGACTGAAGAGGATTTCGCTTACCTCCGCAGCGTAACCGCGCCGGAGCGTGTCTGGGTCGGCGATGAGATCGCGAGGGAATATTATCACGATGAGATGCCGGAGTACGGCGTGTTTCCGCCAGAGCTTTACGTGGAAGTGCTGGATAAACAGGAAGTCAGCAGGATCATGAAATATGCCTGGAGCAGAATATCCCGGTGGTTGTCCGCGGAGCCGGCACCGGCCTTGCGGGCGGCGCAAACTGTAAGTACGGCGGCATCCTGTTGTCCGTTATGAAAATGAACAAGCTGATCTGTCTGGACAAGGCCAACATGACCATGACGGTTCAGCCGGGTATGCTCCTGACCGAGGTGGCAGCAGCCGCAGTGGCAGAGGGCCTGTTCTATCCGCCGGATCCGGGCGAAAAGACCGCGTCCATCGGCGGTAATGTCATCACCAATGCAGGCGGCATGCGTGCGGTCCGCTATGGACTGACCCGGGACTTTGTACGCTGCATCGAGGCTGTGCTGCCGGATGGTGAGATCGTTCAGTTTTCCTCCAACGTGGTAAAGAACACCACCGGTTACGACATCAAGGATCTGGTCATCGGTTCTGAGGGAACTCTGTGTATTCTCACGGAAGTGACCCTAAAGCTGATGCCGGCACCGAAGCTTACCCGCACCCTGGTGATGCCCTTTGAAAATCTGGAAAGCTGCATCGACATGGTGCCTCGCCTTCTGCAGATGGCAGCCGTTCCCACCGCCATTGAGTTTCTGGAGCGGGAACTGATCGACATCGTGGAGCGCAATCTTCACAAGCTGCTGCCGGTAAAAGAGGGAGATGCGGTGCTGATTGTTATGTACGACGCAGGCAGTGAGCAGGAACTCTTATCCGCCTGCACCGAGGCATCGGATGCGGCCCTGGAAGCCGGAGCCATTGACGTTTATATCGCGGACACCCCGGAGCGTATCGCCTCCGTATGGTCTGTGCGCGGCGCAATTCTCGAGGGCATGAAGGCTGAGAGCGTGGCGCAGGAAGAGTGCGATGTAGTGGTACCGCGGGCAAAAATCGCGGAGTATGTACGCCTGGCGAAAGGAATCGGCGCCAAATACGGTATCCGTGTAGAGCCCTGCGGCCATGCCGGTGACGGAAATATCCACACCGAGATGCTGCGGGACACATCCATGAGCGATGAAGACTGGATTAAGGGAACCAGAGCCTGCCTCACCGAACTCTACGGCGTATCCAAACGCTTCGGCGGCCAGTTATCCGGCGAACACGGAATCGGAAACGGAAGGCTGGAATACTTAAAGCCGTTTGTCGGCGACCGGATGTATAAGCTGTATCAGTCCATCAAGCTGGCGTTTGATGAGAAGCTGATCCTGAATCCGGGTAAGATCATTACCTTTGACGAAGTATAAAAAGAGATAAAAAGAAAGAGCCATTTCATCTTTGAGCGGATGAGATGGCTCTTTTTATGTATCTGGGTTTCAGCGCAGCTGACTGGTAATGGATTTGCAGACATCCATCAGAATGAATTTGAAGCGTTCCAGGTTTTCTTCTGCCTCGTAATTCTGGATGGAACCGGTGAGACCCAGGGCGGCACCCGGTTTGTTATCGAAAATAAGCGGAACCGCGATACATCCGACACCCAGCGCAAATTCCTCCTGGTCTTTTCCATAGCCCTTTATTTTTGTCAGATCCAGTTCTTTTTCGAAGAGCTTTACATCAGAAATCGTCTTATAGGTGTTTTGGACGAATAAATGGGAAGCTCTCTGGATAAATTTTTTGCGGCTGGAAGAATCCATGAAGGCGACGAGGACTTTTCCGGAAGCACTGATGTTGATGGGCCGGTTCTGCCCGAGAGCAGCAACATAGGTCGGCACAGATACGGGCAGCACCTGTTCCAAAATCATGATGCCGTCGTAGGTAAGAACAGAAAGCTGGCAGGCCTGATTGGTCTGGCTTACCAGGGAATCCATGTAGGGCTTGCTGACGTTGATCAGGCGGTCATCGAGCATTCTGGAACGTCCCATAAGAAGAAATTTGGTTCCGAGCTTATAGAGAGGATGACCAGATCGATGTGGAATCACTGAAAAAACTGGTGGATTATCTGATCGGGGAAGGTGTTCAGGCCCTTTATCTGTGTGGAACCACCGGAGAGATGATGTATCTGAACAATGAAGAGCGGAAGCTGGTGGCAGAGACTGTTGTGAAGCAGGCCGCAGGAAGAGTAACCGTATTTGTTCATGTCGGCGCATGGAATACGAAAGACACCATCGAGCTTGCGCAGCATGCAGAGAAAATCGGTGCAGACGGAATTGGTGTTGTGACCCCGACCTTCTTCAAGATGAGTGACCAGGGACTGATCGACTACTTTACAGAGGTAGCTCACTCCGTATCCGAGAGCTTCCCGGTTTACTTATACGCAATTCCGCAGAATGCCATCAACGACATCAGTGTCAGTGTTGCGGAAAGCTGTAAGAAGGCCAACGCAAATATCATCGGCATCAAGTACAGCGCAGCAGATATGACAAGAATCCAGCAGCTGATGCGTGTCAACGGCGGTGATTTCAGCGTCCTGACCGGACCGGACCAGCTTTTTGAG
>CAVIRL010000173.1:0-4747 GCA_963645005.1 Prevotella sp. P5-108
GTTCCAGGGCAAGGGCGTGAACATTTCCCTGCCGTCTCTGCGAATCGATGCCTTCTCTCTGGATGTCATGAGCAAGGTACAGGATATCAAGAAGAGCAGCCTGACCTTTGCACCGGAAGCTGGTACCCAGCGCATGCGTGATGTCATCAATAAGGGCTTGACGGAGGAGATTATTTTAAAGGGTGCCGCCGAGGCCTTCCATGGCGGCTGGAATCGCGTAAAGCTTTACTTTATGCTGGGACTTCCAACGGAGACCAGAGAGGATATGGAGGGCATTGCCCTGTTATCTGAGAAGGTGGCCGAGCTTTACTACGATGAGATTCCGAAGGAACAGCGTAACGGCAAGGTTCAGGTCGTTGCAAGTTCTTCTTTCTTTGTTCCGAAGCCATTTACCCCGTTCCAGTGGGCTCAGATGTGCAGAAAAGAAGAATTTCTGGAGCGGGCCTATATCGTAAAAGATAAGTTCAAGGAAATGTTAAACCGCAAGAGCCTAAAATACAATTACCATGAGGCTGATCTTACGGTGCTGGAGGGCGTTCTGGCCCGCGGTGACCGCAAGGTGGCTGCTGTCGTGGAAGAGGTATATAAGAACGGTGCCATGTTCGATTCCTGGGGTGAATATTTCAATAACGATACCTGGATGCGGGCTTTCGAGACCTGCGGAGTGGACCCGGATTTCTATACGGTGAGAGAGCGCAGCCTCGACGAGATCTTCCCGTGGGATTTCATCGACGCAGGCGTAACCAAGGAGTTCTTAAAGCGTGAGTGGCTGACTGCCCTGGGTGAGAAGGTGACTCCGAACTGCCGTCAGCAGTGCTCTGGATGCGGTGCAAGAAAATTTGGAGGAGGTGTCTGCTTTGAAGATAAGAATTAAATTTGCCAAGGAGGGCACCATGAAATTCATCGGCCATCTGGATATTATGCGTTATTTCCAGAAGGTCATGCGCCGGGCCGATGTGGACATCCGCTACAGCGAGGGCTTCAGCCCGCACCAGATCATGTCCTTCGCGTCTCCGCTGGGCGTAGGACTGGAGAGCCGCGGTGAGTATGTGGACATCGAGGTGCTGAGCACCGATCCTTCCAGAGAGATGCTGCGCCGCATCAATGAGAATATGGTTGAGGGCATGGAGACACTTTCCTACAAGGCTCTTCCGGATGATGCCGGAAACGCCATGTCTCTGGTGGCAGCAGCGGATTACGAGGTTCGTTTCCGCGCAGGTTATGAACCGGCAGATCTGGATGTGTTTTTTGCCGGAATTCCGGCATTTCTGGAGCAGAAAGAAATCGTCATTGTGAAAAAAACGAAAAAGGGAGAGCGGGAGGTAAACATCCGTCCGCAGATCTACCGGATGGAAGCCCGCCCGGAGCACACCGCTTTTTTACAGATCGCAACCGGAAGTGCGGCAAACTTAAAGCCGGACGCTGTTCTTCGCGCTTACGCAGAAAGTCGTGAGGAAGTTCTGGGTGAGTTTGCCCTGATGGTGACCCGACTGGAAGTATACGCAGACAAGGGCACAGAAGAAAATCATGAGTTTGTGACCCTGGATTCATTTGGAGAAGACATTGAATAAACTGATCGTCACCCGGTGGAACAGCCGCGTCCTGACGGCTCTGGTCTCTGAACGATCGACCATTGAGCTGGGCCTTGCGGACACGGCTTCCATCCTGGGCAATATTTATATTGGAAAAGTAAAAAAGATCGTCAAAAACTTAAATTCTGCTTTTGTGGATTTCTCAGAAGGCCGCACCGGATATTACAGCCTCACGGACAACAGGGTGACGCTGTTTGCTGACAGCCATGAGGGAAAAATCAAAGAGGGCGATGAGATCATTGTGCAGGTGGCAAAGGATGCCGTGAAGACCAAGGATCCGGTTTTAACCGGAAACCTGAATTTTTCCGGCAAATACGCCGTTCTGACTGCCGGAAAACGGGTCATTGGATTTTCTTCCAAGATCGAGGACCGGGAGTGGAAGGAGACAATGCGCCCGAAGATCGAGGCGCTTCTTGAAGGAAAGCATACCGGCATCATCATCCGCACAAATGCCTACGGACAGGAAACAAAGCTCCTTCGAGAGCTTTCGGTATTATTGGAGCAGTTCGAGCGGGTCATGAACAATGCCCGTTACCGCACCTGCTACAGCCTGCTTTACGAGGCAGAGCCGGATTATATCAGAAGCCTGCGGAACAGTCCCTCCGGAAGTCTGGAGGAGGTTGTGACGGACCAGCAGGATCTGTACGCGCGACTGCAGGAATATTTTGAAGCTTCGGACATCTCTGAGACCACCGGGCTGCGTTTTTATGAGGATAAACTCTTAAGCCTGACCAAGCTTTACGCCCTGGACCATGAGATGGAGGAATCTTGTCAGAAAAGAGTATGGCTAAAATCCGGCGGATATCTTATAATAGAATGCACAGAGGCCATGGTGGTCATTGACGTGAATAC
This sequence comes from Prevotella sp. P5-108, assembly GCA_963645005.1. Taxonomy (GTDB): domain Bacteria; phylum Bacillota; class Clostridia; order Lachnospirales; family Lachnospiraceae; genus Brotaphodocola. The sequence goes on from CAVIRL010000173.1 coordinate 2,445, forward strand.
CGGAAAATATTCTGGGAAAAAGAACCTCGCTGACACCATCCGCCTGATCAATCTGGAGGCTGCAAAGGAGATCGCCCATCAATTGAGGCTGCGCAATCTGTCCGGCATCATACTGGTTGATTTCATCGATATGGAAACACAGGAAGACAAAACGCTTCTCATGGACACCCTTAGGGCGGCGGTACAGCCGGATCCGGTTAAAACTACCGTCATCGACATGACACCGCTCAATCTGGTGGAAATGACGCGAAAGAAAGAAAAGAGACCCCTCTGGGAACAGATTGCTCAGGTCCGGAAGGACTCGTAACAACGCCATCAGGGGAAAGTAAAGGGGATGCAGCATGAAGATTATCATTGTGGGCTGTGGCAAGGTAGGACTTACCCTGACTGAACAGCTGAATAATGAAGGACATGATATAACCGTTATCGATAAGGATGGTTCCAAGCTCCGTTCTGTTACGGACAATATCGATGTCATGGGCGTGGAAGGAAACGGTGCTATTTATCAGGTACAGATGGAGGCGGGCATTAAGGATACGGATCTTCTGATCGCAACCACTAACTCAGATGAATTGAATATGCTCTGCTGCCTGATCGCGAAAAAAGCAGGTAACTGCCATACCATCGCACGAATCCGAAATCCGGAGTACGCCAACGAGGTAGAGTATATCCGGGAGGAGCTGAACCTTTCCATGGCCATCAACCCGGAACTGGCTGCGGCAACGGAGATTGCCAGACTTTTAAAGTTCCCGTCTGTCATCAAGATCGATGCTTTTGCCAAGGGCCGTGTAGAGCTGATGAAATTTATCATTCCGGATAATTCCGTGCTGGACAACATGCAGGTCTACGAGGTGGCGCCGCGCCTGCACTGCAGCATCCTGATTTGTGCCGTGGAGCGCGGTGCCGATGTTGTCATCCCCGGTGGTAATTTCCGTCTGCAGAAGGGGGACAAGATCTCCTTTGTGGCATCCTCCTCCCAGGCATCGGAGTTTTTCCGCCAGGTTGGCATCTCCAACACCAGGATCAAGACGGCCATGCTGGTGGGTGGCGGTAAGATTACCTATTACCTGGCAAAAATGTTAGAGGATACCGGCATCAAAATCAAGATCATCGAGCAGGATCTGACTCGCTGCCATGAATTGAGCGAGCTGCTGCCGAAGGCTATGATCATTCACGGAGACGGCTCCGACCAGCAGCTTCTGATGGAAGAGGGCATTACCCAGACCGAGTCCTTTGCGGCGCTGACCGGTTTCGATGAGGAGAACATCATGCTTTCCCTCTATGCAGCCAGTGTATCGAATGCCAAGCTGGTGACCAAAATTAACCGCATCGCCTTTGAAAACATCATTCAGCAGATGAACCTGGGCAGCATCATCTATCCGAAGATGATCACGGCAGACGGTATCATCCGTTATGTCCGTGCCATGCAGAATTCCATGGGAAGCAATGTGGAAACCCTGTACAAGATCGTGCAGAATAAGGCTGAGGCTCTGGAGTTCCGCGTTGAAAAAGATGCGCCGCTCATTGGCATTCCGCTGGAAAAGCTTTCCTTTAAGGATAATCTGCTGATCGCCTGTATCAACCGCGGCGGACAGATCATTACTCCTCGCGGTAAAGATACCATTGAGCCGGGAGATACTGTGATCGTAGTTACCACGCATTCCGGACTGAAGGATCTAAAGGATGTCTTAAAGTAAAGGGATGGGTAAATTATGAATATTGGAATCGTATTTTATTTTTTAGGCTGGGTCCTTGGTATTGAAGGAATTTTGATGATCCTGCCCTGCGTGGTGGCTCTGGTCTACCGGGAACCAAACGGCGTTTACTTCCTTGGCGTAGCCCTTTTCTGCGGCGTCAGTGGATGGCTGCTGGCTCGCAGAAAGCTTAAGAGTACTGTGTTTTATGCAAAGGAGGGCTTTGTGGCCGTGGCATTAAGCTGGATCGTGCTAAGCTTCTTCGGAGCCCTCCCGTTTTTTCTGAGCGGAGAGATCCCGCTTCTGGAGGATGCGCTGTTTGAGGTTATTTCCGGCTTTACCACCACTGGCTCCAGCGTGCTGCCAGATGTAGAAGCGTTGAGCCGCTGCATGATCATGTGGCGAAGCTTTACCCACTGGATCGGCGGTATGGGTGTTCTGGTCTTTATTCTGGCAGTGCTTCCGCTGGCCGGAGGCTACAACATCCACATCATGCGTGCGGAGAGTCCGGGACCGTCTGTTGGCAAGCTGGTTCCGAGAGTCCGCACCACAGCTAAGATCCTGTATCTGATCTATTTGTTTATCACAGTTGTACAGATTGTCCTTCTG
>CAVIRL010000174.1:0-4579 GCA_963645005.1 Prevotella sp. P5-108
GTGCTCAGGCCTACTGAACAGTTACCTTTGTTCTTACATCGTATGTAAGCATAGCATAGCCCCTGTTTCCTGTCAATCACAGAGTTGCCTGTAGGTGTGACATCTGTATTTCATATCGCAGAGCTTCCTGTATGCGACATCTGTATTTGACATCACAGAGTTTTCTGTATGCGACATGCCAAACATGCCTAACATATTCTGCGATACATAATGGATGAACTGGCTGCGGATATTCATGCTACTTTCCATCCCCCGCAGGCTTATTGCCGAGCTGCCAGAAAGCTACAGCACTGGCGGCTGCCACATTCAGGGAATCGACACCGTGGGACATGGGAATGCGAATGGTATAGTCACAGTCGGAAATGGTTTCCCGGGCCAGCCCGTCTCCCTCTGTTCCCAGTACAACAGCCAGCTTCTCCTCTGAAAGGACGGAGGGATCATCGATGCGGACCGACTGGTCTGTCAAAGCCATGGCGGCCGTCTTAAAACCAAGGGAATGCAATTCGTTCATAGCAGGCTGAGGCCATGCCTGGTAACGGTCAAATACGGTCCAGGGAATCTGAAATACAGTTCCCATACTGACACGGATGGCTCTGCGGTATAAAGGATCACTGCATCCGGATGTGAGAAGCACAGCATCCATATTCAGTGCGGCCGCAGAACGGAAGATAGCCCCGATATTGGTCGGATTAACGACGTTTTCCAGAATTGCAATGCGTCTGGCTCCGGCACAGACGGAGGTCACCGAAGGAAGCGCTTTCCGGCGCATGGCACAGAGCAGGCCACGGGTCAGTGCAAAGCCGGTAAGCTGTGTGAGTACTTCCATTGGTGCCGTATAGACGGGAATGCCCGGGCAGCGACTGATGAAGTCCGCGGATGCTCCCTGGAGCTCTCCCTCTTCTGCCAGAATGGAAACCGGCTCATAACCGGCATCCAGTGCCCGCCCGGCAACAATCGGGCTTTCGGCTATGAATACTCCTGGCTCCGGTTCAAAATAATGAAGCAGCTGATTCTCTGAAAATACGGAATACAGTTCCAGTTCCGGCAGATGCAGATTGGTTACGTGTATGATGTTTGCATGCGGCATTGATTGGTCCTCGCTCAGATATGGTAAAATAAAGAAAAGCAAGTTTTATTATAACCAATGCCGCTGTGATATGCAATCTGCAAAATGCATTCCATCATTCTGTCATTCTGCGAAATACACGACTGTCAGATAATCTCCGGAGTGAAGCTGCTCAGACTTCAGGCCATTCATGCGTTTTAGTTCGTCTATGTATTCCTGGCGGGAATAACCGCTTCCCTGACGGTACTGTTCTGCCAGATTCCAGAGGCTGTCTCCCTGGCGGAGCTGAACACTGGTATAGTAACGGCGTAGTTCCGGACGGGCTTTCTCCTCAGCTCTCGCATTCAGCAGTGTGTGGCCGAAAAAGCCAGAGCAGAATGCAAGGATCATAAGCAGGATAATGGAAAGGTTACGAAGGCGGCGTCTGATCGTTTTTTTTGTTCTCATATGTGTTTCCCCCTGTTCGGAAATAATCGAACGTACGTTTGCTATGCCTTTATTATAGAATTCGAACATTTGTTTGTCAATATGTTTTGCAGAAAAACCGAACAAAAGTTTGCTATTTTTTTAAAGCTGTGTTACTATATCTGTAGAAATAACAAGCACCACTGAAAAAGAATACATCCGTACGGAGGAAACATTATGGGTCAGGGCAAGATTACCGCAAAACAGCAGGAAATTTTAACATATATCAAAGAATGCATCTTAAAAAAGGGCTATCCGCCGGCAGTCCGCGAAATCTGTGAGGCCGTTCATTTAAAGTCTACTTCATCGGTTCACTCTCACCTGGAATCTCTGGAGTCCAACGGCTATATCCGCCGGGATCCAACCAAACCGCGCGCTATTGAGATTCTGGATGACGAGTTCGCGCTGAATCGCCGCGAGATGGTTCAGGTACCCATGATCGGTACCGTTGCCGCAGGAGAACCGATCCTCGCCCAGGAACACATTGAGGACTACTTCCCGATTCCGGCCGAGTTCCTTCCCAACAGCAATACCTTTATGCTGAGGGTAAAAGGTGACAGCATGATCGGCGCAGGTATCTACAGCGGTGACCGGATCATCGTTGCGCAAACAAACACAGCTGAGAACGGCGAGATCATTGTTGCACTGGTAGACGACTCTGCCACTGTAAAGCGTTTTTATAAGGAAAACGGCCACTACCGTCTCCAGCCGGAGAACGATGCCATGGAACCAATTATCGTAGATCACGTGGAGATCCTCGGAAAAGTCATCGGCCTGTTCCGCAGAATGGGCTAAGGCCTCCCATCATCCGATGAGAAGCCCTAATACTGCAGCAACCAATATTGTTTTGGGAATGGACAGCTTCTTTTTCAGAAGAAGGTATCCGGCGGCCACGGCAATCAGAACAAAATTCCAGGATACACCTGTTCCGCCATCCGGCAGATATGTGCTCATGCCCATGATGAGCACTGCGGCTGCCAGCATGCCGAGACTGGCGGGACGCACACCGCGCATGGCACTCTCCAGCCAGGGGTTGTCTTTAAGACGAAGCATAAACCCGGCCGCGATCATACTCAGGGTCAGAGACGGCATCATCACACCAAGGCTTGCACTCAGTGCACCGGCAATACTGGCCGTGCGCAGTCCGACAAAGGTTGCGCAGTTGATTCCAAGGGATCCCGGCGTCATCTCTGCAACCGCAACAATATCCATCACCTCTGAGGCTGTCATCCAGCCATGTGTCAGCACTTCGTCATTGATGACCGGAATCATGGTCGTACCGCCGAAGCTGCAGAAACCAATCTTCATAAACGAAAGAAACAGTCTGAGATAGATCATCTGTCAACCTCCCCCTTCCACAGAATCAGTCCGGCCAGCAGCGCAATGATCACCAGAACCAGCTTATTAAAACCGGTGAAGGCACAGACAAGCAGTGAGATCAGAAAGATAACGTAAGCTCTTTTTCCCTTCATAGCTGGTTTCCATAATTTGACGCAGCCGCTGATCATAATAGGGACCACTACACTGCGGATCCCGTTCAGGATCCTTGCCGCATAGACATTGTCCCGGATAGAGGAATAAAAATATGTCACGACCGCAATAGCCAGCAGAGCCGGCGTGGAAAGACCGAAGGCAGCTGCCACGGCTCCGCTCACTCCTGCCATGGCATATCCGCAGAATACGGACATATTGATGATCATAATGCCCGGGAAGGATTTTGCCAGAGACATGTAATCTACTATCTGCTCTTCCTTCAGCCACTGGCGCTGTTCTGAAAATTCTGCCTGAATCTGGGCAATGATACTCCATCCACCGCCAAAGGTAAACATGCCGATCTTGAACATCACACAAAAGATCGTAACAATACGTTTCACATTCTTCATATACGCAGTTCCTTTCTGTCTTGCGGCATCAGCCATTTATGCCGGGAGCAGGCCTTAACGGCCACAGAATACCCGCTGATGCAGCTACCCCAGCCATTTATGCCAGGAACAGGCACCAGAGCGGTACAGTAATCATGGAAAGCAACGTAGACAGCACCACACACTTGGTAGCAAACACTTCATCCTTGTCGTATTTGGCAGCAAGAACCGCAGTAACGCTGGCTGAAGGCATTCCGGACAGTACAACGGAGACCCCTGTCACGAGGCTGTCTGCATGGGCAAAATGACAGGCCGCCCAGACCAGGAACGGAATGAAAAAGAGGCGGACAAAACTGTAGTAGATCGTGTCTCTTTCCGGAAGAGTCCGCAGCGGCACCTCGGCCAGAATAGTTCCAACCAGCGCCATGGCAAGAAACGTATTGCCGCCTGCAATATTTTTAATGGTCAGGCTGATAAATCCGGGAAGCGGAACCTGCAGTATCATGATCAGCAGACCGGCCGCTACCGACAGAATGCATGGGTGGGTGGATACCTTTTTGATCAGTGTTTTGGCATCTGGCGCCTGAGTAAAATAGGTCAGGCCGATGGACCACATAAAGATTCGCTGGGGAATTGTGTAAATGGAGGCGTACAAAAGTCCCATGCTGCCAAAGATACCCTCTGCGATGGGGTTGCCAAGAATTCCGGCATTGGAACAGATGGTTGCGTACTGAAGCACTTTTTTGCGTTCATCCGGAAATCCCGGGTACAGAACCATGCCAAGAAGCCATGCCCCGATCTGGATTCCCACGGCAACCACGATCACCTCCAGGCAGCTGATCAGGATCTGATGTGTGAATTCGATCTGGAAGGATTTCAGAATACTGGCCGGAAGCGTCACGTAAAGAACCAGATCCGTCAGCAGTGACTTTCCGCTGTCGCTGATCATTCCAATCTTCCGAAAAAGATACCCCAGTATCATAATCGTAAATAACATACCCTGCATTTCAAATAATCCGGTAAAATCCATGATATACTCCCCGGCCGGCAATGAACGGCCGGCCTCTTTTGTTTATTTGTAACTGTTCAGTACCTTCACAGTCACGGGCAAAAATCCCATTGCCTACGGCAATGGGATTTTTGCCTTCCAGCCCATGTTTTCTTACGGTCAGCGCAGCAAGTGCGC
>CAVIRL010000175.1:0-4522 GCA_963645005.1 Prevotella sp. P5-108
TGTACAGTGACTTGTCGTCAGTTTCCTAACTTGACATTCGCTCCACGGAAAACCTGCCATGCGGGCAGCAACCTCACGTTTCATCGCTATCATGTCACAGCCTTTGTATATTACCATAGTCTTTCCATAAAAGCAAGCATTTTAGCCATTATTTTTATGTTTTTATTTGTATACAATATTCTCCCCGTTTTCTGCCCGTATGTGTTTCTTCTATATATAAAAGACGGATACAGCCTGCTTCTATAATAATGAAGCTGATCCAGCCTGCTTCTGCTGGATCAGCCTCTGCTTTTTATATACCTTTAGTCATTATCCCATTCCGGCTCTTCCGGGCTGCGGTAGGTGCCGCTGTCTACAGTCTCGTCATCCTCCTTGACGAGGATGCCGCTGCTGTTGGTTTTGTATTTCGTGCTGTTGCTGTCCTTGACCGTGGTGTTCTTTGCAATCTTGCCGGAGGTGTTGACTACATAATTCTTGTAGCTGTTTCCTACCGGTATGGTGAATACTTCATACTTGCTTCCAGAGTCTGCCTTTTGCAGCTTACCCATGTAATACAGATAATTGTCATACACGCCTGTATAACCGCGGCCGGTGGAGTTAAAATAGTACGGCCAGGATACACCGTCCTCGGTGATGTTGTACTTGCCCTTCAGCATGCTGCTCTGAGGGTAGGTTCCAAAATAGTAGGCAGTGTACTCACTCTCACTGTTGCTGGTGTAAACCTTCTGGATGCCGTATACCGGAACACCATATTCATTGAACAGGTAGGTATTTCCGTTGATGCGTTTTAAATCGCTGGTCTTGGCGCTGCCTTTGGCCGGTCCGACTTCCGGAACACCCTTGGAGTTAAAGTAGAACCATTCTACATCGTGGTCATAATGACCTGCCAGATATTCCGGCGGCTCTGCAGAATACCAGCCGGTGCGGACCTTACCATTCGTATCAACCAGGCGGTAATCCTCGATGCTGTCGGATTCATCGCCGGTGACACAGACCCAGCCGGTCTGAACGGCACCGTCTTCTCGCAGGCAGTAATAGGTTCCGTTGATCTTTTTCTGTTTGACGTTGGTTCCGCTCTCGTTCGGAACGACTTTCTTTCCGTTGGTTCCGAAATAGTACCAATACTGTCCGTCACTCTCAGTTTCGAAGGGGCTGGTGTGCTTGTCCTCGTCCTGGTATTCCTCCGGTGGAGTCAGTTTCTGCCAGCCGGTTACCATGACACCCACATTGTCACAATAGTACATGTTGTCCAGGATCCATCCAGTCTCCATGGCACCGGTGTCTCCGAAGTAATAATATTTGCCGTCGATCTGTACCCACTTTTCCTTGGAGCACTTTCCGTTGTTTCCGAAATAGTACCAGTCATAGCCGCTGGTCTTCCGGCTGTTTGCCACCTGCAGCCACTTGTTGGTGATCATAATGCCGCTGGCATCTACATAGTAGTCATCGTTATCAACCCACTTGTTGGTTGCCATGGAGCCGCTGCTCTCTAAGTAACGCCAGGTCCCATCCTGCGCCTGACGCCATGCGTTGGTGACCTTGCTGCCGTTGCTATTGTAATATACCCAGTTGCTGCCCTCCTGCGCCCAGCCAGCCGCAAACGCCGTGATTCCCGCGCCAAAGCTCATGACTGCTGCCAGGGCAAACATCGCCAAATCCTTTTTCTTCATATATAATGACTCCTTCATATCGTTGCGCCGCCATGATCTTTTTCCGGCAATCTTTCGCAGCAGATCCCTGTTTCCCCGGACGGCCTCTTATGTCTTTCATTTTAGCAATAACAGGCAGATTATTCAACCAATTCGCGTAAATTGATTCTTACGATTTCCTGTTGCTGTTCGTGCGCTGCGCAAACAGCACCGGATTTCTGTACACAGCAAATAAGAATGTGCCCTGGCACATTCTCGCGCCGAGGCGCGGTTGCTTCAGCAATCATCTACCTTTGCGCCGAGTGCGCTCTACGTTCCACTCCGGTCGGTGCATAACAAGCGCCACCGGCGCTTTGCACCCCCGCGGAGCGTTTTTGTATGACAGGACGCAATTTCCTGTCATATAAAAAGCAGGCCCCCGCGATCGTGCGGAAGCCTGCCTGATTTTTATTATATCTCTGGATCTTATACCTCGAAGATCAGATCTCCGTAGCTCGGGAATGGCCACAGGTCTTTGTCCACGATCATCTCCAGCTTGTCTGCCGGTGCGCGGAGTGCTGCCATAGCCGGAACGACTTTTTCGTGGTAAACGTGTGCCTGAGTCTCAGCGCCATCAACACCTGCTGCCTCCTCGGTGATATCCGTCAGGGCTGCCAGGGCAACCTTCATATCAGAAAGCAGTGCGGAGGTCTCGGTGAGCAGCTCAGCCTGTACGCTGGTGTCTGCCTCCGGACATGCAGTCTTGACTGCGCTCAGGGAATCTGCAAGCTCAGTGGTATACTTAATAACAGCCGGAATGATCTGCTTGCCAGCCATGTCGATCATGGTTCTTGCTTCAATATTGATCACCTTGCCGTATGCCTCGTACTCAACCTCGGCACGGGACTCCAGCTCTGCCTTGGTGAATACACCGAAGGACTCGTAGAGCTTTACTGCCTTCTCGGTGGTCAGTGCCGGGATAGCCTCTACCATGGAGCGGATGTTCGGAAGACCGCGTCTGCCGGCTTCCTCCACCCATGCATCGGAATAACCGTTGCCGTTGAAGATGATGCGCTTGTGATCGCGGAACAGTTTCTTGATCATGTCATGCACTGCGGTATCGAAGTCCTCTGCTTTCTCCAGCTCGTCAGCAGCTTCTTTAAATGCCTCTGCAACGATGGTGTTCAGGACTACGTTTGCCGGAGCGATGGAATCGGAAGAACCTACCATACGGAACTCGAACTTGTTGCCGGTGAAAGCAAACGGTGAAGTACGGTTACGGTCGGTTGCGTCCTTGTCCAGATCCGGAAGGGTTGCAACGCCGGTCTTTAAGGTGCCGCCGCTCTTGGAGTGGGTTGCCTCACCGGTGCTGCACAGCTGGTCGATGACATCCTCAAGCTGCTCTCCCAGGAATACGGAAATGATTGCCGGCGGTGCCTCATTTGCGCCCAGACGATGATCGTTACCGATATCGGCTGCGGATTCACGAAGCAGGTCTGCGTGAGTATCGACTGCCTTTAAGATGCAGGCCAGAACCAGAAGAAACTGGATATTCTCGTGTGGGGTATCGCCCGGGTTTAACAGGTTCACACCATCATCAGAGGTAAGGGACCAGTTGTTGTGCTTACCGGAACCATTCACACCTGCGAACGGCTTCTCATGCAGCAGACAGGTGAGACCCTGACGACCTGCCACCTTCTTTAAGGTTTCCATAACCATCTGGTTGTGGTCTACTGCCAGGTTTGCCTCATCGTAGATCGGAGCCAGCTCATGCTGAGCCGGAGCAACCTCGTTGTGCTGAGTCTTAGCAGTAACGCCAAGCTTCCAGAGTTCCTCATTGACTGCCTTCATGTAAGCACCGATACGCTCACGGATCGCACCGAAGTAATGATCATCCAGCTCCTGGCCCTTCGGAGGCATAGCACCGAACAAAGTGCGGCCGGTGTAGATCAGGTCTTTTCTCTGTAAATACTTCTGACGGTCAACGATGAAGTACTCCTGCTCCGGTCCAACAGACGGAGATACACGCTTTGCAGTGGTGTTGCCGAAGAGTTTCAAAATTCTTAAGGCCTGCTCGTTAATAGCCTGCATGGAGCGAAGAAGCGGGGTCTTCTGATCCAGTGCCTCACCGGTGTAGGAGCAGAATGCGGTCGGAATGCACAGAGTCACGCCGCAGGCATCCTCTCTTAAGAAAGCCGGGGAGGTGCAGTCCCATGCGGTATAGCCTCTTGCCTCGAAGGTGGCACGAAGACCGCCTGACGGGAAAGAAGATGCATCCGGCTCGCCCTTGATGAGTTCCTTACCGGAGAACTCCATGATCACCTTACCCTCCGCATCCGGTGCGGAAATGAAGGAATCATGCTTCTCTGCGGTTACGCCGGTCAGCGGCTGGAACCAGTGGGTGTAATGGGTTGCCCCTCTCTCGATTGCCCAGTCCTTCATTGCATGTGCAACCACATCTGCAATGGACGGATCCAGCTCAGCACCATCCTCGATGGTCTTTTTCATTTTCTTGAAAACACTCTTTGGTAAGCGTTCTCTCATAACGGTTTCGTTAAAGACGTTCTTGCCAAAAATCTCAGCTACATTCATAACTTCGCTCATAGACTTTTCCTTCCTCTCATTAGAATTGCCGTTCCCGGTCTCCTCACCCTGCCTGACTGTTTTTTATGTCTACTTAATTTCCTTAAGCTGGGTATCCGGTTAAAAAAAATGGTGCTCTTCCTCTATGGAAGAACACCATTGTTCCTTAATTAAAATAAACCATCATGTGGGAAAAATCAAGTATTTTTTTGCATTTTCCGATATTTTTTTAATTTTCTCAGATTCAGGCTTTTCCAACGGAACCGAACAGCTCCATCTTCTCTTTTACAGTTGCCTTGATTGCCTCTGCG
>CAVIRL010000176.1:0-4396 GCA_963645005.1 Prevotella sp. P5-108
GTCAGCCACATCGTCCGAACACAGCACTTATATTTTGCGCAGCGGGATACCGCCCCGACCGGCTTCGAACCTTTTATAAATATGGTTTAAATTGCTATTTGGCCAGCGCCCAGTCCGGCTTGCTTTTTGCAGTCAGACCTTTTGCGTGCTTTACCGCCAGCTCGATAAAATATCGTCCGGCTTTTCTTGGCGGCTGTTCCCTGGGGTAGATCATGCAGCTTTCCCAGGTGGGATTGTCTTCCAGGCGGAACCAGCAGAGGTGCGGGTAGAGCTTGGCCTGGGACTCGGGCAGGATGGTCAGGCAGATCCCCCTGGATACCATCAGTGCGATGACATGGTTGGTGCGGGCTTCGAACATGATCTTTGGAGTGAATCCGGCCCGTTCAAAACAGGGATCGATGACCTGGCGGAAGGTGGAACCGGCGAACATCAGGGAAAATGGTTCCTGTCTGCAGAGGGTCAGGTCCATCTCCGGGTAATCACCATCGGCGGTGGGCTGGTAAAAGCGGGTCAGGGGATGACCGGAGGGGACACCAAGCAGAAAGCGTTCCTCGGCCAGATGGACATATTCCAGATCTTCCATTTCATGGGTTTTCACCATAACCATGCCGATATCCAGCTTCCCCTCTGCAAGAAATTTATACTGGTCATATACGATATGATCCTCCAGCTTTAATTCCACCTGGGGGTATTTGTCATGGAATTCCGGGAAAATTTCACAGAACAGCTCGATCCCCTGCTCCATAGCCAGATTGACCCGGATCTCTCCGACATTTCCGTTCACGACATCGCTGAGCATGCCGTACATCTGCTTTTCACGGTTTAGGCTGTCCCTGGCATAGCGCAGGAATATGGTTCCGGCTTCTGTTACAGCAAGATGATGAGTGTCCCGCTCAAACAGGGAAATGCCAAGCTCCTTTTCAATCCGATGAAGCTGCTGGTTTAAGCCGGACTGGGAAATAAAAAGCTTATCTGCGGCTTTGGAGATGCTGCCGCATTCCGCAATGGTCAGCACGTAGTTAAGCTGGCGTGAATCCATATACAGACCCTCCTCTGATGTTAAGTTCTAAATCAATGATTTTACAGGCAGGCAGTTTTCAAAATTTCGGAATCAGCCCGAAATCTGATATTTTTGTAACTATTATACAAAAAAGAGGCAGTTTTGTAAATCCTGAAAGAAGCTAAGCTTACAGCAATCATGGATTACTATAAGTTCAACTTTTATCAGTTTCGTGCTACCATAGTGGCATAAAACAAAGGAGGAGTAACAAAATGCTTGGTATTTTAGGGTTGATCGTAGCAATTGTGTGTGTCATTGCTCTGATCTGGAAAAACTGGCATATGGCCATTGTATCACTGGCCGGTGCCCTGATCGTCATTGCGTTCAATGCAATGGATCCTGTAACTACATTGTCTGAAAAATTTATGACTGGTATGTCCGGATTTGCCGGGAACTGGTTCCTGCTGTTTATGCTGGGTGCTATTTTTGGTAAGGTCATGGGCGACAGCGGTGCATCGGTTGGTATTGCCAACAAGATGTTAAAAATTCTTGGTGAGAAGTCCGTTGTACTGGTAGTCATGCTGACCGGCCTGGTGCTTTCCTATGGCGGCATCGGAACCTTCATTATTGCTTTCTCTCTGTATCCGATCGCGGTAGCACTGTTCCAGAAAGCTGATATTCCGAAGAAACTGATCGTTGCGACCATCATGGTATGCCCGGTAACCGTATGTATGGCCATGCTTCCGGGTTCCCCGTCTACCCAGAACCTGATTCCGACCCAGTACTTTGGAACCACTGCTTATGCAGGCGCCACCATTGGCCTGATCTGTTCCGTGATCATGTTTGCCGCTGCTTATCTGTTCCTGAACTGGCAGATCAAAAAAGCAAAAGCCGCAGGCGAGCATTTCGTGGCAAGTCCGGGCGAGGACATTATGGATTTAAATGCAGTTGATGAAGGAAAGACTCCGTCTGTCGGCGCATGCTTCGCACCGATTGTTGTGCTTCTGGTTCTGATGTTCGGCATTCAGTCCCTGACCAGCATCCCGTCTTCTTATGCAGTAGCAATTGCCATGACCTGCGCAATCATCGTGGGATGTGTTCTTTACAAGGACCGTCTGAATATAAAAGAGGCTGTTTCCAACGGCGCAGGCGGCGGTTTAAGTTCTCTGATCGCCACCTCTTCCATCATGGGCTTTGGTTCCGTTGTTTCCGCATCTCCGGCTTACGAGAGCATCACCACTGCATTGGTAAACATGCAGGCTAATCCGCTGGTAACAGCGCTGGTATCCATCAATGTCATTGCAGCGATCACAGGTTCTTCCGCAGGCGGCCTGAACATTTTCTTAAACTCCATGGGTGAGTATCTGGCTGCATCCGGAATGAATATGTCCATGCTGCACCGCGTGGTATGTATCGCTTCCTCCGGCTTCGATGCAATGCCGCACGCATCCGGAATGGTTGTATGCAACCAGATTGCGAAGACCTCTCAGAAGGATACCTACAAATATGTTTTCATTACCTGTGCAATCATGCCGTTCTGCTGCGCGATCCTGGCATGCATCATCGGAACACTGGGTATCGTATAAACGTGTAAAGGAAAGGAATTTGGAATGAAAGTAGATTATATTATCCGGGGCGGACATGTTGTGGATCCGTCAGCGGGCATCGACGGGATCAGAGATATTTACATTAAAAATATGCGTATTGCGGACTTAAAAGGAGAAACAGCAGAGTGCAATCCGGACAACATCATTGATGCCTCAGGAAAGCTGGTAACTCCGGGACTGATCGATTTTCATACCCATCTGTTCCATGAGGGAAGTTCCATCTGCATCCATCCGGACATGATGATTGCCCAGGGCACCACTTCAGCAGTAGATGCCGGAAGCGCGGGAACTTCCACCTACGAGGCATTTTACAAATCTGTGATTGCTCAGTCCCTGGTGCGGGTAAAAGGTTTTCTTACCGTGTATGGCGGCGGACAGCTTGATCCGAAGCTTTGCGAGGATTTCAATCCGGCTCTCTATAATGTAGAGAAAATGGAGCGTGTGATCGAGGCAAATCGCGATAACATCCTGGGCTTAAAGATTCGCCTTTCCAAAGGCGTGGTGCCGGATGAGACCGGTGCGGATTACCTGCGGGCAGTCGTAAAGCTGGCCGATGAGCTGAATGAACGTCTGGGTACAGCCCTTCGTGTCTGCGTTCATACCACCAATTCTCCGGTTGCTGCCGGGGAACTGGCTGACTGTCTCCGGCCGGGCGATATTTTCTGCCACTGCTTCCAGGGCGCAGGAAATCCAATCACTGCAGAGGACGGAACTGTGGATCCGCTGGTATTAAAGGCGAGAGAGCGGGGCGTTATCTTTGATGCGGCCAACGGAAAAGGAAACTTTGGCCTGAAGGCGGCAAAGCGCGCGCTGGCAGCAGGATTCCTGCCGGATGTAATTTCCACGGATCTTACGGTGGATAAGTTCAATATGCCGCCGTATGCGAAGAACCTTCCCCTTGTCATTTCCAAGTATCTGGCTCTGGGTCTGGATCTGAAGGATATCATCCGGGCCGTGACCGAGACACCGGCCAGACTTATGGGCCTGGAAGGCCAGATTGGTACCTTGAAGGCAGGTGCTATTGCCGATATCGCGATCTTCGACTTAAAGGATCGTGAGTATGTACAGAAGGATTTCTGCGATGATGAAATCGTCTGCAGCCAGATCCTGGTACCGCAGTTAACGATGGTGGCCGGAGAGATCCAGTACTGCCAGTCGGATTTTTATCTGTAGTGTGAGATTGAAAATGAAAAGAGAACCGAGGCAGCGCGCTGCCCCGGTTCTCTTTTCTCAGGAATTACAGTAAAACAATTTTATGCTCTTTACAGATCTTTCTCATGTCCTCCGGCCACAGGCTTGCCTGTACCTCGCCGACATGGGCGCGGTTTAACAGAAGCATGCAGAGGCGGGACTGTCCGATACCGCCGCCGATGGTGTAGGGCAGTTCTCCGTTCAAAAGCATCTTGTGGTACGGAAGATTCCTTCTCTCTTCACAGCCGGCTTTCTTTAACTGCTCCTCTAAAGCTTTCTCGTCTACGCGGATACCCATGCTGGAAACTTCCAGAGCGCAGTTTAGCTGCTCGTACCAGAACAGGATGTCACCATTTAACTGCCAGTCATCGTAGTCCGGTGCGCGGCCATCGTGTGGCTCGCCGGTGGTGAGCTTGTCACCGATCTTCATGAGAAATACGCAGCCGTATTCTTTGGTGATGAGGTTCTCGCGCTCCCTTGGGGGTTTGTCCGGGTAGCGGTCTGCCAGCTCCTGGGTGGTGATGAAGGTGATGTTCTCCGGCAGATGCTTCACAGCTTGCGGATATTTGTACCATACCTCGTGTTCCATGTGCTTGAT
>CAVIRL010000177.1:0-4353 GCA_963645005.1 Prevotella sp. P5-108
CATCTACATCCCATGAGCGCTGCAGTATCATTGAGGTTATGGGACGTAATGCCGGTTATATCGCACTGTGGTGCGGCATCGCAAACGGTGCGGAGGACATCCTGCTTCCGGAGCGGTACGACGGCAACGAGCAGGTCCTCATCGACCGGATCATCGAGAACCGTAAGCGCGGCAAGAAGCACAACATCATCATCAATGCAGAGGGCATCGGGCATTCCACTTCCATGGCGCGCCGCATTGAGGCAGCCACCGGCATCGAGACCAGAGCAACCATTCTGGGCCACATGCAGCGAGGCGGCACTCCGACCTGTAAGGACCGTGTGTACGCGTCCATCATGGGTGCGCGGGCAGCAGAGCTTCTGTGCGATGGCAAGAGCAACCGCCTGGTGGCATACAAGCACGGTGAGTTCGTAGATTTCGATATCCAGGAAGCCCTTCAGATGACGAAGGATATCTCCGAGGAGCAGTTCGAGATCGCAAAGATGCTGGCAAAATAAGACCGCGTAAGACAAGTGAACATGACACATTCGCCCGGCAGTATACCCGCCGGGCGTGTTTCGTGTTTATGGACAGAAAAACAGATTCAGGAGGAGAACACAGATGACAGGACAGGACGGAAATATCGTTCTTTGTGGTTCTAACAGCTACGAAAAGAAGTATTATTTTAATGAAGAGTTTGACAGCCTCCCAGAGGCCGTGAAGAAACAGCTTCATGTGATGTGCGTCTGGTTCACGGAGGAGTGCGGCGGCATTCTGACCATGGAATTTGAGCCGGACGGCACGCTGGAGTTCAAGCATACCATTTCCGAATACGACGGCTATTGCGACGAGATTGGCGCAGACCTAAAGATCAAGCAGTACCGCCAGGAAGGACAGGAGTTTTTAAAGGCACTGGAATTGTACTTTAAAGTATTTTACCTTGGAGAAAATGCAGAAGAGGTGGCAGAGAGCTACGGAATTGATGTGAATGCGCTGCAGGCAGCGGCAGAGGACGGTTCTGAGCCAGGGGACGGTTCTGAGCTAGGGGACGCATATGAGTCAGAGGACACTTCTGAGAGGAACGGCATCTATCCGGCAGATCTGGATGATACCGGTGAGGGTCCGGAGGAATGAAACTGAAAATCGGAAATGTAGAACTGGAAAACAACCTGGTTCTGGCTCCCATGGCGGGCGTCACGGATATGTCTTTCCGGCAGTTGTGCCGGGAACAGGGCTGCGGCCTTCTGGTCACGGAGATGGTGAGTGCCAAGGCTATCCTTTATAAGAACCGCAACACGAAAGACCTTATGGCCATTGGTGAGGGCGAGCACCCGGTGTCCCTGCAGTTGTTTGGTTCTGACCCGGAGATCGTCAGTGACATTGCTCATCAGGTGGAGAACGGGCCTTACGACATCATCGACTTAAACATGGGCTGCCCGGTGCCCAAAATTGTAGGGAACGGCGAGGGTTCTGCCCTGATGAAGAATCCGAAGCTGGTGGAGGAACTCTTATCCGCCCTGGTGCGGAAGGTACAAAAGCCAGTCACCGTCAAGTTCCGCAAAGGCTTTGATGATGACCACGTAAATGCCGTGGAGATCGCAAAGATTGCGGAAAGCTGCGGCGTAGCCGCTGTTGCAGTGCATGGACGGACCAGAGAGCAGTATTATTCCGGCAAAGCAGACTGGGACATCATTCGCCAGGTGAAGGAAGCAGTGAAGATTCCGGTCATTGGAAACGGAGACATCTTTGAACCCCAGGACGCGAAGCGGATGCTGGAGGAGACCGGCTGTGACGGCCTGATGGTGGGCCGCGGAGCCAGAGGAAACCCATGGATCTTTCATCGTATCAACCATTACCTGGAAACCGGGGAAGTGCTTCCGCCGCCGGGACCGGTGGAGGTGGGACAGATGATCCTGCGCCACACCCGGATGCATGTGGCTTTGAAGGGAGAGTACATCGGCATGAAGGAGATGCGCAAGCACATTGCCTGGTACACAGCCGGGCTTCCCCATTCTTCTTCGATCCGGAGAGCCTGCAATATGCTGGAGACGGAAGCGGAGCTGGTGGGGCTGCTGCGGCAGTATAGGATGCTTGCGGAATAAATGAGAAGTGCAAGATTTCAGCGCTCATATAAACGAAAAGTGCAAGATTTCAGCGCTTGACAAGAAAAGTGCTTTCAAGTATAATATTCAAAATGTATGACCACGGGTCTCAGATTTTGTTCCAGGCTGTGGTTTCAGGTGCAGAAAACAACTGCTTCCGAAGACGGATTTTGCGTCAGGCAGCAGAGTGAATAAGGAAGGAAATGAGTGGTATGGCAGATAGCAAGAAACACATTTTAACCTACGCTGGTTTAAAAAAATATGAGGATGAGTTACAGGATTTAAAAATCCATCGCAGACAGGAAATCGCGCAGAAGATCAAGGAGGCGCGTGAGCAGGGCGACCTGTCCGAGAACGCTGAGTACGATGCAGCAAAGGACGAGCAGAGAGATATCGAGCTGCGTATCGAGGAACTGGAGAAGCTGTTAAAGAACGCAGAGGTCGTAGATGAGGACGAGATCGACTTAGATAAAGTCAGCATCGGCTGCCAGGTAAAGGTTTACGATGTAGACTTCGATGAGGAGATGGAATTCAAGATCGTTGGCTCCACCGAGGCAAACAGCCTGCAGAACAAGATCTCCAACGAGTCTCCGGTAGGTGCAGCTTTAATCGGCAAGAGCGTTGGTGACGTTGTAGACGTAGAGACCCAGGCCGGCGTACTCCAGTACAAGGTTCTGGAGATCCAGAGAGTATCATAAGAGTATCATTTATTATAGAAGAACGAAGGAGTAAGGGAAAAGATGGCAGAGCAGCAGAACGCAAAGCAGCAGAATGCGAAGGAGCCGGACCTTAACCAGCTTCTGAAGGTTCGCCGCGAGAAACTGGCAGAGCTTCAGGCAGCAGGCAAGGACCCGTTCCAAATCACAAAGTATGACGTAACCGTACACAGCGAAGACGTAAAGGTAAACTACGCAGAGTATGAAGGCAAAGAAGTATCCATCGCAGGACGTATGATGTCCAAGCGTGTTATGGGGAAAGCATCTTTCTGCAATGTTCAGGACTTAAAGGGCAACATTCAGTGTTATGTGGCACGTGATGACCTGGGCGAGGAAGCATACAAAGATTTCAAACGCATGGATATCGGTGATATCGTTGGTGTCAAGGGTATTGTGTTCACCACCAAGATGGGTGAAATTTCTATTCACGCAACTTCCCTGATCCTGCTGTCCAAGAGCCTGCAGATCCTTCCGGAGAAGTATCACGGCCTTACCAACACCGATATGCGTTACCGTCAGCGTTACACCGACCTGATCATGAACGAGGACGTGAAGAAGACCTTCGTTATGCGTTCCCGCATCATCAGCTGTATCCGCCGTTATCTGGACGGACAGGGCTTCTTAGAGGTAGAGACCCCAATGCTGGTTGCAAACGCAGGCGGTGCTGCTGCAAGACCCTTTGAGACCCATTACAACGCACTGGATGAGGATGTAAAACTCCGTATTTCCCTGGAGCTGTACTTAAAGAGACTGATCGTAGGCGGTATGGAGCGCGTGTACGAGATCGGCCGTGTATTCCGTAACGAGGGTCTTGACACCCGTCATAATCCGGAGTTCACCCTGATGGAGCTGTACCAGGCATATACCGACTACTACGGCATGATGGACTTAACGGAGAACATGTTCCGTCATATTGCGAACGAGGTTCTGGGCACAACCACCATTCCGTACGCAGATGTAGAGATTGACTTAGGAAAGCCGTTTGAACGTCTGACCATGGTTGACGCCATCAAGAAATACACCGGCATTGACTTCGAAGAGATCAAGACCACCGAGGAAGCAAAGAAGCTGGCAGACGAGAAGGGCGTTGCCTACGAGGCACGCCACGTGCGCGGTGACATCATCAACCTCTTCTTCGAGGAGTTCGTAGAGGAGAACCTGATCCAGCCGACCTTCATCATGGACCATCCAGTAGAGATTTCTCCACTGACCAAGAGAAAACCGGACAAGCCAGAGTATGTAGAGCGTTTTGAGATGTATATCTACGGCCGTGAGATGTGTAACGCATATTCCGAGTTAAACGACCCGATCGACCAGAGGGAGCGCTTCAAGGCGCAGGAGGCTGCACTGGCAGCAGGTGATGACGAGGCAAACACCACCGATGAAGACTTCATGAACGCACTGGAGATTGGTATGCCTCCGACAGGCGGTATCGGCTATGGTATCGACCGTCTGGTCATGCTGTTCACTAACAGCCCGGCTATCCGTGATGTATTGCTGTTCCCGACGATGAAGTCCATCGACAAATAAAACACAATATATAGCACATCTAAGGC
>CAVIRL010000178.1:0-3275 GCA_963645005.1 Prevotella sp. P5-108
TTCTTTACGAAGCTTCTCAGTTACCTTAACCTCTGTAGCAATGGCTGCATGATCAGTTCCCGGCTGCCAGAGAGCTTCATAGCCCTGCATTCTCTTGAAACGGATCAGGATATCCTGCATGGTCTCATCCAGTGCATGGCCCATATGCAGCTGTCCGGTTACATTGGGCGGCGGCATTACGATCGTAAAAGGTTTTTTGTCCGGATTTACCTTTGCGTGAAAGTATCCGTTATCCATCCATTTTTTGTACAGACGATCCTCAATGCCCTTGGGATCATAAGTCTTTGCAAGTTCTTTGCTCATGTTTTCCTCCTGAATCTCTCTAAATAGAGCCGCATTTTTTGTCAGCTCAGTTCTGTTATGGGAGCCCTTAAATGCTCCAGACCTTCTGCAAGAAAAATCACGCCCTCCGCACAAGAGTAAAAACTCCCGTGCGAAGGGCGATCGTTCCCGCGGTACCACCTTCATTATCCGGGAAAAAATCTCCTTCCCGGCTGTCTCTTATCCCTTAACGCGGGGTACGTGAAAACCTACACAGCAGCTTCTGCATCTGTTCCATGTCTCTGCCTTCAGCTTCCCGGCTCCTAAGCTACCTTCTGCAGTCTTCCTTCTGAAAATGCCTTCCAGCCCGCGTTATAAAAAACGTCCGTGCATTTCTCTCTGTCAGTGCAGACCCGCATACTCCTCTTATTCAACGCCTTTGCCATGCTCCTACTATAATGAAATTTTCTTTTTTTGTCAAGACAAAGGCCTGCATTTATTCCACGCTCTTCAGCGATTCTACCATGTCGATCTTTTTCAGCTTGAAGTGCATGACCATATTTACAAACATGGAAAATCCGAAGGTGATGAGCGCACTGTAAATAAAGCTCGGTGCCTTTATATTCCTTCCGAACATAACCGCATCCACCTCAACGGTAGTGATCACATACCGGTGCAGGAAGATCCCGAATACCGCTCCTGCCAGTATCCCTATGAAGGAAAGGAGGATATTTTCCCGGAATACATACTGGGAAACCTCGCCGTCGTAGAATCCCAGAACCTTCAAAGTTGCCAGCTCCCTCTGCCGCTCTGTGATATTGATGTTGTTCAGGTTATACAGTACTACAAATGCCAGCATACCGGCAGAAATGATCAGAACCCAGATCACCGTTCCAAGGGAGCCAAGCATCCGTTCTACCTGTCCGGCCGTGCTGCTTGTATAGCTGATGCTTAGAGCTGCCGGATATTTCAGGATCTCATTTCCAACGGTCTCCATATCTTTCTCCGCCTCTTCCTTCATGGTATAAACGGTACTTGAATATTCCGGCTTTTCCCCGAATATTTTTTCATAGCAGGACGGAGTTATGTAAACATAATGTCCCATGTAATTCTCCGTGACAGCCGTGATCTTCACCTTATAGTCCCGGTTATCTTTTTTAAGGGTCAGCTCATCCCCTGCCTTTACCCCCAGCAGAGAGGCTGTTTTTTCGCAGATCACAGCCCCGTCATCGGTAAGCCCGTACTGTTCCTTTGTTTTTCTGTCCCTTAAGGTTACATCCTTTTTGAAGTTTTCCAGATTTTCCGGAACGTATACATAGACACTGACACTTCCCTTTTCCTTCGGTGCAGTCATCTTGGTGAGCTGCACGCGGGTGTAGTGGTCGATCTCACTGCTTTTGTCCAGGAAGTCAAGAAGCTCCTTTTCCTGGCTGTCTGTGGCATCCTCATCATTGATCACCATGGCATCGTAATGCTGGATCTGGTCATACTGTAAAAGCGCGATATCCATAATGGAGTCGTAAAGTCCGAAGCCCACCAGCATCAGGCCCATGCTTCCCGCAATTCCGAAAATAGTCATAAAGAGACGCTTCTTATATCGGAAAAGATTCCGCATGGAGGATTTCCAGGAGAAGCTTAAATGCTTCCATATAATACCTATGCGTTCCACAAGGATCCTTTTGCCCTCCTTCGGGGCAGGCGGGCGCATCAGGGATGCGGGAGTCTCTGCCAGTGTCCTCGCACAGGAAAAAAGCGTTGCTCCCATGGTACAGATCACCGCTGCGCCGGAAGCGATCAGCGCGTAATGCAGCTCATAGTTAAGCTGCATGTAATCACCTACATTCCAGTACATGATCCCGTATGCCTGGATGATGATAAACGGAAGAACCTTTTCCCCGAAAAGGACTCCCACGATACTGCCTCCAAGAGTTGCTATAAAAGCATAGCTTAAATGTTTGGAGGCTATGGCCGTTTTTCCGTAGCCGAGGGCTTTCATGGTTCCGATCTGGGTCCGCTGCTCCTCCACCATTCTCGTCATCGTGGTAAGACTGATCAGTGCCGCAACCAAAAAGAAGATCAGTGGAAAAACCTTTCCGATGTTTTTGAGCCTCTGGGCATTGTCCCCGAAATCCGAATATTCCGGAAGATCGTTCCGGTCGGTGATGATCCATTCCGGTGTCTCAATATCGTCCACCTTCTTCTGGGCATCCTCGATCTTCTGTTCGGCCTCCGCTATTTTGTCATCTGCTTCCTTTTTGCCGTCCTGATATTCCTTCTTTCCATCGGCAAGCTTCTGTTTTGCCTCCTCAAGATCCTTCTCTGCGTCTTTTAATTTCTGCTCATTTTCCCGGATCTCTTTTTCACCGTCCAGGATTTTCTGCCCGCTGGCATCAAGCTCTGCCTGACTGGCTGTAAGCTTCTCGGTGCCTGCCTTTATCTGGGTCTGCCCTGCATCAAGCTCGGCCTGTTTTTCCGTAAGCTGCTGCCTTCCGGAGCTTAGACTGGCTTTGGCTTCGTCGATCTGGCTCTGGCCGTCATCAAGCGTAGCCTGGCTGGCTGTGATCTTCTCCTTTGCAGCCGAAAGCTCACTTTTCTTTGTCTCCAGCTCTTCTTTTCCCTTATCAAGCTCTTCCTGGCCTTCCTTCAGCTCTTCTTCCGTCTGGGAAAGTGCTGCCTCCTGCTCTTCTATCTGGCTGAAGCCCTCATTAATCTGAGTGAGGCTGCTCTCCAGAGTCTCCCTTGTCGCAGCCAGCTCTGATTTTTTTGATGTGATCTCTTCCTGTGCCGCATCGATCTGTGCCTGTCCTGCACTTACCTGCTCCTCTATGGTGCTGCTCTGGCCGCTCAGTGTTTCGATCTGTGCCAGAAGCTCTGCAAGCTCTTCTTCTGTCTGACCGGCTTCCACACCGGCCTCATACCGGCTCTCAAGCTCCGCCGCCTGGCTGTCCAGTGACTCCTTCTGGCTTTTCAGTGACTCCAGCTGTGCCTGCTGCCCGGAAAGCGTTTCCTCACTG
>CAVIRL010000178.1:3297-4322 GCA_963645005.1 Prevotella sp. P5-108
CCCTCGCTCACCTCTATAAGTCCGGCTTCACACTGCTCCTTCTGGCCAGTCAGGTTTTCCTTCGTTTCTTTGATGTTATTTTTGCCCTCTTCCAGCTGTTTTTTTCCGCTGTCCAGCTCGGCCTGCTTACTCTTAAGTGTTTCCTCTGCCTCCTGGATCTGGGCCTCGCCATCGCTTACCTGTTGTTTAGCCGCCTCTAACTGTTCGTATCCGGAAGTCACCTCTGACTGCTTCTCCTGGAGCTGTGCCTCGGAATCGTCAAGCTGCGCCCTGGCTGCATTTATCTGGGACTGGCCATCCTCTGCCTGCTGCTTCGCACTGTTAAGCTGATTCCATCCATCTGCGAGCTGTTTTTTGCCATCCGCGAGCTGCTGCCTGCCGTCCGTCAGCTGTTGTTTTGCGTCACTGAGCTGCTGTTTTCCATCTTCGTACTCTTTTTTTCCATCTTCGTACTTTTTCTGACCATCATCCAGCTCTTTCTTCGCATCGGAGAGTTTTTCTTCGGATTCCTTTTTTCCGTCTGCAAGCTCTTTTCTGGCATCGGAAAGTTTCTCACTGGCTTCTGCGACAACTTCATCGTACCGCAGGCTGCACTGCTCTTTTTCGATGCCCTCCACGCGTTTTTTTACCTTTTCGATCAGGCTGTCATAGGCATCGGTATAGCTTGTCACCTCATCCGGTATCTGAACCTTCACATAGATCTGGGTAAAAACCTCCTGGTCAAAATCCTCCGGCAGGATATAGCCGAAACCGCTGATCTCACCGGAGCCAAGGGTTGTATTTCCCCGGTTAAAGGAAATGTAGAGAGGGCTGCTTCCGATTCCCACGATCGTATAGGTCGTCTTTTTCAGAAGCTCATTGTCCCCGTCCTCACTCACCGAAATGCTGTCCCCGACCTTATAGCCCTGGTTCTTCGCATACATGCTGTCCAGAAAAATCTCGCCGCTTTTTTCCGGGATCTTTCCCTCATCTGCTGTAAGAAGGTTAAACTCCCCGCTTACAGATGCCAGGTGCAGCACCTTCTG
>CAVIRL010000179.1:0-4289 GCA_963645005.1 Prevotella sp. P5-108
CATTCGCATTGTACGCCAGATAAAAAACAGTCTGGCTCCATCCGATGGTGAAATCCGATTCTCTATAACCGCAGAGCAGGGTTTCAAATGGCTGGAATGTGAGGTTGCACCAAATCCAGCGGCAGAGCCGGAGACACCAAATTTTGAATCGAAAGCCGAGAAAGCGGCATATCTAATCAAAAAGCTGCTTTCTGATAGCGATATGAGATCCAGAGAAATCTATATGCGGCTGAGCGATGAGGGCATCAGCCGCAGAACGGCAGAAAACATAAAAAAGGAACTCGGCATCCGAAGTTATCGGAGGATGCGTCAGTGGTATTGGAGCTTAAAATCAGAAGAATGAGAGGTGCTATATGTTAAACAGTGGAACAGAAGCGATGGACCGCAAGCAGAAAATTAGAGATCGATATAGAGGTGTTGATGCTTCTGAGCTGGAGGTCATCCCGGCAAAAACTGTGGAGGGGCTTGAAACAAGCACTTCCATTCGCCGGGTGGCGGCGTATGTCCGCGTATCTACTGACAATGATGAGCAGACCTCGTCTTATGAGCTTCAGAAAAACTACTACACCGATTACATCAAGGCGCAGCCGGGATGGGAATTTGTCGGTATTTATGATGATGAAGGCATCAGCGGCACATCTTTGGAGCATCGAAAAGGAATGCAGCAGTTGATTGAAGACTGCAAGGCCGGAAAAATTGACCTGGTCCTTACGAAATCCATTGCGCGTTTTGCCAGAAACATTGTGGACTGCTTATCTGTCATCGAGACGCTGAAGAATCTTGACCCGCCTGTGGGTGTGAAATTTGAAGCGGACAATATCTACACATTGGACAGCAATGGCCGCATGATTCTAACCATTCTGGCTTCTGTGGCCGAAGAAGAATCTCACTCCAAGTCCATTATTATGAACTGGTCCATTGACCGAAGGTTCAGCCGCGGCCTGTTCCTGACTCCGGCTCTTTTGGGGTATGACCATGACAAGGATGGCAATCTTGTGGTGAATCCAGAGGAGGCACAGACGGTAAAGGTTATTTATTATTTGTACCTGAACGGTTTCTCGCTTACGGAAATCGCTGAACTTCTGACGGATTACAGACGGAAAACGAAGCTGGGCAATACGGAATGGAGTGCAAGCACACTGGCCGGCATCATTGCAAATGAACGCCACTGTGGAGATGTACTGGCGCGAAAAACTTTCACGCCGAACTTCCTGACCCATAAATCAAAGAAAAACAACAATGATCGGACGCAGTATCGGCAGAGAGACCATCATGAGGCCATTGTATCCAGAGAGGTCTACACGGCGGCCAACCACCTGCACGCCTCGCGGAGCTACACACGGCGGAACAGACCTCTGCCTGTTCTGAGTGTGGTTGATGATGGTATTCTGCGTGGATATGTTCCTTTTGATAAAGACTGGACAGGTTTCTCAGCGGAGGAATATCGGGAGGCTTCCGAGAGTGTAATGCAGGAGAAGCAGACTGATACGGCGGAGGTCATGAATCGTTTGGATTTGACTGGCTATGAAGTGGTCCGTGCGCAGTATTTCTCGACTCTGCGGAATCCGGCTATGACGATTTCCAACGGAAAGCTGCGGTTTAATACAGCTTGTCTGAAAAAGTTTGAAAATGTAGAGTATGTGGAACTGCTGCTGAATTCTGTTGACCGCTGCATTGCCATCCGCCCCTGCGAAAAGAACAATCCGAATGCAATCCGCTGGGGTCGGCTGAAAGAGGGCCGCTGGTGTGCCAGTACACTCGGCTGCCGTGGTCTGGCAAAGGCTCTTTTTGACATCATGGAGTGGGACGAAGACCTGAAGTACCGCTTCCGTGGGCAGTTCGTGGAGCAGGGCGACAATAAGATGATGCTCTTTGAACTGGATGAACCGGAAATGATTAAGGTCGAAGAAATTGTTCTGCCGCCCAAGGAAGAAGACGCGGAGGGTGAAACGGTCAAGCAGACGATTTACATTTTTCCACCGGAATGGGCAGGAACCTTTGGACAGCCGATTACAAGCATTGCGCAGGTCAGTCTTTTACAACAGGAACATTATGCCGGAAACTGGGATGTGCTTCGGCCGGCAGCGGAAATAGAAGAAATGAATACATTTACAGCAGAGGACTTGAACGCTTTGCTCCACGAAGCGGATAAAATAATGGAAGGATGGATAGATACAGATGTATGAGGAGAACACAAATATTGCGCCGCCAGAGGAGCAGGCAGTAGAAAATGATAGAGATGCACGCGCTGAAGAACTGGAAAGTACATTTTCGTATGACGGATACCAGGTCGTGCGCAAGGAGCTTTTTGCACATCTGCGTGACCCGGCCATCGTGATCCGTAAGGATAGCATCACGTTCAACACGGCCTGCATCACTGGACTGGAAGATGTGGTTTATGTACACGTCATGTTCAATAGTGACTTGAAGCGGATCGTCGTGCGTGGCTGCGATGAAAATGAAAAAGATGCCCTGCGCTGGTGCATCGCTAAGCAGGACAAGCGTAAAAGTCGGAAAATGTCCTGCAAGCCTTTTTCAGAGTTGGTCTATAAGGAAATGGGCTGGGATAAGGAATGCCGGTATAAGATGCTGGGCTACAGAATCTCCTTTGAGGGTGAAACCCTATACGTTTTTGACCTGCTTGTGCCGGAGGTTTTCTATGAACCCCAGAAGAGAAAGAAGGGCGCTGCTCCTCAGACACAGGATGTAAGACCTGCGAATGCGAGAAAGGGATTCTACCCGGATGATATTGCAGGTACTTTCGGTGTGCCAGTGGAAGAACATCTAAAAGAATCTGAAATCAAGCAAATGGACGGATATGTGTCAATGGGCATCCTGACAGGAAGAAATGAACCCGATACCGGAAATGAATAAAAACACACAACAGCGACCAAGGGTAGAGTGCGCCCATTTTTAAGGAGGGGGAGAGAAGTGCATGAAAGAACATGGAATCAGCGGATGCTGGGCCTGACCTTTAACGCTGTAGATGGAAGAATCACTATCTTCCGTAGTACATTGGAAGAACTCGGCTGGCCGGCCTACTATCGGTTTCTGTACAATCGGAAAGCAAAACAGGTGGCAGTACAGAATTGTGCGGCCGAAGATGCAGGCTCTCATAAGACGCCGAAGCTGAATGTGAGCAACAGCTGTGAGATCAAGTGCATGGCGTTTGTGAGGATGATTTATCGGGACATGCGGTGGGAGCGGAACAATACATATCGGCTGGAGGGGAAAAGTATCCCCGGACAGCAGCTTGTGAGCTTCGATTTATCTTCGCCATTTTTAGTAGAAAACGGAATAGCTCTGGACGAAAATCTAAGCCCCACAAAGCCCCTGTGTGGCGAAGAATTGTCCGCTGCGGAAAGTTCCTCGGCCTTTCCGTTAAAACGCGACAGTGGGGAGCTGTGAGGGGCGTGTGGCGAAGCAGGCAAAAAAGAAGCCCACCGGGTCACAGTCCAGGATGCTTACAGGGCAGCAAGATGGAAAGTGACCGGGTGGGCAGGAGGCAGTCTGGATGAGTCTACTCAACAAAACAGTGATTATAATCACTCCTGGCAAGTCTACTCAACAAGTGAATAAAATCACTTTTGTTCTTATGACGGATAAAAATAAGTGATTAAGCTCACTTATGGCTATTGAAAATAAGTGATTTTGTTCACTTAGAAAAAAGTGAGCTTTTTACGCCATCCCAGATTTTGAATGAAGTCGTCATCCAGCAAAAATAAGTGAGTATAATCACTTAAAAACATCAAAAATCCAAATAAGTGAGCTTAATCACTTATCCGAAGAAAAGTGAACATTTTACTCCCTGACCGGATTTGAGGTCGTCGATTAGTCCATAATCGGCGGCTTCTTTTTTTATGCTCAAAAAAGTGGGTATGTAGCTACATAACGCAATAAGTGAGCTTTATACGCCACTGTCGAGCAACTTTACCGCAGTATGTTTAGTCCAGGAACTACGATAGCCACACCCAGCACTTTGACACATCTGCGGTCGAGGCTGTGATTAAGCTGGTCATGGAATATAACCCGAATGCCATCATGGTCATCAAGTCCACAATCCCTGTGGGCTATACCGCATCTGTGCGCGAGAAGTTCGGCAGCAAGAATATCATCTTCAGCCCGGAGTTCCTGCGTGAATCCAAGGCTCTTTATGACAATCTTTACCCTTCTCGTATCATCGTCGGCACTGACCTGAACGATGAGCGTCTGGTTGAAGCAGCTCACGAGTTCGCTGCAGCAGGCTTTGGGCTACGCCTTGACGGGAGACACCGCACAGGAGTGTCTGT
>CAVIRL010000180.1:0-4223 GCA_963645005.1 Prevotella sp. P5-108
ATGGGATTTTTGCCTTCCAGCCCATGTTTTCTTACGGTCAGCGCAGCAAGTGCGCAGACCTACCGAACAGTTACATCCTTTTCTTCTAAGTTGCCTGCTTCAGGCCATTCCAGCATGCAGGAACAGTCCGTCACAGACACAAAATATCTAATTTGCTGTTTTCTGCTTCATGACATTCTCGAAATACTGAAAGGCCTGCAGCGTCATCGGATCGATGGAACTGCCTTTTTGGCTTAAGTACTCGATGGTTGCCTTTAAAATCTCGTACATCGTCTCATCCAGATCCTGAAAAGCGAGGTAACGCATCTGGGGCAGATTAGCTGCCTTGTCCCGGCGCGGCTCGATGTAATCCGCAATGTATAAGATCTTGTCCAGGGTTGTCATGTCCGTTTTGCCGGTGGTATGGCATGCAATGGCGGAGATAATCTCCAGGTCATGGATGCCGTATTTATTCTCTGCCAGATAGGCACCGTATTTTGCATGAATGACAGCAGGTGCCTTGATTTCCGCCTCTGTCAGGGCTACCCCGTGCTTCTGGCATTTCTGGATCAGCTCGCTGTCTGTAAAGCGCTTGGCACAGTCGTGCATGAGCCCGGCAAGCTCTGCCTTCTGAATGTCATAGCCATAGCGCATAGCCAGTGCGGTACAGGTGAACGATACGCTCACGGAATGCTCAAAGCGCATGGGATCCAGTTTGGATTTTAACTGCTTGCGCAGGGTAAGAATCTGTTCTGTTATCATAATGTATCCTCCTTACGGTCAGGATGTTGATACAGGCCGTGTTCTCTGATATAGCGCTCCACGCTGACCGGAACCAGATCATGGATCCTGCCTCCCCGGCTCTGCCGCTCTCGAAGCTCCTGGGAAGAGACCTGCATGGTGTCGCTGTGTAAAAGAAAAATTGCAGCTCCGTATTTATTTTTCAGATATGTTACCTGTTCTTCCAGGGAACGGGAGGCGTCATCACATTCCCGGCAGCCAGCCAGAATCGTGACGTGGCCTAACACCAGCTCCGGGTGATACCAGGTTTCAATATGGTACAGGGAATCTGCTCCCACAATAAAGAAAAAGGTATGTTCCGGGTAAGCTTCTTTTAAAAGCTGTAAGGTCTGGGCCGTGTAGGTATTGCCCGTCCGGGAAATCTCGAAATCTGAAAAATGGAAATAAGGATATTCCGCAATTGCAAGCTTCACCATCTCGCACCGATCTTTGGTATCGGTCACCAGATGGTCTGTTTTGTGCGGAGGATTGTGAGACGGCATGAACCAGACCTCATCCAGCCTGTATTCCTCCCATGCCTGTCTGCCCAGCATCAGATGCGCGTTGTGGATCGGATCAAAGGTTCCGCCCATAATTCCGATCTTAGCCAAACATGCTCACTCCCTTCGCAAAAATGTAATACAGAGGGATGCTGCAAAACGGACCCCTTCCTATTTTGGATTCAACTTTGCAGCATCCCTTTTTCCAGTGATGATTATGGCAGAACGATCTTGCGCTTTGCCTCGTCTTTGGCCGGCTTGTAAAGAACAATCTTCTTGCCGATCACCTGAACTACCTCAGAACGGGTGCGCTCAGCCAGTACCTCTGCGATGGAACGTCCATCGTCCAGGCAGTTCTTTAAGACTGTGATCTTGATCAGCTCCCGTGCTTCCAGTGCCTCTGCGATAGCAGCGGTCAGCTCCGGAGTTACGCTGGACTTTCCAATCTGGAAGATCGGATCCATGGTCATAGCCAGTCCCTTTAAATAGGATCTCTGCTTGCTTGTCATGTTTTATCTCCTGTTATAATAATCAAATGCAAGGCCGTACATGCGGACGGTATCACCCTCCTTGATGCCTGCGGCCTCAAGCTCGTCTAAAATGCCATTCTCTTTTAAGAACTTCTGGAAGAACTGGAAGCCCTTCTCAGACTCCAGGTTTGTGTAGCCTAACATCTTCTCGATGCGCGGTCCTTCCACCACGAACTCGCCGTCCTCGTTCTGCTCTACGGTGTACGGCAGATTGCGGTCGCCGGCGTACTCGATCTCAAATTCCTTCTCGAAGATCACCGGGTCAAGGTTTACGGTCTTCAGAAGCTCATACACTGCATATAACAGCTCCTTCACGCCCTTACCACTGACTGCGGAAATCGGGAATACCCTGATGCCCTCCGGCTCAAATTCCTGTTTCAGGATTTCTACCGGGTCTTCGTCCTCAGAGTAGACTGCGTCGATCTTGTTGGCTGCAATGACCATCGGACGCTTTAACAGATCCGGATTATATGCCTCCAGTTCTGCGTTGATAGCACGGATATCCGCGA
The DNA here is from genome assembly GCA_963645005.1 of Prevotella sp. P5-108. GTDB lineage: Bacteria > Bacillota > Clostridia > Lachnospirales > Lachnospiraceae > Brotaphodocola. The sequence continues at coordinate 2,299 of CAVIRL010000180.1, forward strand.
TCGGATCCCGGCCCTCAGTACCGGCTGCATCTACCACATGCACCAGCACACGGCAGCGCTCGATGTGGCGCAGAAAGTCATGACCAAGTCCGATGCCCTGGGAGGCGCCCTCGATCAGACCCGGGATATCTGCCATAACAAAGCCTGCCCCACCGTCTAAGTCAACCACACCCAGATGCGGGTTTAAGGTTGTGAAATGATAGTTCGCAATCTTCGGCCTTGCGTTAGAAACGCGGGAAAGAAGGGTGGATTTTCCTACGTTCGGGAAGCCGACCAGACCAACGTCTGCAATGACCTTTAACTCCAGCTGAACCCAGAGCTCATGGCCCTGCTGCCCCGGCTGCGCATACTTCGGTGCCTGCATGGTCGGGGTTGCGAAGTTCATATTGCCGAGGCCGCCCTTGCCGCCCCGTAAAATGGTTTCGCGTCTATTTTCACCGGACATATCTGCGATGACCTTGCCAGTTTCAAAGTCCTTGATGACGGTCCCTTCCGGAACCTTGATCACCAGGTTCTCTGCGTTGGCACCGTGACACCGCTTCTTGCCGCCTTGTTCTCCATCTCGTGCTACATATTTCCGAACGTGACGAAAATCTGTTAATGTATTTAAACCCGGATCCACCTCAAAGATGATGTCTCCGCCTTTTCCTCCATCACCGCCGTCAGGGCCGCCTGCCGGCACAAACAATTCCTTGCGGAAACTTACGTGGCCATCTCCGCCTTTTCCTGATTTGATAAAAATCTTTGCATTATCTGCAAACATGGATCCACCTAAATCCTTTCCAAAAAAAGGCTTCATACCAGTAATCAGTATGAAGCCCCGTCAGTGTCATTATTCGTTGATTGTTCTCGGGTATACAGAAACCTGTTTTTTGTCTCTGCCCTTTCTCTCAAATCTTACAACGCCATCTACAGTAGCGAATAAAGTATCATCGCCGCCGCGTCCTACGTTCAGACCCGGATGGATCTTAGTACCGCGCTGTCTGTAAAGAATGTTACCAGCTAATACGAACTGACCATCTGCTCTTTTAGCGCCAAGTCTCTTGGACTCGGAATCTCTACCGTTCTTGGTAGAACCTACACCTTTTTTATGAGCGAATAACTGAAGGTTCATCTTAAACATCTCTTACACCTCCTCAAATCGAATTTTTATATACGGTTCTCCGTATGTTTCCTCAATGTCCTCTAAGCCGAGTACAAGAGAATTCATAAGGAGTGCTGCTTCCGGACTAATCGTCCCGGTAAACCGGAAACGGAACATCCCGGACTGCTCGTCCTCATCTGCCTCAAACTGGTCCTCCGTGAAATGCTCCACAGAGTTTGCCATGTTGAGTGTCAGGGCAGACACGGCTGCACAAACCAGCTCCTGTCCTTCCTGATAGTCATCTGCATAACCTGCATGACCCAGAAAAGAAATTCCATGATAACGATGCTCGGAATCAACAGATACGGTTACGTTAATCATGATTAATTAAGCATTGATCTTGTCGATCTTGATCTCGGTAAAGAGCTGTCTGTGACCATTCTTTTTGTGATAGCCAGATTTTCTCTTATACTTGTAAACGATCACCTTTTTTGCTTTTGCTTCTTTAACTACGGTTCCGGTAACAGTTGCACCTGCTACAGTCGGGCATCCGATGGATAACTCTCCGTTGTTAACTGCAAGAACCTGGTCAAACGTAACGGTTTCGCCAGCGTCTACACCAAGCTTTTCAACCTTAATGATATCGCCTTCTGCTACTTTGTACTGCTTACCACCTGTTGCAATAATCGCGTACATATGGCACCTCCTATTATCATTACTCGCCAGTTTCGGTGTCCGGATCCGAAGGACTCGGAACTTTCTAACCTCGCTGTGCGGCACATACTCGTATATACTAGCATGAAACCATGTGGATGTCAATCCTGTTTTTTAAAGTTTTTAA
>CAVIRL010000181.1:0-4197 GCA_963645005.1 Prevotella sp. P5-108
GTGGTTTCCACCGCCTGATTCAGCGTGATGCCTGCTGCCAGAAGCACCGACATGGTGTTGGCAAACTGTGCTGCGGCATTCATCTGATTGATCACACCTGCAAGCGGCAGCGATAATGCTGTTTTTGCTTTCCAGATTCTTCCCTTTGGCGTCTTCGTATACAGGCGAATTAGCATAAGGAAAACAGCCCAGGCTGCGATCATAAGGAGCCACCATTTTGCAAAGAAATTCGACGCGTCGATGAGCATCCGCGTCATGAGTGGAAGCTCTCCGCCCAGATCTGCGAATACATTGGCCAGTGTCGGGATAACCTTAGCCATAACGATGATGACGACTACAACGGCAATTGCTATGACAAACAGCGGATAGGTAAGAGCGCTTTTGATCTTCTCTGTGGTCTTGTAGGCCTTGTCATAGTATTTATGAAGCCGTTCAAAGGACTGATCCAGCGTACCGGACAGCTCGCCTGCCCGAATCGTCTCGATAAAGGTAAGCGGAAACCGTTCCTGATATTTGTCCAGTGCCGCCGCTACCGTGCTGCCCGCTGCTACCTCTGTGGAGGATTTGTCCATGATCCTGCGAAGCCGCTTATCACTGCACTGCCCGGCCAGCATCTGCATGGAACGGGAAATGGACATTCCCGAGCGAAGTGTAATGGCAAACTGGGAACAAAGAATGGATAAATCCTTGGCTTTGATCCGTTTGTTGCCAATCTCCATCTGCAGCAGGCTGGTCTGCTTTTTCTTTTCAGCCTCACGGCTGATGTTCAGCAACACCGGATAGCTGTCCCGGATTCTGGTTGCGGCAGCCGTTTCTGTTTCCGCCTGGAGCACGCCGCGGACTTCTTTTCCGTCTCTGCCGAGTGCCCGATATGAAAAAGTCGGCATAACCTTAACCTCCAACGCCTGTCTTGCAAAATTATGAAGATGCTCGTTATTAAGGATCACATTTTTGCAAGGCGTTATTACAATTTATAAAATACATCAATTTTCGACAAAAATCAAGTTTTTCTGACATTTTTTGTATTTTTTGTTTTAATGTCTGTTTTAGCGTAACATAAAGCTTTTCTGCAGCTCCTCCGGATCATCTGCTGCCTCGATTGCTGTCTCCGGCATGATCACGCCGCGCTGCGCCAGATCCAGTAAAAAATGATCCATCGTAACAGAACCATCTTTTGCTCCGGACAGCAGGTAGCTCTGCATCTGGGGGGTGCGTCCATCCCGGATCAGGTTCCGGATCGGGGGTGTGATCATCATAAGCTCACAGGCTGCCGCACGTCCTTTTCCATCGGCACGGGGTACCAGTTGCTGCGCCAGCACTGCTTTTAAGGTCATGGAGAGCTGCAGACGGATCTGCGGCTGTTTGTTTTCCGGAAACGCGCCCACAATGCGGTCGATGCTGTCTACCGCGGAGTTGGTATGAATGGTGGAAAAGACCAGGTGTCCTGTCTCTGCCGCCGCCAGTGCAGTCTCAATGGTTTCAGGCGTGCGCATCTCGCCGATCAGGATCACGTCCGGGTCTTCCCGAAGGGCAGCATAAAGTCCGTGCTCATAATCCTCCACATCCACGCCCACCTCACGCTGGTTGATGATGGCGCGCTGTGGTGCATACAGATACTCAATCGGATCCTCCAGAGTAATGATATGCACCGGCCTTGTCTGGTTGATCTGATCCAGAATTGCCGCCAGCGTGGTGGATTTGCCGCTTCCGGTTTCCCCGGTCACCAGCACAATACCCTTGTTCCAGCGTGAAAACCGGCGCACGGCATCCGGCAGTCCCAGGTGCTCCAGCGTCGGGATGGAATTGCTTAACAGGCGCAGCGCAGCAGAGAGCGTGCCCTGCTGGCGGAACAGATTGATCCGGATGCGCCGCCCGGCCAGCGTGGCAGAAAAATCCAGCTGACCGATATGCTCAATTTTTCTGATCTCTTCGCCTGCAAGCTGTCTTCCCAGCTGCTCGCAGTCTTCATAGGATAACGGGGTCTCTGACAGATTGCGGATCTGTCCGTCGATCCGGCATTTCGGCGGCAATCCGGCGATCAGGTGTACATCGGATGCTCTCTTTTCTCCTGCCAGCGCGATCAGATCTTCTACGGTATATGGATACATGTTCGGATGATTCCTTTCTTTTTCTGCTTAGAAAATGGACAGGGTACGGATGATCTCGTCTACGGTTGTGGTGCCATCGTCCAGAAGCTTCTGCGCATGCTCTGACATCGGGATATATGCGCTCTCTTTTTTTGCAACCTCCATAAACCGCTGGCGGTCTGCTCCTTCCATGATGCAGCGGCGCAGACCATCCTGGATGGCCATTACCTCGAATACACCGATTCGCCCGCGGTACCCGGAACGGAAGCAATGATCGCAGCCGGCTCCGTGCCAGTAGACTCTGCCCGGTATGTCCGGTATTCTGGCCAGCTCGAGCGCCTTCTTCGGCGGCACGATCTGCTCCTTACAGCTTGGGCAGATGCGGCGCAGCAGTCTCTGGGAAATAACACCGCGCAGGCCTGCCGCGATGAGGTAGGGCGGTACCCCCATGTCACGCAGACGGTCGATCGCGGAAATGGCATCCTCAGTATGAATGGTGGTGATAACCAGATGTCCGGTCATGGCCGCACGCATGGCAATCTCAGCCGTCTCACCGTCACGGATCTCACCGACACAGATGATATCGGGATCCTGACGCAGGATTGAGCGAAGGCCGGAGGCGAAGGTCAGGCCGACCTTCTCATTGATCTGCACCTGGGTTGCGCCCTTCATATGGTATTCCACCGGATCCTCCAGAGTGATCAGGTTTGTACGGTCGGAAAGCAGCTCCCGTACCAGTGTATACATGGTAGAGGATTTACCGGAGCCGGTCGGACCCACGATCATGATAACGCCGGAGGTCAGTCCCAGCAGCTTATCGATCTTGGCATCCTCAAGCGGCGGGATACCGATCCCGCGCCGGTTCAGGGTTTCCTCGTTTCTGCGCAGAATTCGGATAACGACTTTTTCTCCATAAATGGTCGGCAGCGTGGAGGTTCGCATATCCAGCTCCGTACCTCGGATTGGAAGCACCGCACGTCCATCCTGCGGGATCCGCTTCTCGACAATATCCATATGGGACATGATCTTCAAACGGGAAATCACGGAATCCTTCAGTTCTCCCGGAATGACCATAATGCGGTGAAGCTGGCCGTCAATACGCATGCGGACAGCCAGCTCACTCTCCGTCGGCTCAAAATGGATATCGGATGCATTTTCCGTATACGCACGCTCGATGATCGAATTGACCAGACGCACCATCGGGGTGGCATCCTCCCGGCTTTCCGATGAACGGGCTGCATTCTCTGCCTCCATGGTGGCTGCGTTCTCTGCACGGATCTGCGCCATGGCCTGAGCTGCACCTTCATTGCCATAGAGCACATTGATCGCATGCTGAACCGCCGGTTCCGAGGCGATCATCGGCACGATACGCTTTCTGGAGGTACGCTGTGCCTCCTCGATGGCTACGAAGTTCAGCGGATCCGCCATGGCCAGAAACAACTGGTCCTTGGAAATCCGGACCGGCACAATGCTCATGTGCTTTGCCAGATTCTTCGGAACATACCGGGACATCTCCGGTGCAATATCCACCTTGGTTAAATCAATGTACTCGATACCCAGCTGCATGCGGAGGGCATCGATCAACTGCCGCTCGGTAATAAAATTATGCTTGATCAGTATGGATCCAAGACGGCCTTTTTCCTTTGACTGATACTCCAGAGCCTGCTTCAACTGGTCTTCGGTAATCAGTCCAAGCTCTATGAGCATGTCACCTAAACGCTTTGTACGCATATTATTTCTCCTCCGTATAAGTCTGGTTCCTATTATAACAGATTTTCCGGCTTTCCAGCAAGCGTAACTGTTCAGTACCTTCTCAGTTACCAGCAAGCTGCAAAAAAGACAGATTCCCGGCTCTCTGAGAATCTGTCTTTTCCTTTGTACCCATTTTCTTTTATACCAATATTGGTTCGGGTGTCAAAACACCCGAACTTTTGGTTACACTGCTGCCTTGATCGCTGCCAGCAGCTCCTCGTAGGTCTCGTATGCCGGAAGATCCGGGTTGTCGTTTTTGATCTGATCGGTGCTCTTAAAGAGGAATCCGGCCTTGCTGGCGCGGATCATGCCAAGGTCGTTGTAGCTGTCGCCGCTGGCAATGGTCTCAAAGCCGATG
>CAVIRL010000182.1:0-4180 GCA_963645005.1 Prevotella sp. P5-108
GGATCACCACATCATCTTCTACCTGGATGACAAGGACCATCTTCAGGAGGAAGTCACCTTCTACCACAAGCTGGACAGCAAGGTCACCCTGTTAAAGCTGATCCCGTCCATGAACGGCGGCATCCTGGATTACCTGTTCAAGCATTACGATGCAGTCATCATCGAGTCCTTCGGCGTGGGCGGCATTCCCTCCTATGAGGATGACAGCTTCCACCGGGCCATTGAGCGCTGGGTGAACGCAGGCAAATTCGTCATCATGACCACCCAGGTCACCAACGAAGGCAGCAACATGTCCGTCTACGAGATCGGCAAGACCATCAAGAAGGAATTCGGACTTCTGGAAGCCTACGACATGACCCTGGAGGCCACCGTCACCAAGCTCATGTGGATCCTGGGTCAGACCCACGATCCGGATGTCGTGAAGGAGATGCTCTACAGCACCATCAACCGGGATATCCTGTATACAACAAAGTGGAAGGTGTAAAAAAGCAAACGAAACCGGCTGGCGCCGGAAGCTCTGCATGAGCTTTCGATCCAGCCGGTTTTTGCGTTTCATGGGATTTTGCGTCCTCACTGCTCCGCGTTCTGACTTTCCGGGATCACCGGAAGCCGGCCGCGGAAGAACCGCTTTTTCAATTCCTTCCAACTGAAGGGAATGATCGGATATATATAGCTCTTTCCGGCAATGGTCTTGTTGAAGACGATGGCACAGATTGCGGTCATAAATCCAATGATATATCCCCACACATCAAATACTGCCGTAAACAGCAGCATAATGACACGCATGAATTTTAACGCGTACCCCAGCTCAAAGCTGGACTGACTGTAGTTGGCAATGGTCACGAAGGCCATATACAACATCGTCTCCGAGTTGAACCAGCCGGATTTTACCGAATACTCGCCCAGTACAATACCGGCAATAACGCTCAACGGCGTGGTCAGCATGTTCGGCGTATTGATGGCTGCAAGCCGCAGGCCGTCGATGGCAAACTCCAGAATCAGAAGCTGGAAGATCAGCGGCACATAGGTCACATCGGAAAGCTTCGTGAAGGCCAGCCACTGGGGCAGGGCATCCGCATGCATCATGCCCAGCAGCCATGTGGGCGTGAGCAGCAGACAGAGAATGGCCGTCATCATGCGGGACAAGCGCAGGTAGGTGCCGGTCACCGGCGGGAAGTAATAGTCATCCGCCTCCTCGATGATGTCAAACACCGAGGAGGGCAGTACCATGGCCGCCGGAGAATTGTCCACCAGAATCACGATATTTCCCTCCAGGATACAGGCCGCCGCCGTGTCCGGGCGCTCGGAAAACTTGAATTTTGGAAACGGGTTATACCATTTGTGGGGGAAAATCCCTTCCGCCAGACTTTCCTGGTTCATAGTCAGCGCATCCACCCGCAGATTTCTGATCCGGTTCCGGATATTTTCCAGGAGTGCTTCATCCACTCTTCCTTCCATATAGCAGAGAGCAATGTCCGTGTGGGAGCTGTTGCCCGCGCTTAAGATCTCCATGATCAGCTTCGGATCCCGGATCCGGCGGCGGATCAGCGCCGTGTTAAAGATCAGAGTTTCCACAAAACCATCCCGGGATCCCCGCAGCACCTTGTCCTTCTCCGGCTCTCCCACGCCTCTGGCCGGGTAAGTACGGCAGTCTAACATCAGAACCTTGTCGTATCCATCAATCAGCACGGCGGTAATACCACTCAGAAGCTGAACAATCATGTCCTCCTCATTTGCAATCAGCCCCACTTCTCCGTAGGGCATATATTTCCCGGAAAACCCGCGGGCATCCTCCGGCATGTCCTCCGGTTTGATGCTCCACCAGGCCTGCAGGACTTTTAAAAGAACCGCATCCTTCGTCAGCCCGTCCACAAACATCAGACAGCCCTTCTTTCCTCCCACCGCAATGACCCGGTACACCACATCAAAATTTTTTTCCAGACTCAGGGTCTGCTTCAAATGTGCCAAATTTTCTGTCAGGTTATTCGAAAACTGCATGTATTTTGGGCTCCTTTCCTCACATTCTCCTTTAGTATGTGAGAATTCCCCTTACTTATGCATAGGACGCTCTCATGAAACTTGCACAAAGAATCTGCCTTTTTCAGTGCTCAAAAAAAGTTTTTCTGGCACATTTTTTGTTTTTCTTTATCATGCACACGAACGTCTTTCTGGCACGGACGCATGTATACAATTTGAGCAGTTTTTCCTATCTGAAATGCACAATCTTCTAAAAAGTGCACAATATTCCTTGACGCTTCCCCGATTTGATGCTATAGTGTGCTTTGTAAGAAAGACATGCGCGCCATCACTCCGGCGCCTTTTGTTTTCTTAACTGGTATGGGGATACCAAGCGAAAACTGTATTGTGTAACGGTTTTTGATCGTGACCGGGAGCTGCTTTCTGTGGGGGAAAAGCGGCTCCTATTTTTTTGCGTTTCTTGACATAAAATTGACCGAATGATAATATAGTTTCAGAAGTTATCCAGAGTTATGAACAGTTATCCATCATTATGAAAGTTATCTAGAGTTATGAACAGTTATCCATCATTATAAGGAGGGTTTCTACTTGAAACGCGATAATCCATTTACCCTTACCTTCGGGAAACAGCCCATCAAATACATCAACCGGTATGAAAGCACTGACAATATTCTTTCCACATTTGAGGCCAGCAATCCCATCAGCCAAACCTATCTCATCAGCGGTATCCGCGGAAGCGGCAAAACCGTGCTTATGACCTCTGTAGCCAACCAGCTCCGTAAATCCGACGACTGGGTTGTCGTTGACCTCAATGCCACTCAGCCTTTACTCCAGGAATTTGCCATGCGTCTGACTGATGCCAGCAAACAGCTTCCCAACATATTCGAAAAGGGATTCGAAATTTCTGTAGCAGGCTTCGGTCTCGGATACAATGGAGCTGCAGAAGACCATGACAGCGTCAGCAGAATTGAAACCATTCTGGGCAAACTGGGAAAACAGCATAAAAAAGTCCTGATCACCATTGATGAGGCCGTGGCCAATGAAAATATGCGCGTCTTTGCCAGCCAGTTTCAGATTTTTGTCCGAAAAGACTATCCGGTCTTTCTGATCATGACCGGACTCTACGAAAATATTTATGAGATCCAGAATGATCCGGTACTAACCTTTTTGCTCCGTGCCCCCAAAATCATTCTGGGCCCCCTTGGAATCAATCAGATTAAAAACGAATATCAGGATATTTTCCAGATTGATGATGAAAAATCCCGGCAATTAGCAAATATCACCATGGGTTACGCGTTTGCCTTCCAGGCTCTGGGAATGCTGTACTGGGAGTACCGCGATGAGAAGCCACTTGACTGGATTCTGCGCGAACTGGATGGACTTCTGGAAGACTTTGTTTACCGGAAAATATGGACAAATCTGTCTCCTCTGGAAAAGCAGATCATCACAGCCATGCCAGATCAGGGTGCAAAGATAAAAGTAAAAGAGCTCTGCGATAAGCTTGAGATCAAAGGAACTACCTTTTCCAAATACCGGGAACGCCTGATCAACAAAGGCGTCTGCATTGCACCAGAATACGGGTATATCGCACTGGCTCTGCCAAGATTCAAAAATATTACTGCATCTTACGATTCAGAATAATGTAAAATAAGAAAACACTTGTGATTTTATTCCAAAAATGCTACGATTAAACATCATGCGACACAATACAGGGAGGAAACAACCATGGCACTGATCATTCCTGCAAACTATGATCCCCATCTTACAGTCCGTGAGACCCAGGAAGCAATCAAATACATCCGAGATACATTCCAGAAGGAATTCGGAAAAGAGATGCACTTAGAGCGTATCTCCGCACCGCTGTTCGTCACCCAGTCCAGCGGTCTGAACGACAACTTAAACGGCGTGGAGCGTCCGGTTCAGTTTGACATCGCCGCAATCCCGGGAGAGACTGTTGAAGTCGTACATTCCCTTGCAAAATGGAAGCGTATGGCACTGAAGGAGTACGGGTTTCAGCCGGGCGAGGGCCTTTACACCAACATGAATGCCATCCGCCGCGACGAGGAGCTTGACAATCTCCACTCCTGCTACGTAGACCAGTGGGACTGGGAAAAGGTCATCACCAAAGAGGAGCGCACCATCGAGACTCTGGAGTCCACCGTGCAGACCATTTTCAAGATCATCAAGCACATGGAGCATGAGG
>CAVIRL010000183.1:0-3975 GCA_963645005.1 Prevotella sp. P5-108
GGCAACGGCTTTGAAGATATCTTCATTTCCACGGGTCTTTTCTTCTAATAAGAACCGCCTTGATCATGTACTTTGCCTCAGAAGGCTCCATATAAAGCAGATTGACGCAGTTCTGATAGCGCTGTTCGTATGGGGCGTAAATGTAAAAATCCAGCCGGTTTTCAAAATCCCGCAGCACGTGATCCGCGCACCGGCCAACAATGATGCAGCTTTCCTTTGCCGCAAAATCGCGGATAATTTCCTCCTGGGCGTGGTAAATATCATCCTGTTTTGCCTGCATATCGGATCCCAGCGGATAGCGCATGAAGGAAAATCTGGATTTCACATAATCCTCTGCCGCACTGATGGTGGAAACGCTTAAATTCAGTTTGCCTGCTGTCTGCTCCACAATATCCCGGTCATAGTAATTGATCTTCAGAAGTTCTGATAACTGTCTGGCGATGGGCCGTCCCATGCTTCCAAACTGTCTGTTGATGGTAATGACATATCGTTCCATCTGCCTTCCTCCCCGCTGTTTTATTTCACCGGTTTTACCAGCCGGCCGTAAGCCTTTGCCGTTTCGTCTACCACACCGTCCTTCATGATGACACGGCCCCGGACGATGGTTTCGGTAACCTGGCATTTCAATTCTCTGCCATCATACGGAATGGCAATGTCTTTTGCATGGGAGTAGTTCTTTTCTTTATCTACCACCATGCTGTGATCCAGGTTAAAGACTGCGAAGTCTGCGTCGGAGCCCACCTGAATGGTGCCCTTCTGCGGGTAAATGCCGAAGCACTTTGCCGGATTCTCTGCCAGAAGCTCTACCACCTTCTTCAATGTAGTCTTGCCTTCCTGTACGGCGTTTAACATCAGCGGAAGTCTTAAATCTGCTCCCGGGAAACCGGCAACGGCTTTGAAGATATCTTCATTTCCACGGGTCTTTTCTTCTAATAAGAACGGGCTGTGGTCACTTCCCATGTAATCCACGGTTCCGTCATTGATGTAGTCCCACAGCTTCTCGGATTGCTCTTTGGAACGCAGCGGCGGATTGCACTTGGCAAACGGGCCAAACTTTTCTACGTCCGCCTCGGTCAGGAACAGGTAATGAGGACAGGTCTCCGCATACACATCCAGGCCATCCGCTTTTGCCTTCTTTAACAGCTCCATGCCTTCCGGCGTGGAAATGTGGGCGATCTCAACTCTTGCTCCGGTCTCCTTCGCAAATCCCAGGACACGCTCAATGCTGACTACCTCGGTTACGGTCGGACGGCTTAAGCAGTGGTATTTTGCGGAAGTCTTTCCTTCTTTTCTCATCTGGTCAATGTTGTGCTGGATCATGTCGTTATCTTCTGCATGGAAGGCTGCGATCTTGCCGGTCTTGGCCAGCTCCTTCATGCCGATATAAAGCTCGGCGTTGTTCGCCATGGTCAGGCCCTTGAACTCCTGCTCTCTTCCTTCCGGAGCCGCATGGAGGAATGTCTTGAAAGCTACGATACGTCCGTCCTCTGCCAGCTTTGTGATCTGATCCGCGAACTCCGCTCCGGCTGCGCCGTAGAATGCGAAATCGACAACACACTGGGTATCGGCACGCTCGATCCTCTTTTCCAGGATCTCTACGTTGTACTGCGGCGGAACGCTGATCGGATGCTCCAGAATGGTGGTTATGCCGCCGGCTGCTGCCGCCATGGTCTCGGTGTAGAAATTGCCTCTCTCGGTATGTCCCGGGTCACGCACATGCATGTGCGTATCGATGGTGCCCGGGATCAGGTACTGGCCGCCCAGATCCTGAACCTCCTTCGCGTCCGGGATTTCCGCTTCCCCGGTAATGGAAACAATCCTTCCATCTTTGACGCCTACTGCAACGCCTTCTTTGAACTCACCGTCTAAAAATACTTTTCCGTTTTTTAATACCATATCCAGCATATGCGTTTCCTCCTCATGATGTTCTGTTTTTATCTTAAGCTTTCAGCTTATAAGCTCTGTATTTTGCCATGCCCGATGCGATCATCAGCGCACAGGCAACTCCGTCAAACACCCTGACTCCCAGTTTATTTTCAATGAAGGCATCCGCGTTGGCGTAATTGGCACATCCAAGAACAATGCCATCCACATGGGACTCCTCCACCGCCCGCTTCGCTGCTTCGTAAAGGCTTTCTGCCTCGTTGTCCTTCGACACCTCAGCGCCCTTATAAAGCTCTCCGCAGTAATACTTTCTTGCCAGCGTCCATTTTTTCGGGATGGATGCCGGAGACGGGGAGATAACGGCGAAGCCGTTACAGTACATTGACGCGATCTTCATTGACGCCTCCGCGATGCCAACCACCGGCTTGTCTGTCATGGCTTTCAGCACATCCAGGTTCGGGTCGGAGTGACAGGCCACAATAAAAGCGTCGTACTGGTTTCCCTGCTTTACATATTCCATCATCTCCGGAAGTCCCTTCGCGCAGTCCTCCATGGTGGCTACCAGCTTCGGGGCCGCCTTGACGTGGACCACATCCACCTCGTAATCTCCTTTTCCGTAATCGGCCGCTTTCTTTCGCAGGCGGCTGTCTGTCTCTTCGTCACTGTTTGGATTGATGATCAGGATCTTCATGCGTTTTCTCCTTTCCCTGCGATCTGACAGATGCTCTGGTAAAGCACCCCCGCACCCTGCTCACATTGTTTCCAGTCGGTCCATTCCGCTTTGTTGTGGCTGATTCCTTTGTGGCTCGGAACGAAGATCATGCCGATGGGAATCTGTAAGGCGATCATGTTGCCGTCGTGGGTTGCGCCGCTTGGCATCTTCCGGTAGTTCAGATGATTCCTTCTGCAGACCGCTTCGATGTCATCCACCAGCCGGGGATCACAGGGGACCGGAGCTTTCTTCACCAGTTCGGTAAAGCTTACAGTAACCGGAGCTTCCGAAGTTTCTGTCTGGAACTGTTTCTGCATTTCTTCCACAAAGGCTTCCAGGATTTCCTCTTTCCGGTTTCTGCATTCCAGGACCATCTGCACCTTGTCGTTGATGACGGCAATGACATTCGGATGTATCTGGATCTTACTGAAGGTTGCCACCAGATCATTTCCCATCTGCCTTGCCAGGTCATCGCCTCCGGCTATGATCCGGGCTGCCCGGACCACCGCGTCCTTTCGATACTCCATCATGGTGGTTCCCGCGTGGTTGCTCTCTCCTGAAATTCCGATTCCGTACCGCCAGAGCCCTACGATGCCGGTCACAATGCCGATATCCTTGTTCTCTTCCTCCAGCGTCTTACCCTGCTCGATGTGAAGCTCCAGCCAGCATTTTGCATGTCCGAAATCCATCTTCGCGCCTTCCAGATCTGCTTTGGAAAATCCAAAGGCCTTTGCCCGTTCCAGAAACGCTTCGTCCTCCAGATCCAGCTTTCCAGTCAGGCACCGGCTTCCGAAGGTTCCTCCCAGATCGTTTCCCTCCTCGCCGTTGGTTGCGATCACGTGGATATCATCCGGAAGCTTTCTTCCCTCGCGCTGTAACCGGTTCACTGCGGCGATACCTGCCATGACTCCGAGAAGCCCATCGAAGATGCCTCCTTCCTTTACGGTATCCAGGTGAGAGCCGACCAGGATCTCTTTTCCGCTCTTTTCTTCCGCCCGGGCCTTCCAGATCCCGTGGACATTGCCCACCGGATCGATGTAGCTTTCCATGCCGCAGGCCTTCATGTATTCCGATAAAGCCGCTGCAGCCTCCCGGTAAGCTTCACTTCCAAAGATCCGGCTGATGCCGCCTCCTGCTTCCCTTCCGTATGCTGCAAATGCTTCCATCTGAGCCTGAAACGGCTGCTCTGCTAACCTTTTCCATTCTGTCTCCGTGCTTCTGGCCATCCGGATACCGCTCCTTTCTTTTGTGACGAATAAAGAAACAGATAACAAAAAGGCGCTTGTCAGGTTTATTATGCCTGTCAAACGCCTTTGTTTTCTGGTTTCGTAATAGTTTTCAAGTTATGCAAGCCATAACTGAATTGCTCTGTTCGATTT
>CAVIRL010000184.1:0-3973 GCA_963645005.1 Prevotella sp. P5-108
AGCACAGATCACTTTTTTAAGTTTGTGCACAAAACCCAACCTTCTTATAACGTATGCTCCGTACGGTTGATAACCTCTTCCTGCATGGATTTATTCAGCTGTACAAAGTACGCGCTGTAGCCTGCAATACGGACTACCAGATCACGATACTCAGCCGGATGCTCTTTTGCATCGATCAGAGTTTCCTTTGCCACTACGTTGAACTGTACATGTTTTCCGCCGTTAGTCAGATAAGTGCGGATCAGGGAAGCCAGCTTCTCCATGTCGCTCTCAGTCTTTAATGCGGACGGATGAAACTTCATGTTCAGCAGAGTGGCCTGGAACGGATCCTGGGCCACCTTCATGGCGGACTGCAGCACTGCCAGCGGGCCGTGGGTGTCCATGCCCTGCATCGGGCTCATGGTACCGTCTGCCAGAAGGGTGCCTGCTTTTCTGCCGTCCGGGGTTGCTCCGGTTAAGAGGCCGCCCGGCTGATGGCTGGTAATGGAAATACCACACGGAACCGTGGTTCCGCCGGTGATGGTCGGAAGGGTCGGTACAAAATCGGTAAACAGCTTGTAGCAGCGTGCCACGATCTCGTCCACATACGGATCATTATTACCGAATTTCGGTGCGTCCAGGAAATCTTTTCTCATATCCTCATAGCCAACCCAGTCAGCTTCCAGGGCATCGTAAAGCTCCTTCAGGGTATATTTCTTCTCATCGAAACAGAGCTTCTTGATGGCTGCCAAGGAATCGCCCACGTTTACCATACCGATGGTGCAGATGGAAGCTGTATTATCAAACGGAATATCATGGCGGCACCAGATGTCTTTTCCGCTCTCAATGCCATTGTACATCAGGGCACTTCTCAAAGGATCCGGGAGTACCTCCTGGGTTACCTTCAGCTCTACGTTGTTGCGCTCACCTACAATGCTGAGGCAGTATTTAAACTGCTTCTCCCATGCGGCAAACATTTCCTCGAAATCTTTGAACCGGGTAAAGTCCCCGGTCTGGATTCCGGCCAGCTCGCCATTCTTCACATTGATGCCGTTGTGGCGGAACAAGTCAAAAATCACGGTCATAATGGTCATCGGAACCGGGCCGGTACGGCTCTTTCCCGGAAGGTTTGCATCCAGACAGCCTGTGATGGCAAAGTCTCTTGCGTCCTCTAAGGAAACACCGTGCATGATAAAGAACTCTGTGTAGCTCTCATCACTGACAAACGCCGGCATGCTAAGCCCTGCCTTGATACACTCTACGCCCTTTAAGAGCAATTTCTTCGGCGTAGACGGTGCCACACGCAGAGTAATGGTGTGATGCGGAGTCCTGGTGATCAGTGCCGCATCCAGAAGCATATAGCTTAAATCGTTGGTGGCATCGGTTCCATCCGGCTTTACGCCGCCGATGATAAAGTTATGCCACTTCGCAAAACCGGCATTTTTCTTCCGGTTATTCTTGCCGGAGGTACGGTTTAATTCCATATCTTTTAAGCGCATGCAGCACAGAAGCTCGATTGCCTCTTCTTTGGTAATGCGTCCGGCTTCCAGATCTGCCTTGTAGTAGGGATACATATACTGGTCGAAACGGCCGCCCGGAAGCGTGGTGCTCGGACTCAGCATTAAGAACTGGAACCAGAAGCACTGGATTGCCTCGCGGAAGGTACGCGGTTTATGGCGCGGAATCCAGGCGCAAGTCTCACCGATAGTCTTTAACTCTTCCCTGCGCACCGGATCGCTCTCCTTTTCTGCCATTTCAAATGCCAGTGCGGAGTAACGGTCTGCCAGGGTGTTGATGGCCTCAAATGCCATAATAACGGCACGGTAATAACGGAACTTGTCAATGGACTCCCCCTCGGTAAAGCGAAGTTCTTCCTGGCATTTCTTTGCCTGCTCAATGAGGGCCAGGGTACCGTTTTCCAGGATCTTGGTGTAATCCACCAGCAAAAGCACCAGACTCGGTCCAAGACCCAGTCCACTCTGGGCGTAACCGCCGCCTACGCCGCGGCCCTCGGATTTATCCTTCCACGGTGGAAGAACCAGGCCTGCCTTTAAAAGCTTCAGGATGCGCTCATCTTCCTGCTCGTAGAAGATATCTCCCTGCATGCCGATCTGGGTAGCAGGATCATGGTTTTTGTTTAACTCCTGCAGATCCTTCTGGTCCTGCTCATCCATGAGGTAACCGTCCTCGATCAGGCTATCGATCTCATCCTGAGTCCAGGTGCCGTAGTTCGGGTCAATCTCCAGGCCCATCGGTTTGGACGCGCCAAGACCTACGATCAGCTCATCGTCCGCGATGGCGATGGGCATCCGCTCTGCGTAGGCCTTTAACATTTTTCCTCTCTGGATCATGGCCGGGTCGTGCTTGGAATGCTCCAGAACATCCGCCGTGATGCGATACTTTTCGATGCAGATCGGGTAATGATCCACGATCACGCGTTTCTTGATTCGTTCGATTCGCTCATACATTGCTCGCTTATCTCCTTTATCTGTTACATTTTTCTAGCCCATGTTTTCTTTTCGTACGGTCAGCACATTAAATGCGCAGACCTGCTGAACAGTTACCATTTTTCAATAGCGTCTGCCTTCTGTTTCCAGTTTTCTGCCGCAGTTTCGTCATCCAGTGCCAGGCATTTTCTGCAGCCGCGGGCATACTCCACATTTTCCCCATACACCAGCTTTGTCTTCTCCAGCGCTTCCTCGAAGTCTTCCAGGGCGGACTGACAATCTCCTGCCCGATACTTTAAGGTACCACGAGTATTTAACGCTGCCGAATAATGGGGATACTTTATTTCCGCCTTTCTCAGCCGCCAATCTGTGTTGTGATGCCATAGGACTCCACAATCTCTTTCAGGTGATTCATATGCTCATCGGAAGGAATCTCAATAGACCAGTCCATCTCATGTCCCAGGCTCTCATTCTTGGATTCTCCCAGTCTGTGATACGGAAGAAGGCAGACTCTGGTATCTTTGGTAAGGTTCTCTGAAACAAATTGGCCAATCGCATGAATATTTTCATCGCTGTCATTGTGTCCCGGGATCGTAGGTACCCGGATCCACACGGGTACATGCAGCTCCTGGTTGATGTGGATAATGTTCTTTAAGATCTGCTCGTTGCTCACACCTACATACTCTTTGTGCTTTTCCGGATCCATATGCTTGATATCACACAGAGCCAGATCTACATGGGAATACACCCGGTCAATCACTTCCGTTGTCGCAAAGACGCTGCTCTCCACCGCAGTAGAAAGTCCTTCCTCATGGGCTGCCATCAGCAGATTTTCCGAAAATTCCGGACAGGCAAGGCACTCGCCTCCGCTGATAGTTATGCCACCTCCGGAAGTATCCAGAAATAACTTATCTGCCAGGACACGGTTCAGAACCGTCTGCACATCCATGGTTTCTCCGGCAATCTCTCTTGCATCAGCCGGACAGTCCTTCACGCAGGCTCCACAGTCCACGCACACGCTCCGGTCCGTATAAGCCCGATATCCGTTTTCCGTCTCCCGGATTTCAATCGCATGTTTCGGACAAGCAGCTGCGCACCGGCCGCACCCGGTGCACTTATCTTTGTAGAACATCAGCTGGGGCTTCTTTAAATTGGATTCCGGATTCGCGCACCAGGTGCAGCGGAGCGGACATCCCTTTACAAATACGGTAACCCTGATTCCCGGGCCGTCATGAATACAATACGTCTGAATATTAAACACTGTTGTTGTAACACTGCGGTCTGCAGCCATAATCCCAACCCCCTCGTTTTTCTTTTTCAGCTGTTCACACAGTGTGCAGACAGCCGATTCCCTTTCACCTTAGCACAGGGGAAACGTACGCGCAAGTGAAAGAGAATGTTCAACATGTCTGTATTTACATGTTTGCTTGGAAAGAAAGCATGCATAACTCTTAACTTCCTAACTTTTTTAACACTCAACATCTTTGTCCATCGATATTCCCTGCAGAAATTCCAATACATCTGCGAGCGATTTATCACTCGCAGCA
>CAVIRL010000185.1:0-3890 GCA_963645005.1 Prevotella sp. P5-108
CCGGCATTACGTCCCATAACCTCAATGATACTGCAGCGCTCATGGGATGTAGATGTGTCACGTACCTTATCAATGGCCTCCATTGCGGTGTTGACTGCGGTATCGAATCCGATGGTGTAATCGGTGCAGGCAATGTCCAGATCGATGGTTCCCGGGACGCCGATGGTGTTGACGCCAAGGGCTGCCAGCTTTCCTGCTCCGCGGAAGGAACCGTCACCGCCGATAACCACGATACCGTCAATGCCGTGCTTGCGGCAGATCTCTGCGCCCTGTTGCTGGCCTTCCGGAGTCACAAACTCCATACATCTTGCTGTATACAGGATAGTACCGCCACGGAAAATGATATTGGACACATCGGTCGTGCTCATGTCTACGATTTCTTCCTGTAAAAGGCCTGCGTAACCTCGCATGATTCCCTTTACCTTCATTCCTTTGCTGATAGCAGTACGAACCACCGCACGGATGGCTGCGTTCATGCCCGGAGCATCACCTCCGCTTGTCAGGACACCGATCGTCTTTACTTGCTTTGCCATAGTTGTCTCCTCCTGTTACCCTTCAGGTTTTGCGCTGCAGCCACTATGCATCAGCTGCAGCTTTTTCCATTCCTTTTTTCTATATTCCTGTCAAATGCACTTATTTTCATACAAAGTGTATTCTAAAACATTTTGCCTATCTTTTCAATCCTTTTTCCACAACTTTGATATTCTTTTCACCAAGAAGCGGAGTCAGCTTCTGCACTACCTCTGCCGATGCCGCCACGCGCCAGTTGGCAGGGAGTACTTTTTTCGCCCGTTCCTTCTCCAGATAGATGATCACGGTGTCATGGCCGTCGGAGCCCCGCAGGATTTCGGTCACTGCCGGCCACTGGGCATCATACTGGGCCTTATCGGAAAACTTCAGCCACAGATCCTTCGGCACCTCGTCAAAGGGGAGCACCTGCTCGCAGATCAGACGGCCTACCGGGTCATCTCCGATGGAGGTGCGTCCGGCAATGAACACTTTCGCATCCTCATTCAGTAACTGTCTCTTGCTCTCGTAATCCCGCGGGAACACGATGACCTCCACAGAGCCAACCATATCCTCCAGGGTCACAAAGGCCATCTGCTGGCCGTTCTTGGTAAGTTTGACTGTCTTGGCCGTGATCATGCCGCCGATGACTGCCCGGGCACCGTCTTCCACAACCGCTCTTCCTGTCTCCTCATCCACCATAAAGTCGATGGTTCTGGCGGTGATGCTGTTCTTCCAGATTTCCAGGTATTCATCCATCGGATGGCCGCTGACATAGATGCCCAGGGTTTCCTTCTCGTAGGCCAAAAGCTCACTCTTCGGAAACTCCGGCACATCCGGCATGGTGATCTGATACTGCTGTTTTTCTTCCTCTGCCGCAAAATCGAAGAGGCTCATCTGACCCTCCAGCACATTTTTGCGGTCCTTGTTCTTCTGGTCCAGAAGCTCCGGCGCGATCAGGGTCTTCTGCCTGCGGTTGCCCGGCAGGGAATCCATAGCCCCGGCCTTGATGAAATTCTCCAGAGTACGCTTGTTCACCTCGCGTCCGCCCATGCGCTCCACAAAATCATCAATGGAAGTATAAAGTCCGTTGTCCTTCCGCTCCCGGATGATCGCGTCTACCACGTTGCGGCCAATGCTCTTGATGGCCGACAGACCGTAACGGATGGCATCTCCCGAAACAGAGAAGCCGCTCTGTCCCTCGTTGATATCCGGAGGCAGGATGCGGATGCCCATCTGGCGGCAGGTCAGAATGTACTCAGACACCTTATTAACATTATCCATGACCGATGTCATCAGCGCCGCGAAGAACTCCTTCGGATAATAGTATTTCAGATATGCCGTCTGATATGCCACCACTGCGTAACATGCCGCATGGGACTTGTTAAAGGCATACTTGGCGAAATCGATCATCTCATCGTAGATGTGGTTGGCCGTCTTTTCGTCAATGCCGTTGTGTATGCAGCCCTTTACATGTTCCTCCGGATTGCCGTATACAAAGTTCTGGCGTTCCTTCTCCATGACTGCCGTTTTCTTCTTGGACATGGCACGGCGTACCAGATCACTTCGCCCCATGGTGTAGCCTGCCAGATCCCGGACGATCTGCATAACCTGCTCCTGGTAGACGATACAGCCGTAGGTCGGTCCCAGAATATGCTCCAGCTGCGGACATTCATAGGTAATGGACGCCTTGTCGTTCTTTCCCTTTAAATAACGGGGAATGAAATCCATCGGACCCGGACGGTACAGGGAAATACCCGCGATGATGTCCTCCAGATTCTCCGGGCGCAGCTCCTTCATGAAGCTCTTCATACCGGAACTCTCCAACTGGAAGATGCCATCGCACTTTCCGGTGCCGATGGAAGCCAGAACTTCTTTATCGTTATAATCAATCTCTTCCATGACCAGATGGATGCCGTAATTCTCCTCCGCCTGCCGCACCGCATTCTGGATGACCGTCAGGGTACGAAGTCCCAGAAAGTCCATCTTTAACAGTCCCAGTTCCTCCAGAGTCGTCATGGTAAACTGGGTGGTGATGGTGCCGTCCGACGCGCGGGAAAGGGGTACAAACTCATCCATGGCCCGCTGGCCGATCACAACACCGGCCGCATGCATGGATGTATGTCTTGGAAGTCCCTCCAGACGCTTTGCCATGTCAATGAGGTAATGCACCTCATCATCGTTCTGATATACCGCCTGAAGATCCGGGCTCTGCTTTAACGCTTTATCCAGGGTCATTCCCAGGTCACCCGGGATCATCTTGGCTATGGCGTCACAGCGGGCATAGGGAAGATCCAGAACACGTCCCACATCCCGCACCACACCCTTGGCTGCCAGTGTACCGAAGGTGACGATCTGCACCACCTGTTCCTTGCCGTATTTCTCCACCACATAGTCGATGACCTCCTGCCTGCGTTCGAAGCAGAAGTCAATGTCGATATCCGGCATGGATACTCGCTCCGGGTTCAGGAAACGCTCAAAGAGCAGGTCATAACGCACCGGATCGATGTTGGTGATCTCCAGACAGTAGGAAACGATACTGCCCGCCGCAGAGCCTCTTCCCGGCCCTACCATGATATCGTGGGATCTCGCGAAATGAATGAAGTCCCACACGATCAGGAAATAATCGACATACCCCATGTTGTGGATGACGCCCAGCTCGTAGGAAAGGCGCTCCTGCAGGGTTCCGTCATCATTCGGGTAACGCTTCGCCATACCGTCCTGGCACAGCTTGTTTAAGTAGCTCCAGGAATCATAGCCCTCCGGCACCTCGTACTTCGGCAGCTTGGTCACGCCAAACTCGATCTCCACGTTGCAGCGCTCCGCAATCTTATGGGTATTGTCAATGGCTTCCTGGGCATAGGGGAACAGTTCCCGCATCTCTTCCTCAGATTTTACATAATACTGGCCGCCATCGTAGCGCAGACGGTTCTCATCGGATACCTTCTTGCCAGTCTGAATGCACAGCAGAATATCATGGGCGGCCGCATCCTCCGCCAGAATATAGTGGATATCGTTGGTGGCCACCAGCTCCATGGAAAGCTCGCGGCTCATACGCATCAGCCCCTGGTTTACCGTCTTCTGGGTCGAAATGCCATGATCCTGCAGCTCTAAAAAGAAATTGCCTTTTCCGAAAATCTCCTCATAGCGTCTGGCAGACCTGCAGGCCTCCTCGTACATGCCCCGGGCCAGATAGCGCTGCACCTCGCCCGCCAGGCAGGCGCTTAAGGCAATGATACCCTCATGGTAGGTTTCCAGCACCTCGTAATCCACGCGGGGTTTATAATAGAAGCCCTCCACAAAGCCCTTGGATACAATTTTCATGAGGTTGTGATATCCGGTATCATTTTCCGCCAACAGAACCAGATGATAATAACGATCCT
>CAVIRL010000186.1:0-3882 GCA_963645005.1 Prevotella sp. P5-108
GGTGTCCAGACTGGAGAAAAGTGCGCTGAAAAACATGCGGAATTATCTGAGCTGAAAAAAATGCCGCACTAATCAGCGGATGCGTCACCGGTGCCTCCTCGATATGCAAAGCAAACAGGGCGAAGCCCCTCCGTTTCGGAAGGCTTCGCCCTGCTTTTATTGCTGTGCACATCGTAGAGACGCCACGACACATCCACTGATTATGCTGTTTTGGGCATCTTACGCAAATGGATTCTCTGTCGGATAACGCACACCAGACGGCTGGTTGTAGCCGATCTCTTTTACATCGACTCCGACATACTTAAACACTTCATACAGGGCCTTTCCGTAATGACCGAAGGCCACTGCGCCGTGATGCGGGAAATTCCCTTCGATCAGAACATGGCGGTAGAAGCGCTTCATCTCCGGGATAGCAAATACACCGATGCTGCCGAAGGAATGGGTTGCCACAGGCAGAACCTCACCGTTTGCAACATAGGCGCGCAGCTTGTTGTCTGCGGTGCTCTGCAGACGGAAGAAGGTAATGTCACCCGGAACAATATCGCCCTCCAGGGTTCCCTGGGTTACCTCTTCCGGAAGGCTTCTTGCCATGATCAGCTGATACTTCATCTGGCAGAAGGACAGTTTCTTTGTGGTGGTATTGCCGCAGTGGAAGCCCATGAAGACATCATGGCTCTTGTAGTCGAATTTGCCCTTGATTTCGCTGTCGTAAAGATCGTAAGGCACGGTGTTGTTGATGTCCAGAAGGGTCACTGCATCCTGGCTGACACAGGTTCCGATGAACTCGCTTAAGCAGCCATAGATATCCACCTCACAGGATACCGGAATGCCGCGGCCAGTCAGACGGCTGTTGACATAGCACGGCACAAAGCCAAACTGGGTCTGGAATGCAGGCCAGCATTTTCCGGCAATTGCCACATATTTGCGGTAGCCCTTATGGGCCTCAATCCAGTCGAGCAGGGTCAGCTCATACTGGGCCAGCTTCGGCAGGATCTCTGGCTTCTTGTTGCCTTCGCCCAGTTCCTTCTCCATATCTGCCACAACATCCGGGATCCTCGGGTCACCCTCATGGTTATTGAAAGCCTCAAACAGATCCAGCTCAGAGTTTTCCTCAATCTCCACACCCAGGTTGTAAAGCTGCTTGATCGGCGCGTTGCATGCCAGGAAGTTCAACGGTCTCGGTCCAAAGCTGATAATCTTTAACTCAGACAGTCCGATAACCGCTCTCGCGATTGGTAAAAACTCATGGATCATATCTGCACACTCATCTGCACTTCCCACCGGATACTCCGGAATATACGCCTTGATATTGCGCAATGCCAGGTTATAGCTTGCGTTCAGCATGCCGCAGTAGGCGTCACCGCGTCCCTGTACCAGGTTGTCTTTGCTCTCCTCAGCTGCGGCAACAAACATCTTCGGCCCGTCAAAATATTTTGCCAGCAGAGTCTCGGAAATCTCCGGGCCGAAGTTTCCAAGATATACGACCAGCGCATTGCATCCGGCTGCCTTGATATCCTCCAGCGCCTGTACCATATGGATCTCGCTCTCCACGATGCAAACCGGGCACTCATAGATATCCTTTGCATCATACTTTTTGCTGTAAGCGTCCACCAGTGCTTTTCTGCGGTTCACGGACAGAGACTCCGGGAAACAGTCACGGCTCACCGCAACGATGCCTACTTTTACTTCTGGAATGTTGTTCATGCTTTTTCCCTCCTACTAAAAGAATTGAATCCTATACTGTGATATTTTCTCCAACCAAGCCAAGGTGACTTTTCTTCGGCAGACCGCCTTTCGGATGACCGATCAGCCATTTGTTGGTTGCTGCAAGCAGGCTGTCCTCCCAGCCCTTATGCTCAGCTTTTAACGGGTAATTGGTTCCGCGTGGAAGTATAATTCCCACCTGAAATCCCTGGTTCCCCACACTGCAGGGTGCGTAATGCAAGGTTGTGGCATATACCTCCACCGCCGTTCCCTTTGGCAGAAGAAATGCTTCCACCAAAGAGGTATCGTAGGTAAACTCCGATGTAATATCCTGCTGATGTCCCACCAGAAGGATCGCGTCCGTGGCTGCCACGTTGATTTCCGAGGAGCGGTGATACTCCAGCGCATTCAGCTTATGGTTGTGTCCATTGCAGTAACCGATCTGCACCGGCATCTCTCCATATGCCTTTTCCTGCACGGTTGCAAAGACCGGCTCTGCCTCCAGGGCTTCTACTGATGGCTCATACACGACATTCTCCGGCAACGGTGTTTTCTCCAGAAGTGCCCGGATCAGTCCGGAGAAATCGATATTCTCCACTACTTTTCCATATTTCCGGAATTCCAAATCTGTCACTTTCTTTATTTCCATGGGATGCTCCCTCCTCATTTCATCAGTTCATACAGCGGCCTGCAGGCCGGATAAATCTGCTTGAAGATCTGATACCGCTTTTCGTACTTCGCCGCCAGTTCCGGTTCCGGCTCCACCGTTCCGGTGACCTTCACCAGTTTCCGGGCTGCTTCCTCCACGCTCTCATATTCTCCGCAGGCAACTGCCGCCAGCATGGCACCGCCCAGGGCCGGTCCCTCTTCACTCTCGATCACATCGACCTTCAGGTTCATGACATTGGCAATGATCTTTCTCCACAGCGGGCTCTTCGCACCGCCACCGCAGATCTTCGTGCGCTCAATCTGAATCCCGAGGGATTTTGCCACTTCCAGGGAATCCCGTAGCGCAAAGGCCACGCCCTCCAGCACTGCCTGGGTCATATCCGCCCGGCTGGTGTCCATGGTCATGCCGATGAAGGTACCGCGGGCATTCGGATCGTTATGCGGGGAACGCTCACCCATCAGATAGGGCAGAAAATATACATGGTTTTCTCCCAGCTTCGTGATGGCTTCCTGTTCTTTTGCGTAATCTGAAGTTTCCAGAATTCCGTCCATCCACCACTTATTGCAGGAAGCTGCGCTGAGCATGCAGCCCATCAGATGGTAATGTCCATCCGCATGGGCGAATGCGTGCAGCGCATTGTGTTTGTCCACGCCGAATTTTTCCGAAGAAATGAAAATGGTTCCGCTGGTGCCCAGGGAAATGTTGCACATGCCATCTCCTACCGTGCCGGTTCCGACTGCTGCTGCCGCATTGTCTCCGGCACCGGCTGCCACTTTCACGGTATGGGGAATTCCCAGCTCATCGGCAATTTCCGGTTTCACCGTTCCGACGCACTCGTAAGACTCATAGATCTTTGCCAACTGTTCCGGGCGGACTCCGCAGATCTCACACATTTCCTTCGACCAGCAGCGGTGCTTTACATCGAACAGCAGCATGCCGGACGCATCGGATACATCGGTGCAATGCACACCGGTCAGACGGTAGGCGATATAATCCTTCGGCAGCATGATTTTCGCGATCCGCGCAAAGTTCTCCGGTTCTTTGTTTCTGACCCACAGAATCTTCGGCGCGGTAAATCCCGTAAAAGAAATATTGGCCGTATATTCCGAAAGCTTTTCTTTGCCGATTACATTATTCAGGTAATCGCATTCCTCCCAGGTCCGTCCGTCATTCCAGAGAAGCGCCGGGCGGATGACCTGATCCTCCCTGTCCAGGATGACGAGTCCGTGCATCTGGCCGCCAAAGCTGATGCCTGCCACCTGCTCCCTGTCACAGCCATCGAGTAATTCCTTCAGCCCGTCCATGGTCCCGGCAAACCAGTCCTCCGGTTTCTGCTCTGACCAGCCCGGATGCGGGAAATAAATGGGATACTCCCTCGAGACGATCCTTTTAATCTGCCCTGCTCCATCCATTAAAAGCAGCTTCACTGCCGATGTGCCAAGATCGATTCCGATATAAAGCATGTCCGCTCCTCCTTTTTCTGCACTGCTTTTTCTGCATTGCTTTTC
>CAVIRL010000187.1:0-3829 GCA_963645005.1 Prevotella sp. P5-108
GTGACGCAAGTCACGAGAACGAGTGCAAGAGAGCCGAAAGCGTGCTTGCACGGTTATGGCGAACGACGATAGGATCGAGGAGTATATTTATGAAAATGAAATGGAAACAGCAGGCGGCCACTGCACTGGCGGCAGTACTCTGCGGAGCGGGCCTGCACGCAGCGGCATCCGCAATGCCGGGCACTCAATATACCTTTCACACGGATGTTTACGGTCCTGGTGTGACGAACTTGTCTTCTTCAGACAGCTATTCCAGATACCAGTGGGGGTTGAAAAATGATGCAGAGCTGCAGTACAGCGAGATCACAAACCGCTTTAAAGACAGCAATCCGAAGCTGGCAACCTACATTGATCTGGCAAATTATCTGGGTATGCCTGCTCCGGTAGCAGGACCGGATGCCTACCGCATCAAGGAGACACGGGCGAGAAAGGGCGTGGATATCAACATTCTTCCGGCATGGAATCTCTATGATTCCAGCACGGAGGAGCACCGTCAGGTAGTGGTGGCAGTCATCGATACCGGAATTGATATCAACCATCCGGATCTGAAAGACGCCATCTGGACCAATGAAGATGAAATTCCGGGAGATGGCATTGACAATGACGGAAATGGATACGTGGATGATGTTCATGGCTGGAACTTCTTTGACGGGAATAACGTGCTCTGCAATGGCAGCGATGATGACCATGGAACCCATGCGGCCGGAACCATTGCTGCAGCCCGGGGAAACGGCGGCATTGCCGGGATCACCGACAACAAATATGTCAAGGTTATGGTATTGAAGGCACTGGGAACCCAGTACGGCGTTGGTGAAGAGAAGGCCATCATCGAAGCAATCCGCTATGCGGAAGCAAACGGAGCCTCCATCTGCAACCTGAGCTTTGGTACTACCGAGTATTATCCGGAGCTGGAAACGGTGATACGGGATTCCAGGATGCTGTTTGTGGTATCTGCCGGAAATGGAAATGCGAAGGGAATCGGCGAGGATACCGACCAGAAACCGGATTATCCGTCCTCTTTCGATCTGGATAATGTGATCTCCGTAGCGAACCTGATGTTTGACGGAAATCTGGCAGAGAGCTCCAATTACGGAGCAAAGAACGTGGATATCGCGGCCCCTGGCACTTATATTGTCAGTACCATTGCCAATGGCGGTTATGGCTTTATGACCGGAACCTCCATGTCTGCTCCGATGGTGACCGGTGCGGCAGCAATGCTGTATTCATACCGCACCGATCTGCAGCTTTCGGATATCCGGAAAGTCCTTCTGGAGACCGCACGCAAGATTCCTACGCTGGAAGGAAAACTCAGCAGCAACGGCATGCTGGATGTGTATGCGGCGCTGAACTACGGCAGAACGACGGTGACAGCGGACAGTGCTCAGACAGAGCAGAGAGCAGCGGACGTACAGAGCACAGAGCAGACAGCGGACAGCAGTGCTCAGGCAGAGCAGAGTGCAGCGGATGGACAGAATACAGAAGCAGAACAGAATACCGGTACTGCGCAGAATACCAGCAGCGATACGTCAGAGGCACAGACTGGTCAGGCCGCACAGAAGAGCCGGAACAGTGACAGCGCAGCAGACTCTGGCACCCGGACGTCCACCAGCAAAACCATCACTGCAGGAGGCGGCGAACCGGTCAACCTGAGCTGGTAAACGAAACGATGATCAGAAACAGCATAAGAAAAGAAAAAGCCCATGAAAACAGTTCAGACCGTTTTCATGGGCTTTTTGTAACAGTTCATTACCTTCACAGTTACGGCTTTTTCTATATTGCCTTTTGCATTTTGTTCTGTAAGGCTGTCTTATTTCTTTTTGTTTTTGTACTCAGCCAGCAGGCGTTCGAATTCTTCTTCATCGCCGCTGCGCTGCAGCCGCTGTCTGCGGCGTTCCCGGCGTTCTGCCAGGGCTTTGGCTTCTTTCTTTTTGGAATAGATAAACCAGCTTACCAGGCCGGTCACGGCAAGGGCGAGAACCACGATAAGAATCGTGATCAAAACTCCGGCTGCGGAGAAGCTGCCGTGGGAGCGCTGGGGTTTATCTGCATTGGAACCGGTAGCCAGCGAAGCATTTTCACCGGAGGGATCGGCAGGATCAGAAGTATTTGCGGAATCAGTACCGGCAGAGGAAGCATCGTCATCGATGGTGACTCCGTCTTTGGCCAGCAGGTACGCAGTTCCGATCACGCGGTCGTTGTAGCTGTATGTGAGGAGCGCGACGGCGTTGTCAGGACTGATTTCCGGCAGTGCGCCGAGGGAAATGCCGGCATCCTCAAAAGAGGCGCCATTGGGCAGCGTAATGACGCTGTCCGGGTCGATCATCAGGTCGGATGCCTGGAAAGACCCCTTATCCAGATTGATGATCTCGTCACCGGTGACATAGCGGCTTTCATAGTCGGCTACGGTGTAGTTCTGGAATGAGCGGAAACCAAATTCCAGCAGGGCTTTTCCGTCTACAAAATACTGTCTCGGCTGCCCTTTTAAGATAACAGATACCAGGCGGCGGTTATCTTTCACGGCGTAGGTGACCAGGGTGTTTCCGGCCTTGATCAGGTATCCGGTCTTTCCGGCTACGGCTTCCGGGTAGTAGTAGGGGCTGCTGGGATCCTCCGTCACACAGAGCCGATGCTCACTGCGGATGGTAAAGCCGTCCGGGTTCTGGGTAGTCGGCGCGAGCTTATGGGTGGTGGAGGAACTGATCTCTACCATGGTCTCATTGTCATAAGCAGCCTGGGCGATCAGGGCCATATCGTAGGCGGAAACATACTGATTGTCATTGTTTAAGCCGGACGGATTTTCAAAGTGGCTTTCCTGACAGCCCAGCTCCACCAGCTTTTCGTTCATCATGTCTACAAAGGCGGAAATACTGCCTGCCGTGTGCTCAGCCAGGGCATTGGCCACCTGGTTGCAGGAGACCAGCAGCAGAGCGTAGAGACAATCCTCTACGGAAAGCTCATCTCCGGCCACAACGCTGATTTTGTTTCCGCTGTCGGCCTCAACCTGGTTGACAGCCGTCGTAGAAAATGTTACAGTATCATCCAGATTGCAATTCTCCAGGACGATGAGGGCTGTGAGAATTTTGGTGATGCTGGCCGGGTAATAGGGCAGGTGGATGTTCTGTCCGTACAGAATAGCACCGGAATCCATATCCATGACAATGCCGGCCTCAGCCATGATGCCGGTATCGGAGGGCCAGTCAGGTTTTGCCCAGGCTGTCAGAACGAACAACTGGCACGTTAGGGCAAAACATACAAATTTTGTTATCTTTCGTTTCCATTTATTCAGCAATGTGAGAACCTCCTGTGTTCTTTTTCCGTTTGCAGGTTCGCGTGAAAAGCAAGGAACTCTGCGGAAATTCCCGCATTTTTGCAAAACGGACCTGTCTAATCATACCTTATGTAAAATAAATATTCAACCAAATATTCCATGAAATATTCGTGAAATTGCCACTTCCCTTTTCCCCTTATTTGTAGTATCATAATCACTGCTACGATATATAGCACTCTATAATCAATAAAAACACAAGATATAGTATATATGAGAGGGGTTTAGGCATGACTACGGATGTTAAGACTAATGTCATCAAGAGAAACGGTAAGGAAGTTTCTTTTGATGTCTCCAAAATTGTGAATGCGATCACGAAGGCGAATGCCAGTGTGGATCATCTTCATCAGCTGAATGAGTATCAGATCAGCGCAGTGGCAGACATGATCGCAAAGCAGGTGGAAGAGGCTACGCATGCGGTGAATGTAGAAGATATTCAGGATATGGTAGAGACCGGCATTATGGAGATGCGCGGCTATGAGGTGGCACAGAAGTATGTGCGTT
>CAVIRL010000188.1:0-3751 GCA_963645005.1 Prevotella sp. P5-108
GTAGGCAATTTTCAATGGATTTTTGCCCGTGACTGTGAAGGTACTGAACAGTTACGAAGATGGAAAGAGCATTTCAAAATCAGAGCGGGTGCGGAAACGGATGGCGTGAACAGCAAAGGAAATGGTGGTAACAGCGTGAAAAATCGAATGAAAATCGTAGCAGGACTGGGCTTTCCGGATGAATATATCCGTTTCTGCGATGCCGGCGCGGATGAATTTTTTGCCGGATATGTGCCCTATGAATGGAATCAGAAATATGGAACGATTCTGCCGTTAAACCGACGGGAAGTGTTCTGCAGTAATGTGCAGTTGGGTTCCTTTTCCGAACTGGAAATTCTGGCAGCCATGATCCGGAAATATGGCAGACCGGTCCATCTGACCTTCAATGCGCTGTATTATATTCCAGGGCAGTATCCGGAAATTGCAGCGATCATCCGGCGGTGCATGGAGCTGGGATTTCGCAGTTACATTCTGGCAGATCCGGCCCTGATCTGTTATCTGCGGCAGGAAAAGATTGACTGCGAGATCCATTTAAGCGGTGAGACAGCGGAGGTGAACAGCCGGATGTTTTCCGTGTTTCGGCGGCAGAAGATCCAGCGGCTGATCTTCCATCGAAAGAACAGCTTTGAGGATATGAAGCACGTGATACAGGCCGGACATGGAGAGGAGTTTGAAGCCTTTGCATTAAACGAACTCTGTCATTTTACTGGGGCGTTCTGTAATTCCCTGCACTGCGATGAGATGGGGTATCTGTGTCGGGTACCATACCATATGGGGCCGGTGAAGCGTGGCGACTGTGGGGCGGAGCGAAGGAAAAGCGCAGCGGATTGCCGCCGGAACAGCCGGGAACAGCGGACAGAGCCGGAAGAAAATGTAGAGGAGGCACAGGCCTATGGAATAGATGCTCCGGAGCAGCTTCCGTATGCGGAAGACGGCTATCTCTGCGGTGCCACCGGCTGCGGCCTCTGTGCCCTGTTCCGGCTTCGGCAGGCAGGCATCACACATCTGAAATTAGTTGGCCGGGGAAACTACACGGATTTTATGGAACGGGACATCTGCAATCTGCGAAAAGCCCTGGAAATCCTGGAACAGTCTGACTCGGAGGCCGGATATCAGAGAAAAATGAAGCAGGAGTTGTTTGAAAAAGGATGCAGCGGAAACTGTTATTATTGAAGCGGCATGTCCGTCTGCCCGGCAAATTCTGTTGCACAGGCAGCAACGAAAATGATGTCAAGTCTTGAATGAGAAAATTCTCTGCTATATAATCGTAGCTTAGTGAAACAGCAAATCTAACGAACAGGTGAGGAATATGAACAGGAAGAATTTTGAAACCGTATTAGAACAGTATATCAGCCGTCTGGCAGAACTGGAGCAGGCCGATGACAGCGACCAGGTTTATAAGTGGCGTGCAGTGGGCTGTTTTAAGCGCTTTTGGAATCTGAATGCGGCAGATTTTGCCGGAATGTTTGGGAAAGCAATGCAGGAGGCGGAAAATCTTCTGGATGATGCGGCTATGCAGCCGCTGGCTGGCCTCCGGATGCTTCTTGCGCGGGAGTCTGAGGCTGAGTATGTGAGAGAGTGCTTTCGTTTTTTATTCAGTGAGGACGACGGGGATCTGAAGAAACGTCAGGAGCGTGCGGAATTCTTTGCAGATAAGATCAATGAGAGAATCCGTTATTATGAGCGTGGCACAAAGAAATATCTCCAGAACCGGGATCATGTGATCTATTATCTGAATCTGTGGAAACCGGAAGAAAACTATATGTTTGACGAAGCATCGGCGGCCGGATGGGCAGGCTGTGCCGAGTACGACGGAGACTTTGGCAGCAGGAATTTTTCTCTGGAAAGCTATTATAAAATGTGTGATGAGCTTCTGGAAGCCATCCGTGAGAATGAGGAACTGACCGACCTTATAACGAACTGTTTGAGGAAGAACTGGACGGTTATGATGACCAGATGCACATCCTGGTGTACGATATCATGGACTGCGCGAGTCTGTATCGCTACTATGCGGGCATGGATATCCGCAAGGTCCCGGGGCGGGAACGCACGAAAGCGGCTGAAGCTAAAGCAGCTCAGGAGAAGCTGAAGCAGGAAATCGAAATGAAGGAAAAGCGCCTGAAGGAGCTGCAGGATAAGCCGGTAAATCTGCCGGATGTGGTGGGAAAACAGGTATCTCATAAGACCTATGGTGACGGAGTGGTTCAGTCCAATGACAATGGCACTTTGATGGTTCATTTTGAAAAAGCGGATAAGAAATTCAAATACCCGTCCGTCTTTACCCAGGGCTTTTTAAGCTTTGCGGGAGAAGAACTGCAGACCGGGGAGATGGCAGAATTTGAGGCAGACCAGAAGAAAAAAACTGCGTTGGAAAAGGAACTTGCACAGTTGAAAAAATCACTGGGAAGCATCCGCATATAAGACAGTAAAATGAGTTCGTGCAGCGCATGAGCCACAGCAAAGAAAAAGCAGGTACCTGAGATCAGGCATCTGCTTTTTCCTTGCTGATAGGTGTTTTTTTCTGCTCGGTCCGACGTTTGTAGCAGTCCCAGGGCCATCCGATCAGGCAGATCAGGGCGAACGTGGCTGTGGTGAGGGCAAAGGTGGAAAGCCTGGTTGGCATCCATTCCATGGGCTTTAATTCTATGCCGGTGGTGCGCAGGATAAGCTCTACAAAGAAGTACAGGGCAAAGCTCTGAATGGAAAACAGCAGCATGGAACGGCGCCCGCAAAACTGCCAGAAACGGGAGAATACACTATCGCAGAGGGATGGAAGTGCAGCCAGCTTTGCAGTGAGAAGCAGAGCGAAAATACCGGAAAATGCAGCACTGAAATAGTAGGGAGGTGCGGTATAACGGCAGTCGCAGAGATTCACATAGTCGCTGAGTTTTGGGCCGAAGAAGAAGCTTAAAGCTGCAAAAAGCGGAATCAGAAAACCGGCATAAGGCATCATTTTTTCCAGAAGCTTTGTCCGGTTTGTGTAGTATCCGGCAAGTAAGAATACCGCAGCACAGAGTGCAGAATCCAGCTTCCAGGGAAGCCGCCCCATGACTGGGATCAGGGAATCTGCCAGGCGGATGTAAGTCCCGGCCAGTGCCAGAAAAACAAGGGCATAACAGCGCACTGTAACAGAGTGCCGGTCAAATATGCGAAGCCAGATCAGGGCATAAAGTCCGGCAAAAAAAAGTGCCGGAAGGAACCAGAGCTGGCCTACATAGATCTGCTGGGGCTGTCCGTAGCAGAAGATCCATTTCAGAATGTGCTTCCATCCGTATTCCGCAATGGCCTGATGATAGTAGGGGCGGATGGTACAGACAGCCAGTGCAGCCATGGTGATCAGAAAATATGGAAGGATGAGCGTCCGCCCGCGTTTTTTGATGTAATCCAGACAGGATGAATATTTTTCCGGCCGGAATGTCATGCCGGAGAGAAAGAAAAAGGCCGGCATATGAAAAGCAAAAATCCAGCGGAAAATGGTGTGATGCATGGTTACTACATGGCCCAGCACCACGAAAAAAAGAGCAAATCCCTTGGCAATATCAATATCGCTTCTTCGTTTCGTACTCATAAAAACCTCCGTAATCCGCTCTTTTTTCAAAAAATGGCTTCTTACTCATGCTTTTGATCTTTTGACCCTGGTATGATACGGCATTTTCAATTCAGAAAATGTATACCCCTGTACAATAACCTCATTCTATCGTAACTGTTCAGTACCTTCACAGTCACGGGCAAAAATCCATTGAAAATTGCC
>CAVIRL010000189.1:0-3684 GCA_963645005.1 Prevotella sp. P5-108
ATTTAATTTGGTGAAAAACACAATAAATCTAAGTTTTGCTTAAATCCATTTAATTATAATTAAATTGCATTTATATAGCAATACTTATATAATAAAATTACACAAAAAATAAGTGGTGTAGCCGAAAAATGAAACAATTATTACAAGCGGAGGGCGAAAAATGAAAAAAAGAAGTTTAGCAATGGCTATGGCTCTGGTAACAGCAGTTTCCGGACTGACTGCATGCGGATCTTCAGGAAAGACCGAGACTGCAGCTCCTGAGACAACAGCCGCTGAAGCAGACAAGGAAGCTTCTTCTGAGACAGCGACGGCTGAGGCGGATGACAAGGGTTATCACAGCACGTATGATGTTTCTTCCGCAGGGGATGTGAAACTGGATGTTATGATCACTTCCCTGGGTGACTCTGATGGCGGTCCGTTCTTAAGGGGTGTCATGGACAAATACATGGAGATGTATCCGAATGTAACATTAAACCCAGTTGAGTGCTCCATGAACGACCTGTACACAACCCTGATCACCCAGACAACCGCAGGAACCCTGCCGGATATCTTCACCATGTCGGAAGCATATTCCGCTAATTGCCTGGAGATGGGTATGGGCGTTGACAACCTGGACGAGTTGCTTGGCAAGGATTATATGAACGGACTTCTGGACGCAGCAGTAGAGAACTCCACCGTAGACGGACATTTCGTTTACATGCCGTGGCAAAACAACACCACCGCAATGGTTTACCGCAAAGACCTTTTCGAAGAGAAAGGCCTGGAGATTCCAAAGACTTGGGATGAGTATCTGGAGGTAGCAAAAGCCCTGACCGAGGATCTCGACGGTGATGGTAAGGTTAACCGTTACGGCAACGTATTCGCAGGGACCAGAAACGATTCTGCTGAATCCAGATTCCAGACTTTCGCACTGACCTTTGGATGTGACTTTGTAAAAGATAACGGAGACGGAACCTATACTTCTGGTTTCGATACTGATGCATACAAGAATGCAATGAGCACTTTTATCGACATCGCAGCCAATGAGGGTGTTACTCCGGCTGGATTTGTTGAGACCGGTTATTCGGAAGCATACACCATGATCGGTGCAGATCAGGCATGCATGTTCTTCAGCGGTTCCAACGTGCTGGGTGGTATCTATAATGCAAACCCGGATATGCGCGGCAAGATGGGCAGCTTCCCGATGCCGACTGCAGAGGGTGTTGACCCGGTAACTTCTTTCTCCAGCGTAGGCATGACCATCAGCAGCACCTGTGAGCATCCGGAGGTTGCCGCAGACTTCCTGAAATACATGACCAGTGTAGACAACAGTGTAGAGTGGAACAAGGCGACCTGCCGTCTTCCGGTTGTAAAAGAAGCTCTGGATGCAATCGTGGCAAACGATGAGGCATATGCAGGATTCGCTGAGGCATCCGAGAATGCAGTAATCTACCCGGCATTCGCTGGTATGGCTGAGTTAAGAGATGCATGTGGTGAGTGCTGGCAGAAGGTTGTTTCTGAGGGCGCATCTGTAGATGATGCGGTAGCAGATGCAGCAGCCAAGGCAGCAGAGACCTGCAAAGGCTACAGCAAGTAAGGCAGCTTGAAAGCGGGCGGCTGTATAGAATCACAGTTCGATACAGCCGCCCTTTCTCTTTTCTTTGGAGGGTAAAACAGTGAACGACACCAAGAAAAAATGGAATTTGAGCCGACTGAAGTCAAAGATGACTCCTTACTGGTTCATCTCTCCGGCAACTCTGACGATCGTCTGTCTCGTTGTATATCCAATCCTTTATGGCATCTACATTAGTTTCTTTGATACCAACCTGGTAAATAAATGGAACTTTGTGGGACTTCGGTATTATGCCCAGGCACTGACTGACGTATCGTTTTTACACAGTCTGATGAAGACTATGATTTTTACGGTAACAGTTGTATGCGGGCACTTCGTATTAGGCTTCATCTTTGCATCCATCTTGAATACCGACATCAAATACCGGACATTGTTCCGTGGCATTTTGATTCTGCCGTGGTTGTTCCCGGATGTGGTTATCGCATACCTGTTTAAGTGGATCCTGAATACCCAGGGCGGTATCTTAAATGAACTGCTGATGCACTTCAGCATTATTTCCGAACCAGTGGGCTGGCTGAGTACATCTGCTACCGCATTCCCTTGTGTGATACTCGTCAGCATGTGGAAGGGATATCCGTTAGTTATGGTACAGATCCTGGCCGGTATCCAGACCATCTCCCATGATCTGTATGAGGCAGCTGAAATTGATGGAGCGAATATGTGGCAGCGTTTCCGCTATGTAACGCTTCCGGCTCTGAAGCCGATTCTGACCACTATCCTCATTCTGGATACGGTGTGGGTATTCAAACAGTTCACACTGATATGGCTGATGACCTCCGGCGGCCCGGGAAGTTCCACCATGGTATCTGCTATCGAAATTTACAAGAATGCCTTCTCCTACTTCAAGTATGGCTTCGCATCAGCACAGTCCGTATACATTCTTGTAATCTGTTACCTTATCGGAGTTGTGTTCAGGAGGTTGTTGCGTGATGACTAGTAAAGGAAAGAACAGACTTTTTTCATGTATCGGGTATCTGATCTTGTGCATCGGCTGCCTGTGTGTATTGCTTCCATTGTCCTGGATGGTGATCACTTCCTTAAAATCCATGGCAGACATTACCCTGTCAAAGGGACTGACCCTGTTTCCTTCCGGACCAACGTTGGAAAATTTCGTAAATATCTGGAAGGAATATCCGATTGCTGTTTACATCAAAAACAGTGTGGTGGCAGTTGGCGGTTCCACCGTGATCGGTGTTGTGTGCGCAGCTCTCTGCGGTTATGGACTTTCTCGTTACCAGTTTAAAGGGAAGGCATTTTTGCTGAGCTTCTTGTTGGTTACTCAGATGTTCCCGGCAGTTATGAAAATCATTCCCTACTATAAAATCCTTGTTTCTGTACATTTAAACAATACCCAGATCGGCCTGATGATCGTATACGCTTCCTTCAGTATCCCATTCTGCACTTGGATGATGTACGGATATTTCAAGAGCATTTCCACTGGACTGGACGAAGCAGCCCGGGTGGACGGCAGCAGCGCGTTCAATACATTTTTGAAGATCATTCTCCCAATCGCGTTGCCGGGCCTGGTAGCTACCATCATTTACGCGTTCCTGCAGAACTGGAACGAGTATATGTTTGCCTCCGTCCTGATGTCTGCGGATGAGAAAAAAACCATCACCTACGCAATCAGTACCATGGCGGATGCCTACAAGATCCAGTGGAATTACCTGATGTGTGCGGCCATGATTTCCAGTGTGCCGACCCTGACAGTGTTCGTTGTTATGCAGAAGTACCTGATTGCCGGTATGACCGCCGGTGCGGTAAAAGAGTAAACGAAAGGAAATTTGAATCATGGACAAGAATATGTTCTGCAATCCAATTATAAAAGGCGGATATCCGGATCCATCTGTATGCCGGGTCGGAGATATGTACTACATGGTAACCTCCTCCTTTTATTATTTTCCGGGACTGCCGGTATTTCAGAGCCGAGACCTGGTTCACTGGGAACAGATTGGAAACGCGATTTCGCGGCCAGACCAGTTAGATTTCAGAAACTGCGACAGCTCGGAAGGGTTGTGGGCAGCTACCATCCGGTATTATGATGGCACATTTTATATCATCAATACACTGGA
>CAVIRL010000190.1:0-3680 GCA_963645005.1 Prevotella sp. P5-108
GGGCTTCTGTGCCACGCAGAATATGGAATATGCCGCAAAAGGAGAGTGCAGATGGCAGAACCTCTGATCGAATTAAAAGACATTTATAAAATTTACCATATGGGAGATGAGGAAGTCCGTGCCAACGACGGCATTTCCCTTACCATCAACCGCGGCGAGTTTGTAGCGATCGTGGGAAAATCCGGCAGCGGAAAATCCACCCTCATGAACATCATCGGGGCGCTGGATGTCCCCACCTCCGGCAGCTATCTGCTGGGCGGCGAGGATGTGGACCAGATGAGCGATGACCAGCTGGCGGACATCCGCAACCGCATGATCGGCTTCATTTTCCAGCAGTACAACCTGCTTCCGAAGTCCAATCTTCTGGAAAATGTGGAGCTGCCGCTTCTGTACGCAAAGGTTCCGGCCGAGGAACGGAGGGAGCGGGCCATGCGTTCCCTGGAGCGGGTCGGTCTGGCGGAAAAATGGAAGAACATGCCAAATCAGTTATCCGGCGGCCAGCAGCAGCGTGTGTCCATTGCCCGGGCCCTGGCGGGAAATCCGTCCCTGATCCTGGCCGATGAGCCCACCGGTGCGCTGGACTCGAAAACCAGCCGCGAGGTTCTGAATTTTTTAAAGGAGCTCAATGAAGAAGGAAACACCATCGTCATGATCACCCACGATAATTCCATTGCCCTGGAGGCAAAGCATGTGGTGAGGATCCAGGATGGAAAGATTAATTTTAACGGAGATGTGAAAGACTATGCTGCAATCATTTAAGCTGGCCATCAAGAGTATCTGGAGCAACAAGATGCGCTCCTTTCTGACGATGCTGGGTATCATCATTGGCGTGGCTTCGGTCATCATCCTGGTTAGCCTGGTAAACGCCTATATGTCCTATATGACGGAAAGCTTTGCCAGTCTCGGCACCAACCAGATCACCGTCAACCTGGTCAACCTTCCATCCAGGTCGGTGTCGGTGGATGAGATGTATAAATTCTATGATGAAAATGCGGAAAGCTTCGACCATATGACCCCCATGGTCAGCATTAGTGCCACCGTGAAAAACGATACGGACTCCATGACTTCTACTTCGGTGAGCGGTGTCAGTGAGGACTATCTTGGCATCAAGGACTGGACGCTGGCCTACGGCCGCAACATCCAGTATGCCGATATTACCGCGCGGCATAAGGTCTGCGTGATCGGCACCTATGTGGCAAACGAGCTGTACGGAAGTGCGGAGAAGGCCTACGGCGAGACCATCAAGGTGAACGGATATGCATTCCAGATCGTGGGCGTGGTGGAACAGCAGGAGGATGATCTGGAAGAGGGCGGCACCGATGATTTTCTGTTTATGCCCTACAGCTGTGCGGTCAAGATGGCCCGCAACGCCAACATCAACAACTACACCTTCACGATCCGGGATCTCTCAGCGGCAACCGAAGACAAGACCCTGATCGAAGATTTTCTGTATGAGAAATTTAAAAATGACGATCTGTACAATGTCACCGCCATGAGTGAGATGCTGGATTCCTTAAACAGCATGATTGCCATGGTATCAGCTGGGCTGGGCGGCATTGCCGGAATCTCCCTGCTGGTGGCAGGCGTGGGCGTAATGAATATCATGCTGGTGTCTGTCACGGAGCGGACAAGAGAAATCGGTATCCGCAAGGCGTTGGGAGCAAAGCGGAGCGTCATCATGCAGCAGTTCGTCATTGAAGCGGCAGTGACCAGCTCCTTAGGCGGCGTGATCGGGATCATACTTGGGAGCATCGCCACCTCTACTATTGGAACACTGGCGGGATTAAGTGCCACGCCAACGCCGATGGCGGTGATCGTCTCCTTCAGTGTGTCAGTGGGGATTGGCCTGCTGTTTGGATACATGCCTGCAAGCCGGGCCGCAAAGCTGAACCCGATCGATGCGCTGCGGAGTGAATAAGGAGGGAGCGTGTGTATGAGCAAAAAAGAGTTTAGAGACAAAAGATTGTTTTTGGGGGATGCCGGGCGAAACTCATGCTGGGTTTCGGACTTTTGTGGGAGGCTGGTGCTTGCTGCTTGCAGGTGCCTGCGAAAGTTTGCGTCAGCGGCTGTGGCAGCCATGCTTCTTGCGTCTGCGTTTGCAGCCGCACCGCAGTTCCCATCCTACGCATCCGACAAAGCCGTGGAGACCGTTTACCTTGGTACCCCGGCTCATGTCTGGTGGGAGACGGACACCACCGGCAAGTGGTCCTCGGTTTCAAAAGCCCACGAATATCAGGTGAAATTATACATAGCAGACAGCGTGGACCGGGACGAAGACAACTGGCGCAAGGTGGATTTCGACGATGAAAGCATGGAAGAAGCCGAGTGCGTCATGACAAAGCGTACCGGAGAAAACTCATGCGATTTCAGTGCCTACATGGACGACGTCCATACATACTTTTTCGTGGTGCGGGCCACCCCGAAGGTCAGTGAGCAGGCTTATGTGAAGGCTGGTTCCTGGACCGGCTCCCCGGATGCAGATTACCGTGAAAAACAGGTGATCGGCTACACCGATGGCAAGTGGCGCAACTATCTGGAAGGAAGTCGCTATCAGTTAGAGGACGGCAGCTATCTCGGCACAGGCTGGCAGCTCATCGAATCCAACTGGTACCTGCTCGATGACCAGGGCTACCGCCTCACCGGCTGGCAGGAGCGGGATGGAAAACGCTATTACCTGGGCGACAATGGTCAGCTGGCCACCGGCTGGTTCGTCTGGAACGACAACTGGTACTACGCCGATAAAACCGGCGCCATGCAGACCGGATGGGTCATGCCGGAGCCTGGGAAGTATTATTATATGGATGAGAACGGCGTGTGGGTGTCATAGTTCACAGGCAGGAATTTTGATGTGAATGGATAGCATGATTGAGCAAATCGTGATATGATACAGACAGAAATGTGGTGATGGAAGGAGGAATACTAAATGTCAGGCAGAGAAATTCCGATAGGCATTTCAGATTTTTCCGAAATTCGACAAAAGAACCAGTATTATATTGATAAAACCGGCTTGATCTGTTCGCTGTTAAAGAAAAACCCGGTAAAGGTAACTCTGATTACCAGACCGCGCAGGTTTGGAAAAACGCTGTCTATGAGTATGCTGTCTCATTTCTTTGACGTTCGCGAAAACAGCACCGCCCTGTTTCATGGACTTGCAATAGAAAAGGAAACGGAGCTTTGCGCCCGATGGCAGAACCGTTATCCGACCATTTTTCTTACATTTAAAGATGTGATTCAGGGGCGAGAATATGCGAAAGCATATTCGGAACAATATAGCGAGGTCCGTTGTTATGGAATTGCGTTTTACAAAAAAGAGTGTCTGATCAAACGTGGCCATTTTTTTGACGCATAGCAGCATGATTTCAGATCTGTCATCCGATCACATTTGAGTAAGCAGTTTTGACACTGACTCCACTCAGATTTCCGAGCTTTCCGGCCAGAGCAGAGATCGTATTCTGTGGTGCATCCATGGCAATGGATACGATACTGATGTGCTTCTGATGGTAAGGAATTCCCATTCTTCCAATGATGTACTGACCATATTTATGCAGGATGGCGTTCAGCTTTTCCACGGAATCCGGGTCTTCCACAATGATACTCATGACAGCAACACGTGTTTCCATAAATTTTTCTTTCTCCTCTTACTGGTGAAATGCTAAATGATCTTCATTAAGAACAGGATA
>CAVIRL010000191.1:0-3679 GCA_963645005.1 Prevotella sp. P5-108
AAAAATCCCATTGCCGTAGGCAATTTTCAATGGATTTTTGCCCGTGACTGTGAAGGTACTGAACAGTTATCATCAAAGTAAGAAAAGTGACTGTGAAGGTACTGAACAGTTACAAATGGGAAGGCTGCGGAGAATTTCCGCATGGAAAGGATAAGAAATTTATGGAAAGTATGGAACTGCTGCCGGCACGGGTCCGGATCACTTCAATTTTAAAAAAAGCTCTGTTTTCAGGAGAATATAAAAGCGGCGACGAATTAAGCCTCACCGACATTGCAGCGAAGCTGGGCGTCAGCCGCACCCCAGTCCGGGAGGCCTTTCAGGCTCTGGAAGCCGAGGGACTGATTGAGCTGCGCATGAACAAGGGCGCTATCGTCAAACCGATCGACAAAAAATATATCACGGATCACTACGAAATGCGTATGCTTCTGGAATCCGAGGCTGCGGCCCGGGCTGCTAAAAACGGCATGCCGGACGCTGGAAAACTGATTGAAAAGCTTCTGGATATCCAGACTCGGATGGAATCCCTGTCTGCACAGGAA
This sequence comes from Prevotella sp. P5-108, assembly GCA_963645005.1. Lineage (GTDB taxonomy): Bacteria > Bacillota > Clostridia > Lachnospirales > Lachnospiraceae > Brotaphodocola. The sequence goes on from CAVIRL010000191.1 coordinate 540, forward strand.
TACGAAGAGCTGAATCTCGAGGTTCATACCGGCATCTGGACCGCTGCCGATAATACAAAGCTTTATAAAATGCTCTCTAATCTCTGGAATGGTCCCAGCATTGGTTTTACCTCTCCGAAGCTGGAGCATTATATCAAATCCACGCAGGAACACATTGATATTCTGACATATATCAGAAACCGTGATGCAAGGCAGGCAAAAAAGGAAATGGAGAAGCATACGAAGCGCAGCATGGATAACATTCTGAAGAGCTTCAACTTCCAGTAATCAGAGTTCTTATGTTATTGCATGATTGTAACTGCAATTACGAAATGGGGGCAGATTTATGCAGCGAGACAGCGCACAGGAGCAATATGACAAAATGACAAAAACACCGGTTCACCAACTGGTGCTGCGGCTGGGGCTTCCCACCACCGTCAGCATGCTGGTGACCAGCATTTACAACATGGCGGACACCTTTTTTGTCAGCCAGCTTGGAACCAGCGTCAGCGGCGCCACCGGTGTGGTATTTGCGCTGATGGCCATCATCAACGCCTTCGGATTCATGTTCGGACACGGTGCCGGAAGCAACATCAGCCGGAAGCTGGGCGCCCACGATGTGGAAAGCGCCCGCATGTTCGCCTCCACCAGCTTCGTTTTATCTCTGCTGGCCGGAGCCATCATCTGCGTATTCGGTTTTTTGTTCCATGCACCCTTTATGCGGCTTCTGGGAAGCACAGATTCCATTCTTCCCCATGCCATCGAGTACAGCACCTGGATCCTCATTGCAGCTCCGGCTATGGCCTCGAGTTGTGTCATGAACAACATTCTCCGATACGAAGGCAAAGCCTTCTTTGCCATGCTGGGACTGGCTTCCGGCGGCATTCTCAACATTTTCGGAGATATGTTCCTGATCTTCGGACTGAAATTAGGTGTGCGGGGTGCCGGTATCTCCACCGCAGTCTCCCAGTACATCAGCATGGCCATTCTGATCAGCCCGTTCCTTCGTGAAAAGGTGCAGAGCCGCATCCACATCCGCTATGTGACCCGCAGCTTTGCGGATGTCACAAACATCATCACTACCGGATTTCCAAGCCTTATGCGCCAGGGACTTAGCAGCATTTCCGTGATGATCTTAAACCTCTGCTCCGCCCCTTACGGGGATGCCGCCATCGCAGCCATGAGCATTGTCACCCGCATCATCATGTTTTTGTTCTGTATTGCCCTCGGTATTGGCCAGGGCTTCCAGCCGGTCAGTGCCTTCAACTACGGTGCCCGGAAATACAGCCGTGTGCGGGAAGCCTTCTGGTTCAGCATCCGGAGCAGCCTCATTGTCATGAGCATTTCCGCCCTGGTCGGAATTATATTTTCCGTTCCCATCGTGCGCATGTTCCGGGATGACCCGGCAGTTATCTCCATCGGCGTCACCGCCCTGCGCATCCAGTGCTTCGCCCTGTTCTTCATGCCATTTTCCCTGTGCGGAAACATGATGTTCCAGAGTATCGGACAGAGCGGAAAGGCAACCTTCCTCTCCATGATCCGCAGCGGTCTGGTCTTTATCCCGGTTCTGTGGGTTCTCAGCCAGGCACTGGGGCTCCTCGGCATCCAGATGTCCCAGACCATCGCTGATGCCGTTGCCGCAGCCATCACAATTCCCATGGTCGTGAAATTTTTCCGCACAATGCCGGAGGATGTGGACGACACACAGGAAAGGCTTATTTAATTTTCAACACTGCCACCTGCTGCAGCATGCTCTCATTCAGCTCGATGGAATTTTCCGCATACTCTGCAACGCAGTCGCAAAGCTCCGTGAACTCCTCCAGGGTTCCAAGTACATCATAGCCGAATTTCTCTCCGCGGTAATGCATCGGAATGGTAACCCGCGGCTGGATCTGGTCGATGAGAGCTTTGGCCTGTTTTGCATCGATGGTGTAGAATCCGCCTACCGGAATCATCACCACATCCAGGCCTTTTAGCTGCCTGATCTGCTCCAGCTCCAGCCCGCATCCCAGATCTCCCAGATGAGCCACACGGTAGGTCCCATCATCGAAAATGCGAATGCAGTTGCTGCCGCGCTTTGTTCCCCGGGCATCATCATGCCAGGTATGGAGCTCGGTAATGGTAAACGGAGATTTTACACCATCCTGTTTTATCGTCACAGTTTCCCTTCCGTTATGATCACTGTGCTCGTGGCTGCAGAATACTGCATCTGCCGTCTCCCGCACCGGCGCAAGCCCCGGCACATAACCGTCCTCATACGGGTCCAGAATGACCGTATATCCGTTTGATTCCACCTTAAAGCAGGAATGTCCGATCCATGTAATTTTCATATTCCTTTTTACCTCCTGTCAAAATCTGTATCATAGAAAACGGCGGCAAATTCCGCTGCTTTCTATTATAATCCATGTTGCCGGTCATGCATAGCATGACCTGTTACCATTCATGGTTCTTTTCTGTCACAGAAGAATCCGGGATTGTATTATTTTCACAAAAATGCTACAATTTTTATAAAGCTGATTTTGGTCTTGCTTTTTCAGTTCAGGCATACTATAATACACTTTAGCGCATCAACGTGCGAATTTATTCATATTGCTTCCGTTCACAGAATACGTCATCGGCGTATTCCCGGTACGCATGGCAGAAAAAATGTTACTGTACACAGGCAGACAGTTTCCGGACTGAAATGCCGTATAATACAGTGGCACATCATTTACAAAACAAGGAGAACAATCATGGCATTCGAATTCATAAACAAACTGCCGACCCCGGCAGAGATCAAAGAACAATTCCCGCTTCCGACAGAGTTCGCAGCACGCAAGGCTGAACGCGATGAGGAAGTCAAGAAGGTCATCAGCGGAGAAAGTGACAAATTCCTGGTCATCATCGGACCATGCTCCGCAGATAACGAGGATGCAGTACTGGATTACACCAGCCGCCTGATCGACGTTCAGGAAAAGACCAGTGACCGTCTGCTCATTGTGCCGCGTGTCTACACCAACAAACCGCGTACTACCGGTGACGGCTACAAGGGTATGCTCCATCAGCCGGATCCGGAGAAGCGTCCGAGCATGGCCGAGGGGCTTCACGCCATCCGCCATCTGCATATGCGCGTCTTAAAGGAGACCGGTTTCTCCACCGCAGACGAGATGCTCTACCCGGAC
>CAVIRL010000192.1:0-3624 GCA_963645005.1 Prevotella sp. P5-108
GACCCGTGACCTCCGCACTACCAATGCGACGCTCTACCGACTGAGCCACAGCAGCGAACCTCGTATAATATAGCATGCGGCCATCTGAATGTCAACACTATTTTCAAAAAAGTTTTTAAAAAATTTGGAACCCTTTACCCCCTTTCCCATTTAAAGGAAATGTGTTATGATAAGTTATTATCATGCGGCGTGTAAGAAGCTGTCCGCAAACAGTATGGAGGACTTCACGATGGAAAAAGAAAAAGAAGTTTTAGAGACAGCGGAAGAGAAGGAAGTTGTTTCCAAGAACTTTATTGAGCAGGAGATCGACAAGGATCTGGCAGAAGGTGTTTATGATCATGTTCAGACCCGTTTCCCGCCGGAGCCGAACGGCTACCTGCATATCGGACATGCCAAGTCCATTTTATTAAACTATGGTCTTGCCCAGAAGTACGGTGGCAAGTTTAATCTGCGATTCGACGATACCAACCCGACCAAGGAAAAAACCGAGTTCGTGGAATCCATTATGGCAGATGTCAAGTGGCTGGGGGCTGATTTTGAGGACAGACTGTTCTTTGCGTCCAACTATTTCCAGCAGATGTATGAGTGCGCTGTCCTTTTAATTAAGAAAGGAAAAGCCTTCGTCTGCGACCTGACCGCAGACCAGATCCGCGAGTACCGCGGTGATTTCACCACCCCGGGTAAAGAGAGCCCGTACCGCAATCGCAGCGTTGAGGAGAATTTAAAGCTCTTTGAGGAGATGAAAGAGGGCCGGTATCAGGATGGCGAGAAGGTGCTCAGAGCCAAGATCGATATGGCTTCCCCGAACATTAACATGAGAGATCCGGTTATCTACCGTGTGGCCCACATGACGCACCACAACACCGGTGACGCATGGTGTATTTACCCGATGTACGACTTCGCTCATCCGATCGAGGATGCCATCGAGCACATCACCCATTCCATCTGTACCCTGGAGTTTGAGGATCATCGTCCTCTGTATGACTGGGTGGTACGGGAGTGTGAGTTTGAGAACCCACCACGCCAGATTGAGTTTGCAAAGCTGTATCTGACCAATGTGATTACCGGTAAGCGTTACATCAAGAAGCTGGTAGAAGACGGCATCGTAGACGGCTGGGATGATCCGCGTCTGGTTTCCATCGCAGCTTTGCGCAGACGAGGCTATACTCCGGAAGCCATCCGCAGGTTTGTAGACCTGGTTGGCGTATCCAAGGCGAACAGCTCTGTAGACTACGCAATGCTTGAGTACTGCATCCGTGAGGACTTAAAGTTAAAGAAAGCCCGCATGATGGCAATTCTGGATCCGGTCAAGCTGGTCATTGACAACTATCCGGAGGGGCAGACCGAGATGCTGGAGGTTCCGAATAATATGGAGAACCCGGAGCTTGGTTCCCGTATGGTTCCGTTTGGCAGAGAGCTTTACATCGAGCGCGAGGACTTCATGGAGGAGCCGCCGCGTAAATACTTCCGTCTGTTCCCGGGCAATGAGGTCCGCCTGATGAGCGCGTACTTCGTAACCTGCACCGGCTTTGAGAAGGACGAGAACGGCAACGTGACCGTTGTTCACGCTACCTACGATCCGGCTACCAAGAGTGGTTCCGGTTTCTGTGAGCGCAAGGTTAAGGGCACCATCCACTGGGTTGCGGCTGAGACTGCAAAGCAGGTTGAGGTGCGCCTGTACGAGAACATCGTAGACGAGGAGAAGGGCAAGTTGAACGAAGACGGAAGCCTCAACTTAAACCCGAACTCCCTGACCATCTTAAAGAACTGCTACGTAGAGCCGGCTCTTGCAGAGGCAAAGGCTTACGACAGCTTCCAGTTTGTGCGCAACGGTTTCTTCTGTGCGGACTGCAAGGACAGCAAACCGGGCGAGCCGGTATTTAACCGTATCGTTTCCTTAAAGAGCTCCTTTAAGATCCAGAAATAAGCAGTCAGATTAGGGGATAAGATTATGGAGCTTTTGATTCCGCTTGATTCCCGGTCAAGGAAACCACTGTATGAACAGATTTACTCCCATATCCGCGGGGAGATCCGGAGCGGTGCCTTAAAGGCGGGTGACCGGCTTCCCTCCACGCGGGTACTTGCGGAGCATTTGAAAGTTAGCCGCAGCACAACGCAGATGGCCTATGACCAGCTGCTGGCCGAGGGATATATGGAATCCCGGCCGTGCCGTGGCTATTTTGTCAGTCATCTGGAAGAACTGGTTGAGACCGGGCCTTCCGGTGCCGGGGAGATGGAGACTACCGCGGAGCCGGACGCAGGGTGGCGTGTGGATTTTTCTCCGCGGGGCATTGATCTGGACAGCTTTCCCTACCATATATGGAGAAAACTGAGCCGGAATACGCTGGTCGATGATAATAAAGAAATGTTTCACTCCGGAAATCATCAGGGTGAGCCGGGGCTTCGCGAGGCCATCCGCAGCTATCTGCATTCAGCCCGGGGTGTCAATTGCAGTCCGGAACAGATCATTGTGGGCGCGGGAAGTGAGTATCTGCTCATGCTGCTGTCCCAGATCCTGGCGGGAAAGCATGTGATAGCCATGGAGAATCCCACCTACAAGCAGGCATACCGGGTGTTTCACAGCCTGGGCTATGAGGTCTGTCCGGTGGAGATGGATGCCAATGGCATGGAGCCGGAACTTCTGGCAATGAGCGGGGCCAATGTGGCTTATGTGATGCCGTCCCACCAGTTCCCGACGGGAATTGTCATGCCGGTGGGCCGGAGGCAGGAACTGTTAAAGTGGGCACTGGAAACATCGGACCGCTATATTATAGAAGATGATTATGACAGTGAATTCCGTTATCGTGGAAAGCCGATTCCGGCGCTCCAGGGCATGGACCGGAATGGAAGAGTTATTTATCTCGGAACGTTTTCCAAATGCATTGCGCCGGCAATCCGTGTCAGTTATCTGGTGCTTCCAATGAAGCTTCTGGCACGTTACCGCAGTCAGACATCCTTTTATGCCTCCACGGTGTCGCGCATTGACCAGAATATTCTGTATCAGTTTTTGTCACAGGGATATTTTGAACGTCATCTGAACCGGATGCGGGCAATCTACAAAACCAAGCACGATCTTCTTATGGACCAGATTGAACCGCTGCGGGAGCAGTTTGAGATTCGCGGGGAATACGCGGGCATTCATATTCTCCTGACATCCCAAAACGGGAAGTCGGAAGAAAAACTGATCCGGAAAGCAGCGGAAGCCGGGGCGAAGGTTTACGGACTGAGCAGTTATTTTATTCATCCGGAGCATAACCACAGACCGGCTACGGTGGTGCTGGGCTACGCCAGCCTGAGCGAAGCGCAGATCACGGAAGGCGTGCGGATTCTTATGGAATGCTGGGGAACATAACAAAAAAGAATGTAACTGTTCAGTACCTTCACAGTCAAAAAAATGTGCCTTGACACATTCTCGCACCATGGCACATTCTCGCGCCGAGGCGCGGTTGCTTCAGCAACCACATTCTCCTGCGCAGAGTGCGTCTCCCCGATAAGCAAAGTAATAAAAAAGCAGGACATGGAGCCTATCAAAGCTCTGTGTCCTGCTTTTTGTATGTTTCAATTCAATGTTGGTTCGGGTGTCAAAACACCCGAACCTTTGGTTACACGAATTGTTCCGTGCTT
>CAVIRL010000193.1:0-3519 GCA_963645005.1 Prevotella sp. P5-108
TATTTATATTGCAAATAATTACGACAATTTCAACTACATGGTTGAGGCCCTTCCGGGACACAGCTTTGGTCTTAAGGGGCTGTTTCCGCTGTGGGCGCTGTCGGGACTGAAGTTTTTCTTTCCGCAGCTGATCAATTTTCCGATTTATGTGGATAAAACGGAGCTTACAACCCTGACCATGTTTTACGATTCCTATTATGATTTTGGCTGGATCGGAGTGCTGCTCTTTTCCTGCATCCTGGGAGCTATTGCCTATATTCTGGTGGTGAAGCTCCGGGAGATGCGTAATCCGCTGGGATATCTTCTGTATGCGCAGTTTGCGGCATATCTGATGCTGTCCTTTTTCACCACCTGGTTTTCCAATACGACCACCTGGTTTTATCTGATCCTGACGGGGATCATGGCTTTGTTTTACCATCTGCGGGCAAGCCGCTGGTAAATAAATGAAACACGAAATAACAGGAGGACACGAAGATGAGAGCATGGGAGAGTAATATCCGTAAAGTAGTTCCTTATGTACCGGGGGAGCAGCCGAAAGGGGACCGGCTGATCAAGTTAAATACCAATGAGAATCCATATCCGCCAGCGCCAGGGGTGGCTGAGGCGTTAAAGCATATGGATATTGACCGTTTCCGCAAGTATCCGGATCCGACTGCATCAGATCTGGTGCACACACTGGCAGAATATTACCATGTAGGCGATGATCAGGTGTTCGTGGGGGTTGGTTCGGACGATGTCATTGCAATGAGCTTTCTGACCTTCTTTCATTCCGGGAAACCGATTCTGTTTCCGGATGTGAGCTATTCCTTCTACAAGGTGTGGGCAGGCCTGTTTGCCATCCCGTATGAGACTCCGGCTCTGGATGAAAATTTCTGCATCCGCCCGGAGGATTACGATCGGGAAAACGGCGGCGTGATCTTTCCGAATCCGAATGCGCCGACCGGCCTTCTGTTATCGTTAGAGCATGTGGAAGACATCATCCGCCGCAATCAGGATGTCGTGGTAATCGTGGATGAGGCTTACATTGATTTTGGCGGCAAGTCTGCTCTGGAACTGATTGATCAGTACGAGAACCTGCTGGTGGTACAGACCTTCAGCAAATCCCGTTCCATGGCAGGTATGCGTATTGGTTTTGCCATCGGCCATCCGGATCTTATCAAGGCACTGAATGACGTAAAGTACTCCTACAACTCCTATACCATGAATATGCCGTCCCTGATCCTGGGAACTGAAGTGGTGAAGGATGACGCGTATTTTAAGGAGACGGTGCAGAAGATCATCGACACCAGAGAGTGGTCGAAAACCCGCCTGACGGAACTGGGCTTTATCTTCCCGGACTCCATGTCAAACTTCATCTTTGCATCTCACAACCGGGTCCCGGCAAAGGAACTGTTTGAGGAATTGAAGAAGCAGCAGATCTACGTGCGCTACTTTGATCAGCCAAGACTTTCCAATTATCTGCGTATCAGCATTGGCACGCGGGAGGAGATGGAAGCGCTGTTTGCATTTCTGGAGAAGTATCTGGCAGAGTAATTGAATCCTGGCACGGAGGTTTGGTCCGGTTCGTCTGATGACTGTACCTGAGGCAGATTCCGGTGACCGGGGAACGGAACCGAAGTTGTTGAGAATCCGTTCCACGCCCAGCACTGTATCCGAGACAGATTCCGGAGACAGGAAAGCTGGCAACAGAAAATTTTATCCGGGTCACACAGGGTATGAAAATGGGAATATCGGGGAAAAGTATGAAAACGATCAACCGAATACAGATGGATACAGACAGGACGAAGAAGGTGGTTGTATGAACAGACGTTGTGCCCGTTTACTATTAAATATCGTGATCCCTGCAGTGGAGATTTTGCTGGTCTGCCTGCTTGGACCAAAACTTCTAAAATTTTTTATGCCCTTTGTGATCGGATGGATCATTGCCATGATCGCAAATCCGCTGGTACGTTTTCTGGAAAGCCAGGTAAAGCTGGTACGGAAGCACAGTTCTGTGCTGATCGTTGTGGCGGTACTGGCTCTGATCATCGGACTCAGCTATTTCCTTGTTTCCAGACTGATCCTGCAGGCTGTGGAGCTGGCGAAGGATCTTCCGGTACTATATGATATGGTATCCGCGGATCTGCAGGAGATTTCTGCCCGGTTTGCCAGTGTATTTTCCAGACTGCCGGAACATGTACAGACAAACTGGCAGGAACTGGCCGGAAGCATCAGCCATGCGGCCAGTATGATCGTACAGAAAATTGCTTCTCCGACGGTAGAAGTGGCGGGAAATGTTGCAAAAGGAATTCCGAACGCCCTAGTCAATGTGATCGTGACGATCCTTTCCTCGTACTTTTTTATTGCAGAACAGGATAAGATCATGGAATTCTGGAAAAAACATCTGCCGGAGAGTGTCAAAGGCTATGGCCGTTATTTGAAGACGGATGTGAAAAAGCTGATTGGAGGATATTTTCTGGCACAGTTCCGCATCATGTTCGTGGTAGCGGCAATCCTGATCGTAGGATTTCTGGTGCTTGGGATCAAGTACGCATTTCTGATCGGTGTGCTGGTGGCAATCCTTGATTTTCTGCCCCTGTTTGGAACCGGAACGGTGCTGATCCCCTGGGCTGTTTTTAAGCTTTTATCGGCGGACTATCCGCTGGCAGCCGGTCTGGTTCTGCTCTACGTCCTGACCCAGGCTACGCGTCAGATCATCCAGCCGAAGATCGTAGGAGATTCCATGGGACTCCCGCCGCTGTGGACGCTGGTATTTCTGTATCTTGGGTTCAAGCTGCACGGAATATCCGGCATGATCATCGCGGTGCCGATCGGAATCTTCGTGATGAAGCTGTACCAGTACGGGGCTTTTGATGGAATGATCGAGAGCGCACGGGAGTTGGGAGAGGAAATCCGGAAGCTGAGGAAATAAGGCTTTCTACTTGTTCTCTTCTTTTGGTTCTGCCTCGGTGGTGTTTTTTATATCATTTTTGTTTATTCTCTTTTGCTTGCCGTTTTTTCGTCTTTTAAATATTTTTCGCAGAATGATAACAATGATCAGAATGAATGCCGCGAATACGATCAGAATCGGCAGACTTGATATGAACCATACCAGAAAATCTACGGAAGCTACTTCCAACTGGTTGATGCTGCGGCTGAGTCCTTTCTGGATGCGGACCGGGATGGTGTCGGGGTCGGTAGAGGTGAGAACCTGGACTTCCTGGACGGAGAGACATACGGTGCTGTATACAATCTGGTTGTCCAGGGTGCGCAGCTGGGATTCGAGGGATTCCAACTGATAGCGGACTTCGGAAAGGCGGGATTCCAGCGCAATGACAGCGTCAACGGATTCTGCTTTTTCCAGCAACGCCCACAAGCGTTCCTGCTCCATCTGCAAAGTTTTCTTCCGGCTGGCAATATCGGTGTACTGGAGGGTGACATCCTGCACACTTTCATTTTTGTAGGTGACATTGCCCTTGTTGGAGACTTCGGTGAGAAAAGCATCCAGCTGATCAGATGGGATGCGGGCCGTGATGCTGG
>CAVIRL010000194.1:0-3378 GCA_963645005.1 Prevotella sp. P5-108
CCTGCATGAGTTCAACCCGATGATGGGTCATCGTGGATGCCGTCTGGCTGTTACCTATCCGGAGATCGCTGTTATGCAGACCAAGGCTGTTATCCGTGCAGCAATCAATGTACAGAAAGCTCATCCGGACTGGAAGGTTGTTCCGGAGATCATGATCCCGCTTATCGGCGATGTCAAAGAGTTAAAATACTGCAAGAAGACCGTTGTTGAGACTGCAGACGCAGAGATTGCAGCAGCCGGTGTTGATCTGAAGTATCATGTAGGTACCATGATCGAGATTCCGAGAGCAGCTCTGACCGCAGACGAGATCGCAAAAGAGGCTGACTTCTTCTGCTTCGGTACCAACGACTTAACCCAGATGACCTTCGGCTTCTCCCGTGATGATGCCGGTAAGTTCTTAGGCGCTTACTACGATGCAAAGATCTACGAGAATGATCCGTTCGCAAAACTGGATCAGACTGGTGTCGGCAAGCTGATGGAGATGGCAATCAAACTCGGCAAGGCAGCCAACCCGGATCTGCACATCGGTATCTGCGGCGAGCACGGCGGAGATCCGTCTTCCGTAGAGTTCTGCAACAAGATCGGTCTGGATTATGTATCCTGCTCACCGTACCGCGTCCCGATCGCAAGACTGGCCGCAGCACAGGCAGCGATTGCCCAGAAGTAATTTATAACAGAATATCGTAATATTCAGAACCCGTACATGGAAATCCTGTGCGGGTTCTTTTTTGCGCAATCTATGTCTTTTATAGTGGAAAACCGATAGATTTTATGCTACACTGGATATAGATGCCGTTACTGAAGAAAGCAGTAACTACAAATACAGAATAATGATCAGGGGAAAAAATAATGACTACAAAAGGGTGTTACGAAAAAATCGGATCCAATTATGAAAGTGTGCTGGGCCGATTTGGCAATGAGGCGCTGGTAAAGCGTTTTGCGCTGAAGTTTTTAAAAGATCCGAGCTATGGAGAATTAAAGGAGGCTCTGGAGGTACGTGACGCAGAGCGTGCATTCCGTGCGGCTCATACCTTAAAGGGTGTATGCCTGAACCTTGGTTTTGACCGTCTTTACGAGACCAGCGCAGCGTTGACGGAAGATCTCAGAGGAAGAGACATTAACGGCGGAGATCGGTTGTTCCCGGAGCTTACCGCACGTTATGAGCAGTTAACAGAGGCAATTCGGGAGCTGGAGGCGGAGGCTTAATCCTTACATGAATTCAAACGATAAACTGACAAAACAGCAGGCAGAGGAACGGATGGAACTTTACCGGGAGGTATTTACTGTCGTGCGTCTCCTGGACGCCTTTGACCTCCGCATGACTGGGAAATATGAAAATAAAGAAGACCAGACGGGTGAGTTGAACCATTGTCATTGCTATGACTACTGGGAAAAAAGCCAGCCCTGTGAAAATTGCATTTCCAGACAGGTTTATCAGGACCAGGTTCAGCGGACGAAACTGGAATACAAAGCAAATGATCTTTATGAGGTGACGGCCCGCTATGTGGAGGTAGATGGAAAACCCTGCGTTATGGAGCTGGTGCGCCATATGGATTGCGACTGCCTGGTGGATGCGCAAGGGCGTAATAAGCTTCTGGAGCATCTGACAAGCTACCATGACGAACTGTATATTGATGCATTGACCGGTGCCTATAACCGACGCTATTATGAGGACAAGATCAAGGCCTCTGCCCAGAAGGGCGGCATAGCCATGATCGATCTGGATGATTTCAAGCTTTACAACGATACCTGCGGCCACGATGCCGGTGATGCGGTGCTGAAAACACTGGTGCAGATAATCCGAAGCTGCGTGCGGGATGAGGATTCCCTGATCCGCTATGGCGGCGATGAATTCCTGCTTCTGATGCCAGACATCAGCCAGAACGAGTTTAAACAGCGTCTGGAACAGGCCAGACAGAAGATTTATGAAGCAGATGTACCGGGGTACACGAATCTGCATTTGTCTGTCAGCGCGGGGGGCGTGATGATGGATGGAACAGAGACGGTGGAGGATGCAGCCACCCGGGCAGATAAGCTGATGTACCAGGCCAAGAACCGGAAAAATATGGTCATAACAGCCGGGGGCGGAAACGATGTGCAGCAGAGCCGGTTACCGGAGAACCAGGAGAGCATCAAGCAGCAGATCCTGATCGTAGATGACTCAAATCTGAATCGGGAAATCCTTTCAGAGATGCTGCATTCTGATTTTCGCATTCTGGAAGCAGAGAACGGCGAACAGTGCGTGTCCATGCTGGAGCAGTACGGAACAGGCATTGCCCTGATCCTTCTTGATATTGTCATGCCGGTCATGGATGGTTTTGAGGTGCTGGAATATATGACACGGAAGCACTGGATTGAGGAGGTTCCGGTTATCATGATCTCCAGTGAGAATTCAGAGCCTTTTATCCGTAAGGCTTACGAGCTTGGCGTGTCTGACTATATCAGCCGGCCTTTTGATGCCAAGGTGGTGTTCCAGCGCGTCTTTAATACCATCAAGCTGTACGCAAAGCAGCGCCGTCTCATCAGCATGGTCACGAACCAGATTTACGAGAAAGAGAAGAATAACCGGGTTATGGTCGGCATCTTAAGCCAGATTGTGGAATTCAGAAACGGAGAGAGCGGACTGCATGTATCCCATATCAACCATCTGACCAATCTTCTGTTAGAACGGCTGGTGCAGAAAACCGGTCAGTATCATCTGTCACGCTCCGACCGGGAACTCATCGCAACGGCTTCGGCCCTTCACGATATCGGAAAGATCGGCATTGATGAGAAAATCTTAAACAAGCCGGGCAGGCTGACACCAGAAGAGTTTGAGATCATGAAAACCCATACGGTCATCGGTGCCTCCATGTTAAAGCATCTGACGGCATACCAGAATGAGCCGATTATAAAAATGGCGTACCAGATCTGCCGGTGGCATCATGAGCGCTACGATGGAAAAGGCTATCCGGACGGCCTGAAGGGAGAAGAAATCCCCATTGCCGCACAGGTGGTTTCCATAGTGGATGTGTACGATGCGCTGGTAAGTCCGCGTGTATACAAAAAGGCGTATTCCCACGATCTGGCCATGCACATGATCATGCACGGTGAGTGCGGCGTGTTCAACCCGCTTTTGCTGGAATGCCTGACGGATATTCAGAATCAAATCCAGGCTTATGATACCCCCCCCCCCGATGGAATTGAGGCGGGGGACGTGAAAACTGAATCATCAGAACGTTAAAACTTCGTTCCGCTGCATTATGGAACGGAGTTTTTTGATGCATCGGTCGTTTACAATTTCTTAACGGTATGTTATAATTTTTTGTTGCGACACGTTAATTTTGGTTACAGTGTCAAAAGTCTGAGTCCACGACATGCTTGCATGTCGGTGGAGGA
>CAVIRL010000195.1:0-3326 GCA_963645005.1 Prevotella sp. P5-108
CCACCGACATGCAAGCATGTCGTGGACTCAGACTTTTGACACTGTAACCAAAATTCAGAGAATCTATTTCTGCACGGAGGTTTTTCATGGCACGAATCAAAGATATCGCAGAACTGGCCGGTGTCTCCCGCGGAACCGTAGACCGGGTCTTAAATAACCGGAGCGGTGTCAGCCCGCAGACTGCCGAAAAAATAAAAGAAATCGCGAAGGCACTGGACTACCGCCCCAACAAGGCAGGACTGGCGCTGGCTGCCCAAAAGAAAAAAAATAAAGTCGGCGTTGTCCTGTTCAGCAAAAACAACCCGTTTTTCGATGAAGTCAGCGAAGGGGTGCAGGCAAAAGCCCGGGAGCTGGCCGACTACGGTGTGACCACCCTGACCAGACGGGTCGAATTTGACCTCGCAGCCCAGCTCGCTGCCATCGATGAGCTTCTGGAAAAAGGGATCCAGGGACTGCTTCTGGCACCTTACAATCATCCGGCGGTTCAGGAAAAGATTGACCGGCTGGCTGACCTGGGAATTCCGGTTATCACCGTCAACACCGATATCGGCGGTTCTAAGCGCATGACCTATGTCGGCAGTGATTATGTCAGCGGCGGACGTACTGCCGCCGGACTGCTTGCCCTCATGACCGAGGGGGAAACCGAGCTTGGCATCATCACCGGTTCCCGGAATGTGTTATGCCATTCCGAACGGATCCGCGGCCTGACCGAGACCCTGGAAGCTTCCTACCCACGAATCCATATCGCGGAGGTTCTGGAAAATCATGATGATGAATTTGAAAGCTATGCGCTGACCAGACAGCTTCTGCAGCAGAATCCCCGCATTGATGCGTTGTTTTTCGCCGCAGCCGGTGTGTTTGGCGGATGCAGAGCCATTCAGGAATCCGGCCGTCATCCCAAAGTAGTTACCTTCGATGAAGTTCCCACTACACTGGATATGCTGCGTACCGGTGTCATTTCCGCCACCATCAGCCAGCAGCCCCGCAGACAGGGTTCCCGCTCCCTGGACCTGTTGTTCGAATATCTGACATCCGGGACGCTGCCAGAACAGGAAGAAAACTTCGTGGAACACTCCATCAAAATTCGCGAAACTGTCTAAATTTGGTTCGGGTGTCAAAACACCCGAACTTTTGGTTACACGAATTGTTCCGTGCTTCGCACTCCCACAATTCTACTTCAATTCGGATTCTCGCGGGGCTTTCGCCCCACTACATCCTCATTGAAGTGCGTGTCATAAAGTCATTCCTCCACCGACATGCAAGCATGTCGTGGACTCAGACTTTTGACACTGTAACCAAATTTCCAAGACAAAACTTTTCTACCACGTGTGCCACACCGTCATCGTTGTTGGAGAGCGTCACATAGTCAGCCGCATTCCGCACCGGACGGACCGCATTTTCCATGGCTACGCCGAGTCCCGCAAATTCGATCATGGAGAGGTCATTGTAACCATCACCACAGGCGATCATCTCCTCCCGCTCCATGCCAAGAAGTTTTAGCAGCTGGGCCAGACTCTGGGCCTTGTCAATGCCCCGCGGCAGGATCTCGAGGAAAAACGGATCCGAACGGTATACACTAAAGTTCTTTCCCAACGCCGCCTTCACCCGGGCCTCCACCAGAGCCAGATAATCCTCATCATCTAGCATGATGAATTTGGGGACCACGAAATCCAGATACCCTGCCAGGTCATCCACCTGTTTCAGCTTCAGATGATTGATCCTGGATTCCAGCTTTGCGTAGGGATTGTCAGGATTATTGGTCACGATCTGTGCGCCCTGGTAAGTCAGGATATCCACCTGCTCCTTCCGGGCCAATTCTACAACGCGGCGATTGGCCTCCACCGGAAGCTCCTTCTTAAAAATGAGTTCCCGTGTCCGGCAGTCCATGATGATACCGCCATTAAAAGACAGAATATAGCCGCCATAGGTTTCCAGATCCAGTTCCTGCGCCAGCGGCATCACGCCATAGGTTGGCCTGCCGGAAGCCAGGACTACTTTGATTCCCCGTTTCTGCGCCTCCATCAGGCTCTGTTTTGTTCTTGGCGTAATAACCTTATCTCTGTTGGTCAGTGTCCCGTCCAGATCCAGCACGATCATTTTATAATTCATAGTATTTACTCCCCCGGAAATAATGTACAGTCCACATGCTATGAACTGCAGCCAGATAATCTGCGTTTATCATACCACGAAAATGTCCGTTTGTCACAGACATTTTCGTGATTCAGCGCATTAAATCGCGAGTTCGTAACTATTCCAGTACCTTCACAGCCACGCTAGTTTTTTTATTTGACGGCCTGCTCCGCGAATTCCGTTGTCACAAGATTTTCGTAAGGAACCCGCTCCTGTAATTCTCCGGCTTCTTCCAGAATATTTTCCAGCAGTTCAAAGCCGGACTGCTCAAATATCAGATCCTCTTTCCAGGTATCCTGATCCTGATAGCGTTTTACGATCTTTGTGATATTTTCCAGCGGTGTCTCCGCAAACTGCGGCTGAATGGTCTTTGCAATCTCCTCCGCTGTGTGGGAATTTACATAATCCATCCCTTTCTGAAGCGCATTGGTAAACTTCTGGATCAGCTCCGGATGCATAGCCAGATAGCTTCGCTTCGCACAGTATGCGGTGTAGGGCACATAGCCGGAGTCCGTTCCCAGGGATGCCACCACATAGCCGTTTCCTTCCAGCTCCAGACCGGTCGCAAAGGGCTCAAATTCCACTGTATAATCTGACTGGTCGCTGGTAAATGCCGCCGCAGTCAGGCCGAACTGAATGCTCTGATCAATTGTCAGGTCTGTCTTGGGATCAATCCCATTCTTCTTTAAGATATACTCAAAAACCATCTGGGGCATGCCACCCGCACGTCCGCCAAGGACCCGGCTCCCCTTTAATTTCTGCCAGGTAAAATCCGGATCCGGCTGACGCGCCACCAGAAAATTGCCGGCCCGCTGGGTCATCTGCGCAAAATTCACCGCATAGTCCTCCGAGCCCTGGGCGTAAGTATAGATGCTGGCCTCCGAGCCCATAAATCCGATATCCGCATCGCCTGCCAGCATAGCTGTCATGACTTTATCCGCACCGGCCCCGTTTACTAACATCAGATCAATTCCCTCTTCTTTAAAATACCCACATTCGATCGCCGCATACTGGGGCGCATAAAAGATTGAATGGGCCACCTCATATAAGGTCACCGGTGTCCGTCCGGATGTTTCTTTCGCGCAGCCGCAAAGCGCAGCACACGCAAGACAGCCCGCCAGCAAAATCCACAGCCGTTTTTTCATCATTTCAAAAGCCTCCCGCAACATTCTTTAATACCTACATTGTATGAACAC
>CAVIRL010000196.1:0-3320 GCA_963645005.1 Prevotella sp. P5-108
ACAATACGTCGGGGTTCAGGCTTCCTGAAAATTCCAGGAGTGCCTGAAATCCGGCGTATGTTTTCCATTTTTAAATGTACCAGAGTTCCTGCTTGGTTGTGGAGATTGCATCGGCTCCCGCCGCAAACAGTTCCAAAACCTCCTTCTTCTCCGAAATCAGTCCTCCTGCAATCAGTGGGATATCTGTGTTTCCCCGAAGGTTCTTTATAATCTTTGGCATCACTCCCGGCATGATCTCGATCATATCCGGGCGGAAGGTATCCAACATCTTTCTGGTATTGGCTACTGCCATAGAATCAATGATGAAGGCACGGAGAATTCCAAACATTTTCAGTTCCTGCGCTCTGCGCACCAGCATCGGTTTTGTGCTGATGATGCCATCTGCCTCGGTCTGCTCCTTTAAGAAGTCAATCGCGACCTCCTTTGTCCCGAGTCCCTGGACCAGATCCGCATGTACCATGGCACATTTTCCATGGTTCTTCAGTTCTGCGACAATATCCCTGATATTGCAGATATTCCCGTACAGGATAAACACCACCTGGCATTCGGTATCCAGGCACTTTTTCAGACCGGCGTCATCTTTAACAGCCGCAATCACCGGTGATATTTCCAACAAATCGATCGCTTTTATCATTTTTTACTGTCAATCCATCCTTTGCATACACCCGGGTAATTGCTGATCACGCCTTCTACTCCCCACTCATACATCTGTTCCAGGGCACCCATATCGTTGATTGTCCAGACATTCAACGGAATATTGTGATCTTTGCAGCTTTTTACCATATCCTCGGTCAGAGCCTTTACCCCCGGATGATAGTACTGGAAGTCAAACTTCTCGCAGTAATAGCCCGGATTGCCCAGGTCATCGTACTCTACCAATGCGCCGCACGGAATCTCCGGGGCCAGCTTGCGAAGCAGTGTAATGGAGGAATGCAGGAAGGAGGAGAATACAATTTTCTTCTCCAGGCCGTACTTCTTTACCAGTGCCAGAGTCTTCTCTTCCAGCTCTTCGTAATAGTACACACCGGATTTGATCTCGATGTTGGTTACCAGATTCGTATCTTTGACCCACCGGCAGTATTCTTCCAGGGTCGGGATCGGCTCAAAACCATACTTTTCGTTCCAGACTGCTGCCGCGTTCAGCTTCTTTAACTCCGCCAGGGTAAAGTCTCTTACCCAGCCGGTTCCGTCCGTGGTGCGGTCCACCTTCTCATCGTGGATGATCACAACCTCACCGTCTTTTGTAAGCTGTACATCCAGCTCAATGCCATAGCAGCCGGTCTCCTCTGCTTTTTTGAATGCCAGCATGGTATTCTCCGGATATCTGCCGCTGTAGCCTCTATGTGCATATACTTTCATCTTCCTGTCCTCCTTTATCTTCCCGTATCATAGCACAGCCCCGCCCGCATGTCTATACGGGCAGGGCCTTCTCAGCCGCATACATTGCGATATTTATATTTCTTTTATGCCTTCTCCACGTTCTTGGTAGCAATAACCGGCATGCCGGTTCCGGCGCAGTTTTCGATCACAATATCTCCGATATGGACCGGAGCGTGAACGGAAACTCTGCGGATTTCTTCCATGCACGCAAAGATCTTGTCTTTCGGGATATCATCCTTTGTTTTTACGGAAACCATGGCGATCACGCCGTCCTGTACATGAACCGAAGAAGTCACCACGCGGGTCGGGTTAGTCACTTCTTTCTTTGCATAGATTTCGCCGCGCTTACAGGTATTTCCGGTTACCGTGATCTCCGTGCCTTCCATGGTCACGGTCAGAGGGCAGCCCAGCGGACATCCGATACAGATCAGTTCTCTCTTCTCCATCTTATTCCACCTCCGTACAAATCACGATCTCTTTTAAATCAGGATACTTCTGCAGGTCTTCCTTTTTTAAGAGCACCTGTTCCATCTCACCCGGCGCCAGTACCTTCTTCTTTCTGGTCTGTACACGTTTTCCGTCCAGATATACACTGATGCTGTGGTCACGGTATACGTCTGCCACGCGGAAGCGCACAACCACCTGGTCTCTCATATTGTTGATATCGATGGTCTGGGGAACGGTATAGCGCACTCCATTCTCCGCCTTCAGGGTCACTGCATGCGACTCCGCCTTTGCTGCTTTCTCTCCGCGCTGTGCCTTCACATAAGCCGCTGCGTTGGTTCCTGCCAGGGTTGCCTCCTCGGATACATAATCCACCAGATCATGCACGTGCAGCACATTGCCGCAGGCAAATACGCCCTCGACGCTGGTTTCCAGCTGATCGTTGACATTCGGACCGGAGGTCACGCGGTTCATCTCCACGCCTGCCTCTTTGGTCAGCTCATTCTCCGGGATCAGGCCTACAGATAACAGCAGAGTATCGCAGCTGTAATGCTCCTTGGTGCCCGGGATCGGCTTTCTGTCCGGCCCCACCTCAGCCAGGGTGATGCCGGTCACGCGCTCCTTGCCCTGGATATCCACCACAGTATGGCTCAGCTTTAACGGGATACCATAGTCATCCAGACACTGAACGATATTTCTCTTTAAGCCGCCGGAATAGGGCATCAGCTCTGCCACAACCTTAACCTTTGCTCCCTCCAAGGTCATGCGCCGTGCCATGATCAGGCCGATATCGCCGGAGCCGAGGATGACAACCTCTTTGCCCACGCTGTAGCCCTCAATGTTCATCAGGCGCTGCGCGGTTCCTGCAGAATAGATGCCGGCCGGACGGTAGCCCGGGATATTCAGGGCGCCTCTCGGACGTTCGCGGCAGCCCATAGCCAGAATGACAGCACCTGCCTCCATGGTTTCCATGCCGTGCTCACGGCTGATGACGGTTACTTCGCGTTTCTCGTTAATATCAATGACCATGGTGTTTAAACGGTAAGGGATCTGCGCCTCCTCTGCCATGGCAATATAGCGTGCCGCATACTCAGGTCCGGTCAGTTCCTCTTTAAAAGTGTGAAGGCCGAAGCCATTGTGGATGCACTGGTTTAAAATTCCGCCGAGGCTGCTGTCACGCTCCAGAATGAGAATATCCTGAATACCGGCTTTTCTCGCTGCTA
This sequence comes from Prevotella sp. P5-108, assembly GCA_963645005.1. Classification (GTDB taxonomy): domain Bacteria; phylum Bacillota; class Clostridia; order Lachnospirales; family Lachnospiraceae; genus Brotaphodocola. The sequence continues at coordinate 3,048 of CAVIRL010000196.1, forward strand.
CTGCCGCAGCCAGGCCAGCCGGGCCTCCTCCGATGATTACAATGTCATGTCTCATGATCGCTCCCCCTTATTTATGACCCTTCAGCATTTCAGATCCCGGCGCATTTTTGCAGACCTCTTCCATGCTGATGCCAAGCTCTCTTGATAGAATTTCCATGGTGCGCGGTGTGCAGAAGCCAGCCTGACAGCGGCCCATGCCCTGACGCACACGGCGCTTGATACTCAGGTCCGGTCAGTTCCTCTTTAAAAGTGTGAAGGCCGAAGCCATTGTGG
>CAVIRL010000197.1:0-3277 GCA_963645005.1 Prevotella sp. P5-108
TGCAATAAACGCTGTCCGTTCAAGGTAAAACAACAGGAACGGATGCAGGAAATCAAAGTATACTTTGGAAAATAATACAGGAGCGTGAATTACATGGATACATCCATAAGAGAACAGATCACAGAGTTAAGACATACACTGCATGCCTGTCCGGAGATCTCCGGTCAGGAGAAGCAGACGAAAGCGACGCTGCAGGCATTTTTAAAAGCACATACCTGTCTGGAGCTTCATGACTGCGGCGAAGGATTTTATGCGGCCCACAGAGAGGGCGCAGGAAACGGAATCGCATTCCGGGCGGATTATGATGCGCTGGCACTTCCGGAAGGCGGGGCTGCCCATCTCTGCGGACACGACGGACACGCATCGGCACTCTGCGGTCTGGCACTGATGCTGGAAGGAAAGACCGTGGGTCGGGATGTATTTCTCTTATTCCAGCCGGCGGAGGAGACAGGAGCAGGAGCGTATCCATGCACAGAGCTATTTGAAAAAGAACAGATCACAGAGATTTACGGTGCTCACAATCTTCCGGGCTTTGCATTTGGTCAGGTCTATACCAGAACGGGTACCTTTGCCTGCGGATCAGAAGGCATGACGTTGAAATTTCATGGAAAGGCAACGCATGCAGCCTATCCGGAAAATGGGTTATCCTCGGCTCATGCAGTAGGAGAACTGCTAAGACAGGTGCCGGAATTCCTGTTCCCGGAACGTTATGCAGGCATGGTACTCTGCACAGTCATTGGCGTGCAGATGGGAGAAAAAGCCTTTGGCGCAGCAGCCGCAGATGCGGAAGTCTGGCTGACCCTCCGGGCAGAACACGGAAAGGATCTGGAACTTTTGCGGGAGACGGTTCTGAAGACCGCGAAGGATCTGGCAGAAGCAGATGGTCTGGGATTTGAGATGGAAGAGCAGGATGTCTTTCCTGCCACGGAAAATGATCCGGCCTGCGCGGAGAAGGTCATGGAGCGCTGCCAGGGAAAGACGCTGGAGGTGCCCATGCGCTGGAGCGAGGATTTCGGACATTATCTGACGAAGTGTAAGGGAGCATTTTTCGGAATCGGAGCCGGAGAAGATCACCCGGCGCTTCATACCATAACGTATGAATATCCGGATGATCTTCTGGAGAAAACGGCAGAAGCGTTCTGGAACTTAATTTAGATGCTGAAATTCTTTCTCAATCTGTTTCATCACGTAGAGATAGGAAATTCCGGTAAACAGTCCGGCGGCTACCCAGGCCGCAGGATCGGCAAAGCAGGCCAGCGGATAGCTTAAAAGCCGCATGGCGATGACGGAAACGATGAGTCTTGCAACCAGCTCGGCAACGCCGCCCATCATGGGAAGAAAGCCGTATCCGCAGCCCTGCATGATATTCCGGAAAATGAAAATCGTACAGAGCGGCAGGAAGAACGCCGCACACATGTAACAGTAGGTGGTAGCCCAGGGGAGCATAGCGCTCATGTCCACATTGCCAGAGAAGAACAGGTGGAGGCTTGGCTTTAACAAGAGGATCAGGACGGCCGCTGCGGCAATGGAGTAGATAAACTCTGCGATCAGAGCAGCGAGGACTCCTTCACGGATCCGTTTCAGGTTACAGCAGCCGTAGTTCTGTCCGCCGTAAGTCGCCATGGTCTGTCCCATGGCAACCATACCCTGGGTCAGAATGTTCTGGAGTTTTCCGGCAGCGGTGTAAGCGGCAACGGCCTCGGAGCCGAAAAGGTTGATGGCAGACTGCATGATCATAGTACCGGAAGCGGTGATGGCGAACTGAAATGCCATGGGGATTCCGGCAGCCAGCTGGGGTCTGGTATCCTGCGGGGAGATTTTCCACTGATCCCGTGCAGGTTTCAGATCCGGAACCTTCAGCCAGATATACAGGGCACAGAGCACGGCGGAGATGGCCTGGGAGAGATTGGTAGCCCAGGCAGCGCCTGCCACACCCATCTGGATTTTAACAACAAATACCAGATCCAGCACCACATTCAGGCAGGCGGAGAACACCAGAAAGAACAGGGGGACCTGGCTGTTTCCTACCGCTCTTAAATAAGCGGAGAACAGGTTATAGAAAATATTTGCCACAATTCCGATACAGATGACCATGATATAAGAATAGGCCATATCATAAATATTGTCCGGCGTGTTCATAAGGTGCAGAAGCGGTCTCATGATGGAGGCTGTAAATGCAGTCAGAATGATGGAAGAGATTACGGACAGGAGAATGCCGTTGGCTACGTTCCGTTTGACTGCCACGTGATCAAGCGCTCCGTATTTCTGGGAGACACGGACAGAAAATCCGGCGGTGATTCCCTGGGAAAACCCGGTGATGAGGAACATGATGGTTCCCGTAGAGCCTACAGCAGCCAGGGCGTCTGCACCGACAAAACGGCCTACGATGATCGTGTCGACCATGTTGTAAAGCTGCTGAAAAACATTTCCTATAATAAGTGGTATGGTAAACATCAGGATTACCGGAAGCGGTTTTTCCTTGGTCATATTTAATTGCATAGGTATTCCTCCATAAATAACGGTCACAGATATTTGCTGGAAAATTGTAATCGTGCCTATGAGGTTTGTCAAGAACTTTCCGCGATCTTTTGGCTGTTATTTTTCAGAAGAACGTGTTAAAATCAAATATCGTATGTACAAAACAAATGAGGTGAAAAGTAATGTCAACATCTATGATAACCGGAAGTCCTCTGAAATCCATGCTTCGGTTTGCACTGCCGCTGCTGGTGGGCAACCTTTTGCAGCAGACTTATAATATTATTGACGCCGCCATTGTGGGGCAGACACTGGGAGCAGATGCACTGGCCAGTGTGGGAGCCAGCAGCAGTGTACAGTTTCTGGTACTGGGATTCTGTATTGGAATCTGTGCCGGCTTTGGAATACCGGTGGCAAAATATTTTGGCGCCGGAGATTACCATAAAATGAAGCAGTACGTGTATAACGGGGCGTTACTGACGGCAGGCACAGCAGTGATTGTTACCACAGCCTGTGCATTTCTGTGTCATTGGATTTTACATATTCTGTCTGTGCAACCGGATATTTATGAAAATGCCTATGCCTATCTTCTGGTTATATTTCTGGGACTTCCGTTTACCCTGATGTATAACTATCTGTCCAGTATTTTAAGGTCGGTGGGAGACAGCAGGACACCGTTTATGTTTCTTGCTTTTTCTGCGATCCTGAATATGCATCTATGTCTCCGGATTTACGGCAGGCCTGTGGATCAAACAGTTTACCCTGTGTCCGTTCGACGCCATTGGAACGGCTGTCTCTGTAT
>CAVIRL010000198.1:0-3194 GCA_963645005.1 Prevotella sp. P5-108
GGATAAGGGCCAGAAGATTTACAAGCTGCTGACATTTGCGGGCAGCGGGCGTGATGTGGCGGATCCCTGGTATACGGGGAATTTTGATGCCACATTTGCGGATGTTATGGCGGGATGTACCGGGCTGTTGGAAAAAATCCGCAGAGAGGAACATATATAGATGGGAAATACAATAGACAGAGAGAATATCAAAAATCAGGGAATGCAGGAATACGAGGCAGGCGTGGCTGCAAAAGATACTGGAGAGCCTGTGAAGCAGAATGCGAAAAGACCTGATCAATGTCCGAAGCGTATCGTCCTGTTCAATGACCTCCCTGGCTATGGCAAAGTAGCCCTCGCAGCTATGGTGCCGCTGTTTTCCCGCATGGGGCATTTTCCGTATCAGGTACCGACGGCGGTGGTTTCCAATACACTGGATTTCGGCAGGTTCCGCATTCAGGATATGACGGATTACATGCAGGATACCATAAAGGTGTGGGACGAGCTGGGATTTGATCCGGACTGCATCTGCACGGGATTTGTGCTTTCTGAGGAGCAGGCGGAATTGATCGGAGACTATATCCGGAGCAGGAAGCCACGAACGCGTGAGACGCAAAGTGCGGACAAGGCGCAGAACGTGGGCGAAAATCTAAAAGCAGTCGAAGATTCCAAAGCAGTCGAAGATTCCAAAGCAGTCGAAGATTCCAAAGCAGGCGAGGATCCAAAAGCAGGTGAGGATCCAAAAACAGGCGAATATTCAAAACCATGCGCAGCATGGAATGGCAATGACCGCCTTGTCCTGGTTGATCCGATCATGGCGGATGGCGGAAAGCTTTACAATGGAATTGGCATGGAACGTGTAACTGCTATGCGGAAGCTGGTCAGCTGCTCGGATGTGATGGTTCCGAATATGACGGAAGCTGGTTTCCTGACGGGAATCTGCCCGGGGCGGGAGCGGGCTACAACAGCAGAACTTCGGGAATTGGTGGATGGACTTCGTGAATTATCCGGAAGGTCTGTGGTGATTACCAGTGCGCAGGATTCGGAAACGGGGGAGCATCTGGTTTGCGGTTATGACCATAAAATGAATCAGTATTTCCGTGTGCCGTTTACGTTTCTTCCTGTCCGGGTTGCGGGGAGCGGGGATATTTTTTCTACCGTAATGACAGGAAAGCTGTTAAATGGAGAATGCCTGGAGACGGCGGTGCGGGAAGCTGTACGTGTGCTGACGGCGCTGATTCGGAAAAATCAGGATCATCTGGATGAATATAAGGGAATTCTTGTCGAGCGTTACTGGGAATTACTGGAAGAGGAAAATTAGCGTCGCGAGAATAGAGAAAGAAAACCGGGAGGATTTTAGCGTGTTAAGAAATGTAAGCCTGGAAGAAATTTCAGACGGCAGATTATATGGGTTAAATGATATGGCGAAGCTGGGATGCAATGACTGCTCGGGCTGTTCGTCATGCTGCCGTGGCATGGGAAATACGATTGTGCTTGACCCTTATGATGTCTGGCGGTTGACAGGGGGCTTAGGCGTTTCGCTGCAGCAGATTTTAGCGGATCATCTGGAACTGAATGTGGTGGACGGGATCATCCTGCCGAATCTGAAACTGGCGGGAGCTTCGGAGCAGTGTACCTTTTTAAATGAAGCGGGACGATGCAGCATTCATCCCTACCGGCCGGGGATCTGCAGATTGTTCCCTTTGGGACGATATTATGAAGAGGATGGTTTCCGTTATATTCTGCAGGTACATGAGTGTGAGAAACGGAACCGCAGTAAGGTGAAAATCCGCAAATGGATGGATACGCCGGATATGGAGCGGTACGATGCCTATATTGCGGAATGGCATGCGTTCCTGAAGCAGTTGCGGATCCGTATCGGAGCAGAGGTGGATGAAGAGACTGTGGCGAAAACAGGTCGGCCCCCATCTCCTGACCTTGCCAGGTCCGTCAGCATGTACATCCTGCAGCAATTTTATTTACTTTCCTATGACAACAGCCGGGATTTCTACAGTCAGTACGAGGCCCGCATGGCAGCGGCAGAAGAATGGAGTGACAATTTATGAGCAATGCAATAAGATCAGGTCTGGTTTTGGAGGGCGGCGGCATGCGCGGCATGTACACCGACGGCATCCTCGATGTCTTTATGGACCAGGAACTTGTCTTTGACGGCGTGATCGGAGTTTCGGCCGGGGCTATCCACGGTTCCAGCTTTGTGTCCGGGCAGAGGGGACGGAACCTCCGGTATTATAAAAAGTATATCCGGGATAACCGGTTTATCAGCATGTGGAATCTGATCCGGACCGGAGACATTGCGGAGGTGCAGTTCTGTTACCACGACCTTCCGGAGCAGTTGGATCTTTATGATTACGATGCCTTCAACCGTTCCGAAACGGAGTTTTATGTAGTCTGCAGTAATGTGGAGACGGGAGAGCCGGAGTATATCCGCATTACAGATATGAAGAAACAGATCGATGTGATCCGGGCATCGGCTTCCCTTCCCTATGTGTCCAGACTGGTGGAGACGGAAGGCATGAAGCTGCTGGATGGCGGCTGTACAGACAGCATTCCGCTCATGAAGTTCCGGGAGCTGGGATTTGCGAAAAATGTGGTGATCCTGACCCGGCCGAAGGGATACCGGAAGGAACCGGAGCAGCTGGCCATGGCGAAGCTCCGCTATCGGAAGTATCCGGCTTTTGTAGAGGCACTGGCGCACCGTCATGAGCGCTACAATGAGAGCTTACGGCAGATCGAAGAACTGGAAAAGAAGGGCGAGATCTTTGTTATGCGGCCGGATAAGCCGCTGGAGATCGGACGGTTAGAGCGCAGCCCCGAGAAGCTGCAGCAGGTGTATAACATTGGAAGGCGTGACGCGCTGATGAAGATGCGGGACCTGAAGAAGTGGCTGAAATTGAACGAGGCAGAGTTAAAAATTGAATAAGGCAGAGTATGAATGAGGTGGAGTATGAATGAGGCAGAGCAAAAAATGACCCGGCTGGCAACATGGGACGGGCCAGGTAAAACCATAGGAAAAACCTATAGCTTTTATATTGCATATAGTATTTTACAAATACTGAGAAAAGGTGCATAATAAAGCCATCAAAGAAAATAAAACAGGAAAAAAGCAGGAAAAATCAGAACAAAATCAGAAACAAAAAGCTTTGATCCAATAAACCACACAATTACAGGAGGAGAGTTCGTATGGTAAAGTTACA
>CAVIRL010000199.1:0-3129 GCA_963645005.1 Prevotella sp. P5-108
ATGTCTAATTTTCCTATGTGGGCAGGTTACAAAACGAATTCACCTTTCAAAGCTGGTTTGTATGGCAATACGTTGACGGACCATGAAAGACTGTGATAAAATAAATCTTGGTCTGCTGTACCGATAACGTGACCGTGGCTGACTTAAAATAACAGGTGCAGCGCAGAAAAACGTTGCGTGAACGTGGAAGGGGCGCAGCGGGAAAATGGCGGATTTACATATGAAAAAGAAAAGTCTGGTCCGTACACTGGGACTTGGCGTTACAGCGGCGGCAGTGGCAGCTTCCATGATGGTATCGGGAATCCGGAGTGAAGCGGCCTCTTCTTACTTGAAGGCAGCAACCTATGTTTCAGATGCCTGGGTGAGCAATTTCTGGAATTCGGAAAGCGACCATATGGAGGAGGAACTGGCGCAGATCGCGGCAGATGGTTTCAACAGCATTGTGCTGGTGATACCATGGCGGGAATTCCAGCCGGGGGTACTTCCAGTATCCTATAACCGGTATGCATTTCAGAAGCTGGACCGTGTTATGGATGCTGCGGCATCGAAGGGGCTTATGGTGGAGCTGCGCATCGGTTACGTGTGGGATTACTATTCGGACGATGTGGTGACGACCCGTTATAAGGAGCTCTTGAAAGATCCTTCTACCCGGGCAGCGTGGCTGGCTTACGCCAGGCAGATCTACCGGACTGCGTCAGCACATTCCAACTTTCATGGAGGATTTATCACCTGGGAGGATTTCTGGAATTACGTGGAAGAAGCGGCGAATCTGGGAAAAGGGGCCAATAGCCGGGAGACGGCAAAAGACTGCGGCTACCATGCCTGGCTGAAAAAACATTATTCTCTGAAAGCAATAAATGAATATTACAGGCCGGCAGAAAAATTTACCAGCTATGATGAGGCCTATATTCCGTCCAGGACCAGCTACGCATACAAGCTGTTCTATGAGTTTTACGATGACTTTTTAAACGACCTTCTGGAAGATACTCAGAAGGTATTCCCGAATCTTTCCATGGAGGTCCGGCTGGATGCAGATCCGGTGGAGGCAGAGGAAGGGGAAGAAATGACGGGAGCGTCACACTACGGCACGTTCTCCTGCGGAAATGCGGAATATACCTCTCTGATGTACAGTGTCTCTATGGGACAGAACTTCGGCGCAGTGATCTCTGCCGAGGAAGCCATCCGGACGATGAACGAGCAGCTTTCCATTGTCCGCTCCAACAACGGCGGCAAGCCTGTTTTTATCGATCAGCTTTTATACATGGATGCAACGGAAGGGTTTGAACAGAATGCGCGCCTGGAAGAGAGCCACCGCAGCGCGTATCTTACGGGAATCCCGGAGGTGCTGCGAACCCACACCAACGGCTATGCAGTGTGGACGTACCGCAATTATACCAATAATCCGGTGTACAATCATCAGTTTGCCCTCGGCACCCGGGGCTGGGAGGTCACAGATGGCTGTGTGATGGAGCGGGACGGCAGCAAACAGCTCTTTTTGCAAAAGGGCGGTACGCTTTCCCAGAAAGTCGGGCACCGCATTGGCGGACGTTCCACCCACGACGGGCATGTTCGTTTCACGGCAGACAGTGAGGAACCGATTACACTGACTGTGAAGCTGGGGTCCATGAGCCAGACGGTGGAGGTGAACGGCTGGAGCCGGTACGATCTGAATATGGGCCGCAGAGGCTTTTACGATGTGAGCTTTGAAACCGACGGCGATGTCTATCTGGACAATATCCATGTATACAATTTTATCCAGGACGGGCAGCTTCGCGACGTAGATGGAAACGAACTGAGCTGTATAGGAGCTATGCGCACCCTGAACGCAAGTATGAATTAAGATTAGGTCAGATTTTTAGTGCTTGACATATCTGCTTTCCGTGCTATAATCAGTGCAGATATGAGAAAAGCTTCATATTTAACAACACGTTGATGAGAAGAGTACTCTGGCAGAGCCATTCAGAGAAAGGTGCATATGGTGTGAGCATCTTATGAGGAAGCCGGCAGGAAAACCAGCTCGGAGTGGTCCTTAATCGGATCCGGTGATTCCGTTACCATCAGAATGAAGAGGCTGTCTGGAATCAGGCGGCAAACAGGGTGGAACCGCGATAAAAGAATGATCGTCCCTTGTCCGGTGTGCAAAGCGCATCAGGCAGGGGATTTTTTTGTTTCATTTAGAAAATCCTTATCGTCCCTAGCGTCATTATTTCAACGTAACTGTTCAGTACCCTTACAGTTACGTGCAAAAATCCATTGAAAATTGCCTACGGCAATGGGATTTTTGCCTGCAAGCCCATATTTTCATACGGTCAGCGCAGTGAATGTGCAGACCTGCTGAGCAGTTATATTTCAACCAAGAATACCAGGAGGAAAAAGGCATGATCATCACATTAAAAGATGGAAGCAAAAAAGAGTATGCACAGGCTATGCCCATGATCGATATCGCCCGTGACATCAGCGAGGGACTGGCACGCGCAGCATGTGTCGGTGAGGTGGACGGACAGGTTGAAGACCTGCGTACCGTAATCGACAAAGACTGTGAGTTAAACATTCTGACTGCAAAAGACGCAGAGGGTCTTGCAGCACTGCGCCACACCGCAAGCCATGTTATGGCTCAGGCTATCAAGAGATTGTACCCGAACGCAAAGCTGGCCATCGGCCCGTCCATCGCAGACGGATTCTACTATGATATCGACTTTGAGACCCCGATCACCGCAGAAGATCTGGAGAAGATCGAGGCTGAGATGAAGAAGATCATCAAAGAGGCACTGCCGTTAGAGCGCTTCACTCTTCCAAGAGCAGAGGCACTGGCCTTCATGAAAGAGAAAGAGGAGCCGTACAAGGTAGAGCTTATCGAGGATCTTCCGGAAGACGCAGAGATCAGCTTCTACAAGCAGGGCGAGTTCACCGACCTGTGTGCAGGCCCGCACTTAATGAACACAAAGGAAGTCGGCAAGGCTTACAAGCTCACCAGTATTGCAGGTGCTTACTGGAGAGGCAACGAGCACAACAAGATGCTGACCCGTATCTACGCTACTGCTTTCGCAAAGAAAGAGGAGCTGGAAGCATACGTAACCATGATGGAAGAGGCAAAGAAACGTGACCACAGAAAGCTTGGAAAAGAGCTGG
>CAVIRL010000200.1:0-3120 GCA_963645005.1 Prevotella sp. P5-108
CCGCCTCCATGGTTTCCTCCGTTTCCGCCCTGACCGCCGCTTCCGCCGGGGCCGCCTCCCATGCCTCCATCCGGACCGCCCCCTGGGCCGCCCATCTGGAACATATCCGTGCTGGTATTGCTGGATGCGGAATCCACATAGACCTCATCGCCTTCGGAAAGTCCGCTGGTGATCTGCACGTAATCATCGTTGCTGATCCCGGTCTCCACTTCCACTGCCTTGAAGCCTGCAGGCACGTTTCCCTGCTGCTCCGTCACGCTGTCATCCTTCACATAGACACGGTTGCCCCGCATCAGGGAATCCACCGGGATCATCAGCGCATTGTCCACCTGGTCAAGGATGATGGTTCCGTCCACGTTCATGCCCGGAAGCAGATCTCCCACCTCGTCCAGGGTTACGGTGACCGGATAGTTGGTGACACCGTTGGACTGGGAGCTCTGCAAACTAATGTTGGTGACCCTGCCGGTAAAGGTTTTGCCCTCAATGGCATCTGCTGTGACATTGACCGTCTGGCCGACCTTGACCCGGCCCACATCCAGCTCATCCACGGACATCTCAAAGGTCACCTCAGACAGATCATAAATGACAGCCAGGGTCGATGTTGAGCTGCTGGAGCTTCGGTCAATCTTGTCTCCTGCCTTCACGGTCTTTGTAATGACCTGACCGGAGATCGGCGCCGTGATCGTATAATTATCGTAGGTTTCCTGCTTATTGTCTGCATTGCTCTGGGCCGACTCAATCTTTTCCTGAGCCTGATCCACAGCATCCTGGTAAGAATCCAGAATATCCTCCACATCCTTGCTCCTAATGCGGAACAGCGGAGTACCGGAGGTCACATAATCCCCCTCATGTACCAGAAGCTCCTCCACCTCCAGACTGCCGTTTCCGGTGATGGAAGCTTTCATGGTGGTATCGGTCATGGCCTCAAAGCTGCCCTCGCTGCAGCAGACAAAATCACCGATCGTAACTGCGGCGCTGTGGGATGTCGTCAGGCCGCCCGGATTCGCCACCTCCATGGTAACGTAGCGGACAATGCGGCCGCCGTCCAGCACCTCATCCATGTTGCTGACTGCCGTCACCACGCCCGAAAGCTGTTCTTCCGTGTCTGTCAGGGTGATGACCGCCTGACTTCCCACCGGAATGGCTGCCGCCTCTCCGGCCAGAAACGGAACCTTGAGTTTCATGGTCTGGTCATTATAAAGCTCCGCCAGATCCGTATTGGATCCTACTTTGTCGCCCACCTCAATATTCAGTTTCTTAATAAATCCGGTGCGGGTAGACTTATAAGTATTGCCGCTGTAATCGCTGACCGCCTCCTGGTAATCCTCCAGGGCCTGCTGATAGCTCTTGTTGGCCCGGGTCAGGGAATTTTCCGAAGACCTCAGATCCGACTCTACCGAGGAAGCATCGATCTGGTAAAGCACCTGCCCCTTGGTCACCTGATCGCCCTCCTCAAAATCCGCTGTCAGCACCGTTCCCTCTACCAGGGAGGTGATGGTGTAGGTATCTTTCGGAGAAATGGTGCCGGAGGAAGTCAGTTCCGAAGTCAGGGTTCCCATGGTGGCTGTGGCGGTCTTCTGCTCTCCCGCTTTCGCGCTGGTCATTTTCGCCTTTGCGCTGTGGCTGTGCCAGAACAGGCCGCCGCCCGCAAGAACTGCCACACCTGCGGCTGCAAGCAGGATTTTCTTTTTTCTGCCCCTGCCCTTGCGCCGGTTTCCTTTTTTTCCTGCTGTATTGCCCGGTCCGGTCACTGCGGCGGTTCCGCTTCCGCTCCCTGTCCCGGCAGATGTTTTCCTGAATTTTTCCGATAATTTTTCAAACATGTCCGGCCTCCCTTAATCTTCCACGTAATCCACAACGGTGTAGGTCGCGTCACCGTTGGAATTCTCACTTTTCTCACAGATCAGTGTTACCCGGTCGCCCACGCGGATGGAGCCGTAGACAGAGAAGGCAAACTGCATCTCGGAACTGCTCAGCTTGTATTCCTGCCCGTCATCCAGAGTGATGGAGGTCGGCGTCATGACATCACTGGAGCTGTAATAGATGTTCTCCACCGTTCCGCGCACAGCGCAGCGGCCGGACTGCACATCCTCATCCGCAATGTAGGCCCAGATGGTCTTTGCCGTCTGGTTATAGTAGATCACCACGTAGCTGCTGGAAACATAGCTTTTCAGTGCTTCATAGCTGGAAGCATCACCATTTACAAATATGCTGGCTTCCTGCACATTAAAGGGAACGTAATTGCCAATCTGGGAACCCTTGGTCACCAGCTTTGGTCCCTTCAGATTCGTATCTGCAAGACCAAGAGGGTTCACCTCACCGTCAGAATTCAGTTCACATCCCAGCACCGTCGCATAGGCTTTTCCGGTAGTCTTGGAATCGGTCTTTAACAGGTTATAAAACAGGTTAATGCAATCGGTGCGGTTCAGCACCTCGTTCGCCTGCCGGTCCAGATTTTCATTTAACTCCAAGGCATAAAACTTGGCCATGCGGGCGTTCGCCATATTGCTGCCGAAATCCTCACTGGTGTAACCGAGAAGCGCCAGGATTCCCCGCGCTGCCTCCTGCAGCGTGATGGACTGGTCCGGCTTGTATAAGCCGCCCAGATAACCGGTCACCCAGTTCTGCTCTGCCGCAATGCGGATGCTGGACGCGTACTGGGCTGTGGCCGGGACATCGGCGTAAACCGACACGCTGCCGGTGGTGGGAAGATAATCCCGGTAGGTGGATGCCTTCACCAGCATGTTGGCAAACTCCGCCCGGGTCACCGGATCATTCAGCCCGGTGCTGGTGTTGTTCATGATGCCGGCAATGCCGACTACCTTTCTCCGGTAATCCATATTATTATCTGCCGCGAGTACGGTCATGTTCGGCACAACCGTCATGCCAAATGTCACCCCCGCCATCACGGCCGCAAGCTCTCTCATCCTCATAATCTGCTCCTCTCTAAATCATTTCAGTCTTTTCGCTGTTATAAACATATCAGGAGAATGTGTTCATTTTGTGAGAAAAGCATGGGGAGTTTGTGAGGAAGTTCAAAATTTGAAACAAAGGTCCGGAAGTGAATGAGCCAGTCTCCCTCTATTTTCACATATCGTTGTTTGCTTGCTCTCACAACAC
>CAVIRL010000201.1:0-3111 GCA_963645005.1 Prevotella sp. P5-108
GTTCCCACCGCTGGGGTGGGAACATTGCTGATGACAGTGTGATATGATGATCAGGAAGTGAAAAGTTCCTGCGATATGCAAAGAATAAGGAACGAAAATAATATGATGACAAGGGTCAGAATCAAAATACCGAGAGCACGAAGAAAAAGGCTTCTGTCATGGCAAAGCGGCATCAGGTTCTGGATATTCCGGTAGTTAAAGCCGCTGAAGACCCAGGAAAGAGAGGCAAGCAGTGTGAAGATTTTGTAAAAAAGCAGGCGAAAGCCATGCAGGCCTTTAACCTGAAATCCGGCACAAAGCCAGAGGGTGAGCAGATAGTAGACCGTGGCAAGAAGCATTTTCCAGGGTGTATGAGAACGATAGCCGGGTAAAACATAGCCTTTCAGGAATGCCGGCAAGCCGAGGCGATGCCGCGGCGCGGAGATGCTTTCCATGTATTTTTTGAGTTCACCTACGGAGCTGTAGCGTTCTGCAGCCTTCAGTTTTGTGCAGGTTTCAATGGCAGCGTCAAAGGCAGCACAGGGGGCGAGCAGAGAATGCTTCATTTCCCGGAGAAGAATGCCCAGGGAATAGATATCCGTCTGCGGCGAAGAGGCGCCAAATCCATATTGCTCCGGTGCGGCATAGCCCATGGTGCCGAGCAGTACGGTATCGGCGGTGTGGCCCGGTGAGAAGAATTTGGCGGCATTAAAATCCAGCAGAACCGCATGGTTCCAGCAATCGATCATAATGTTGGAGGGCTTGATGTCACGGTGGATGATGGGCGGGTATGCCTGATGGAGGGCTTCCAGAATGTCACAGAGATCGATCATATAGCGGACGATGTCAGCGGTGGATAAGCAGTGGCTGTGGATTCTGCCCGCCAGGCTTGTGCCGGAGATGTATTCTTCAACAACGGTCAGCTGCTGATCTTCTTCACAAAGGGCAAGGATCTTTGGCGTTCCGGCGATGGGGTGAAGATACAGGTGTTCATAGATGTCAGCATTATAGACATCGAGAATTTTCTTGACAAAGACCTTATGGGATTCCTGATGCTGCGCCAGGTAGATTTTATGCGATTCATCAATGACGGCAATATTTTTATAGTAGGAAACAACCAGATGCTGGGTGAAATCCATAATGAAATGAATCCTTTCGTGAAACAGTTTAAGCACAGTATAACAGATTGGAGAGCGCAATGGACGAAAAAAGTACAACAGAGCTCACGGAAATTCTGGGAAAGACACACTTGTCGGAATTTGAAAAATATTGTCGTGAGAATAAGGACTCCATGAATTCCGGAACGGAAGATTTTTTCATTTACATGAAGGAGCTGCTGAAAAAAAAGTCCATGACGCAGCAGACGGTATTTCTGAAGGCGGATGTTCCGGAGCGTTACGGCTATAAGCTGCTGTCCGGCGAAAAACGCACAAGACAGAGGGACGTGATCCTGCGCATTTGCTATGCGGCGGAGCTGAGCCTGGCAGAAACGCAGCGGGCGTTAAAGAAATATGATATGCCTGCGCTGTATCCCAAAACACCCAGGGATGCCTTTCTGATGATCCTGTTCAATGAACGGCCGGGAAATATCATAGAGATCAACGAACTGTTGAAAAACAATGGAATGGAGCCCCTGAGAACCAGCGGGATCCAGGACTGAAAATAGATGTAGAAGTAGCTGAGGTTCACAAGGGAGGAGAAGCAGTATGAAAAGAACATGGAAGGGAATCGCGGCGACGATGAGCATTGCGTTGTTGTCTGCGATGATCATGGGAGCCTGTGGATCGGGCTCCGGAGAAACAAAGGAAATTTCAAAGGTCAGCGCAAATGGTTCTTCCGCAGAAGAGGCGAAGGCAGAAGAAGGCGAGGAGGAAGAAAGCCAAACGGCAGAGACGGAAGCCGTTTCCGTGGAGGAACAGGTGCTGTTTGACGCAAACGACATTAAGATCACAGCAACTGGAATGGACGACGGCTGGATGGGGACGGAACTTAAGCTCCTGATCGAAAATAATTCGGCGCAGGGGATCACGGTTCAGGCGAGAAACGCCAGCGTGAACGGATACATGGTGGATACTACAATGTCGGCAACGGTAGCGGCAGGAAAGAAGGCGAATGATTCGCTGACCTTTACAACATCCGGATTAAAGGAGTGCGGGATTGAAAATGTAGCGACAATGGAATTCAACTTCCATATTTTTGATGCAGAATCCTGGGACACCATTCTGGATACGGATACCATCAGTATAAATACGTCCATCGCAGACGGCTATGAGCAGAATTACGATGACTCCGGTGAGGTACTGGTGGATGCCAACGGCATCAAGATCGTTGGAAAGGGACTTTCAGAGGACGATTCGTTCTGGGGACCCGGCGTTATCCTTTACATTGAAAACAATTCAGATCAGGATGTAACGATTCAGGCGAGAGATGTTTCCGTGAATGGCTTTATGGTGCAGTCATCTATCTCGGAAAACGTTGTCAAAGGGAAAAAGGCCATCAGTGCCGTGCAGTTTTTTAGCTCTGATCTGGAAGAAAATTCCATCACGGATATTACAGATGTCGAGCTGTATTTCCACATCTTTAATACAGTATCGTGGGACAGTATTTTTGATTCAGATGTAATATCACTTACATTTTAAGCAGGAGGCATATCAATGAAAACATGGAAGCTTGTTTCGGGAATTTTATCTATCATTTTATTTGTGTTTGTGACATTTCAGTCCTGTGCGGCCGGTGTTGTGAATGCATTGGAGGACAACGGAGAGATCTCCGGCTCGGCGGGAATTCTGGTGGCGGTTTGTATGCTTTCCGGCGGCATTGTATCCATTGCGACGAGAAAGTCAGAAAGAAACGGCGGCAATATTGCGCTGATCGTTTTATTTGGCCTTGCGGCTCTGGTTGGCTTCGTGGCCTACGGAAATTATTCGGATCTTGCGATCTGGGCCGGCTGGTGTCTGATCAATGCGGTCATTGCGCTGGTGGCGATGATCAGTGCGAAACGAAATCAAATTAAGGAATGAAAATGATCTGCCACAGGGGTCCTGATGCGAAAGCGTCAGGGCCCTGCTTTTTTCCGCCCATGGACTTTTCTCTGCTCTCACGCTATACTCTTATTCGTTAAATTTGCGTTTT
>CAVIRL010000202.1:0-3046 GCA_963645005.1 Prevotella sp. P5-108
TCCACCGACATGCAAGCATGTCGTGGACTCAGACTTTTGACACTGTAACCAATATCAGAGGATGAAGGAACTATTTTTAAGTGACGAACACCCCGCGGACATCTGACTCTGCGGGGTGTTTTTTTCCTTGACTTATAGGAAAGGCCGCCTGCGGCGTTCTGATACAAGCCCTGCACCAGCTTCCCGGTTTTGTCATATGCTATACTGTAACCACTCAAAAAAGGGGACAACAGCAAATGGCATTTTTTACGAATCAGGCGCAGCTGCGCTACGGCAATGAGGTAGCCAATTCCAATATTACCGTGGGAGAAATCCAGGAGGTTCTGGCTGTCACCAAGACAGCGGTGAAGCAGACTTACCGGCAGGACGATACGGTGAACTATATCATCAGCATTGTCAATTCCGGAACGACGGAATATACCGGACTGACTCTGACGGATGATCTGGGGAGCTATGCCTTTGGCGAAGAAGAGCGCACTCCGTTGGATTACGTTGCAGGAACCATTCATTATTACCGAAATGGTGCGATCCAGCCTGCTCCGACGGTAGAAGCAGGTCCGCCTCTTGTGATCACCGGGATCAGTGTACCGGCGGGCGGCAATGCCACCATCGTCTACGAGACCCGGCTGAATGCCTACGCACCACTCCAGATGGAAGCAGAGGTTACCAATACTGTGACCGTATCCGGAACCTGTATTACCGGAATCACCGCAACGGAGACCATTTCCGCCGCAGCAGAGCCGGTTCTTTCCATCACAAAATCCGTCAGCCCGGTTCCGGTAACGGAGTGCGGCAGACTGACCTATACCTTCGTGCTCCAGAACATCGGCAATGTCCCGGCAACCGCGGCCACCGAGGTTATTGTGACGGATACGTTTGACCCGATCTTAAGAGACCTGACCGTCACCTTCAACGGAAGTGCCTGGACCGATCCCACCAACTACGCTTACGATGAAACCACCGGAGTGTTCGCTACCGTGTCAGGAGAAATCACCGTTCCGGCAGCCACCTACACACAGAATCCGGAAACCGGCGAGTGGACCACCAGCCCGGGCATCAGCACTCTGGTCGTGACCGGAACGATCTGAACGGAATAGCGGGTATCATTGCAATTTAAATACGCATCCTATCTGGAAAAGCATCATCTGGATGCGAAGAACGTAAAGCCGGAGATATTAGAAAAGTTCCGCATAAAATAATTATCAGTACAGTTTTGGTTGTGTATTATTCTTCCACAGCGGAGCCAATACAGCAGGAAATGAATGAGACCGCCTTCCGGTATTTTCAACATATCAGGTTGTTTGCATCTTGAGCACACGCGTCCGAATGGGGCGGATGTTAATCCGACACAGGCGAACACGTGTCAGCGAAAGCAAGCAAACAACGATATGTGAAAATAAAGGAAGGCGGTCTCTTTCATTTTCGAACCTTTATTAGCTCTACTCCTAAATTGTTATTCGTTATAGTGATAGCTGTCCAGCAATTCATTCTTCATATCCCATAGCGGCCTGGACAGATCTACATGCACTCTGTGCGGATACTCCAGTCTCAGAGATTCCTCCCACAGGGTACCGAGCTCCTTCTTGCAGTATTTCTGGATATCCATTACCTTCGGAGATTCGTAAACACACTCCCCCTTTAAGAATACCGGAATCATCATCTCGCGCATGGTGTAGGTGCCCGGTGCGAGGTGGGTCTTTTTCCAGGTTTCCTTCGGGTCGAAGAGCAGGAGAGACTTGCTGGTGTCGTACTCTTCATCCACCAGGCAGATCAGGTCTGCGATGATCTTTCCGTTTTCCTTATCATAGATACGGCGGATGGTCTTGTTGCCCGGGTTTGTGATCTTCTCTGCGTTCTCGGACAGTTTGATCTTCGGAATGAATTTTCCGGTTTCTTTATCCTGGATAGCAGCCAGCTTGTAGACGCCGCCGAAGGACGGGCAGTCCTTGGAGGTGATCAGGTTGGTGCCGACACCCCAGGAGTTGATGGCAGCGCCCTGCAGCTTCAGGGAAGAGATCAGAGTCTCATCCAGGTCGTTGGAAGCGGAGATGACAGCATCCGGGAATCCGGCTGCATCTAACATCTTCTTGGCCTTCTTGGACAGGTAAGCCAGGTCGCCGCTGTCTAAGCGGATTCCGTAGAAGGTGAGCGGAATACCGGCCTCGCGCATTTCCTTGAAGACCCTGATGGCATTCGGAATACCGGAATTTAGGGTATCGTAGGTATCGACCAGAAGAATGCAGGCATTCGGATACAGCTTTGCGTAGGTGCGGAATGCAGTCAGTTCATCCGGGAAGCTCATGATCCAGCTGTGGGCGTGGGTGCCTTTGACCGGGACATCGAACATTTTGCCGCAGAGTACGTTGGAAGTACCGATGCATCCGGCGATCATGGCAGCGCGGGCACCGTAGATACCGGCGTCTGGACCCTGTGCGCGGCGCAGACCGAATTCCATGACGCCATCGCCCTGGGCTGCGTAAACCACCCGGGCGGCCTTGGTGGCGATCAGGGACTGGTGGTTGATGATATTTAAGAGGGCAGTCTCAATGAGCTGAGCCTCCATGATCGGAGCAATGATCTTTACAAGGGGTTCTCTCGGGAAGATGACGCTGCCTTCCGGGATAGCATAAATATCGCCGCTGAAACGGAAGTTACGGAGATAGTCGAGAAAATCCTCCTCAAACATGCCGGTGGTACGCAGATAGTCAATATCATCTTCATCGAAGTGCAGGTTCTTTACGTAGTCGATCACCTGGTCTAAGCCAGCGCAGATCGAATAACCGGAGCCTACCGGGTTGTTTCTGTAAAACGCGTCAAAAATGACGGTTTCGTTTGCATCTTTTTCTTTAAAATAGCCCTGCATCATGGTCAGCTCATAAAAGTCTGTGAGCAGGGTCAGGTTGCGTTCGCTCATACCGGTCTCCTTCTTCTTTTTTACGGATTTCGTTAAAATTGTGTAAAACAATAGTAGTATAGCATCAGTTTATACAAAAAACAATGCACCTGATATAAATTTAACAAACAGACTGCCTGCAGAAACCTTGAC
>CAVIRL010000203.1:0-3008 GCA_963645005.1 Prevotella sp. P5-108
GGCTATCTCTCGGGTTGGGGGATAGCCGTTTTCGGCTTGTGGGACCGGTTTGCCCGTGACTGTGAAGGTACTGAACAGTTACGATATCTGAAAAAACAGCAGACCAGCGGTGCGACACCGGCTGGAAAGGTGACTGGGCCGGGATGGCCGATGAGAAAGGAAATATCAAATATCATGGAAGAAATCCGTTTGAATAAATATCTGAGTGAGCAGGGCGTCTGCTCCCGCCGCGAGGCAGACCGTCTCATTGAGGCAGGAAAGGTCACCATTGATGGCCGCAGGGCCGAGATGGGAGAAAAGGTAACCGGTCAGGAGACCATAATCTGTGATGGCAAACCGGTGGGAAAGGCAGCAGGTGGCAAAAAGGTAAAACCAGTGCTGCTGGCAGTCAATAAGCCGCGGGGAATCGTGTGCACCACTTCTGATAAAGACCGGGCGCCAAATGTAGTGGATCTGATCCAATATCCGGCAAGAGTGTATCCGGTGGGACGCCTAGACAAGGATTCTGAGGGACTTCTTCTGATGACGAATCAGGGGGAGCTGGCCAATGAGATCATGCATGCAGGGAATTTTCATGAAAAGGAATATCTGGTTACTGTAGACCAGCCCTTCAACGCGGCATTTTTAAAGAAGATGCGGGAGGGTGTGGAGTTAAAGGAGCTTGGCGTGACCACAAGACCGTGTAAGGTGGAGGCAGCCGGAGTAAAGACCTTCCGCATCATTCTGACCCAGGGCTTAAACCGCCAGATCCGTCGAATGTGCGCAGAGCTGGGATACCGCGTGGTGACCTTAAAGCGTGTCCGCATCATGAACATTCATCTGGGTAAATTAAATACCGGAGACTTTCGCCGGGTAACGCCGCAGGAGATAGAAGAACTGGAGTGGCAACTAGAGCAGGCACGCATGGAGCGTGAGGAAGCCGAAGCACTGGACGGGGAAGAGGCGTAAAACGGACGTAGAATGACGAATTGAAACAGAGACTGGATTGAGAAACAGGCGGGTGACGAACATGGATCAGAAACAGAATGACAACAAAATCTTGCGCATGAAGGAGCTGCACCGGCAGCTTCTGGCTGCATCCCGGGCTTACTATCAGGAGAGCCGTGAGATCATGAGCAACTTTGAATATGACCAGCTGTATGACGAGCTGTTGGAGCTGGAAAAAGAGACCGGCACGGTGTTAGCCGGAAGTCCGACTCAAAAAGTTGGTTATGAGGTATTGAGTGAACTTCCGAAGGAGGCCCATGAGGCGCCGATGCTTTCCCTGGACAAGACCAAGGAGGTGCCGGTGCTTCAGGAGTGGCTGGGAAGCCAGAAGGGACTCCTTTCCTGGAAGCTGGACGGCCTGACCATCGTTCTGACCTATGAGGGCGGCGAACTGGTGAAGGCGGTTACCCGCGGAAATGGCGAGATCGGTGAGGTCATTACTAACAATGCGAAGGTGTTTTCCAATGTGCCGCTTCGCATCCCGTATCAGGGACAGTTGATCCTGCGGGGAGAGGCCATTATCAAATATTCTGATTTTGCCCGCATCAACGAGGAAATCGAAGATGTGGACGCAAAATACAAAAACCCGAGGAATCTGTGCAGCGGATCGGTACGCCAGTTGAATAATGAGATTACTGCGAAGCGCAGCGTAAATTTCGAAGCGTTCATGCTGGTGAGGACTGTAAATTCAGCAGATCCGGAATCTGTTGGTGTGGCAGCGGAAAATGTGGAGACTGCGAAAACCGTAGAACCCGCGGAAACCGCAGAACCCGCGGAAACTGCAGGAACTGCAGCACAGGCAGCCGGGCAGCCGGATGATGGAACCGACCATGGCCGTTTCCACAACTCCCGCAAAGAGCAGTTTGAGTGGTTAAAGACCCAGGGCTTTGATGTGGTGGAGTACAAGGAGGTCACCGCAGCCACTCTGCCGGACGCAGTGGCAGAGTTTGCGGAAGCTATTCAGAGCTACGATATCCCGTCAGACGGACTGGTACTTCTGATGGATGACATTGCCTATGGAGATTCTCTTGGCCGCACGGCTAAGTTCCCGCGCAACTCCATCGCCTTCAAATGGGCGGATGAGATCCGGGAGACAACACTTCGGGAGATTGAGTGGAGCGCGTCCAGAACCGGTCTGATCAATCCGGTGGCAATCTTTGATCCGGTGGAACTGGAGGGCACCACAGTGAG
Source organism: Prevotella sp. P5-108 (assembly GCA_963645005.1). Lineage (GTDB taxonomy): Bacteria > Bacillota > Clostridia > Lachnospirales > Lachnospiraceae > Brotaphodocola. The sequence continues at coordinate 2,179 of CAVIRL010000203.1, forward strand.
CCGTGCCAGTGTCCACAACATCAGCATCATGGAGGCCATGGAGCTGGGCGAGGGGGATACCATTACCGTTTACAAGGCCAACATGATCATCCCGCAGATCGCGGAGAACCTGACCCGCAGCGGAACTGTTGTGATCCCGAAAATCTGTCCGGTCTGCGGTGGTGAGACCCAGATCCGCCAGATGAACGATGTGAAATCCTTATATTGCACCAACCCGGACTGTCAGGCAAAGAAGATCAAGAGTTTTTCCCTGCTGGTCAGCCGGGATGCCTTAAACATTGACGGACTTTCCGAGGCTACGCTGGAGAAATTCATCGCGGCGGGCTTCATTCACAGTTATGCGGATATGTTCCATCTGGACCGCCACAAGGAAGCCATCGTCTCCATGGAGGGCTTTGGCGAAAAGTCTTACGAGAACCTGATGGCTGCTGTGAAAAAAGCATCCCATACCAACCTGGTGCGCGTGGTATATGGCATTGGTGTGGCGGGTATCGGCCTGGCGAATGCCAAGATGCTGTGCCGCTCCTTCGGTTATGACTTTGACCGGATGCGCCATGCCGCAGCGGAAGAACTGACAGCGGTGGATGGCATTGGAACCGTTCTGGCTGACGCCTGGATCGCTTACTTTTCTTCCGAGAAGAACAACGAGGCGGTGGACGGTCTGCTGGCAGAGCTTACCATTGAAAATGAGGCAGAGAGCAGCGAGGCAGCTATTTTTGCCGGAATGACCTTTGTCATCACTGGTTCCGTGGAGCATTTTGCAAACCGCAAGGAGCTGCAGGCGGCCATTGAGGCCCGGGGAGGCAAGGCAACGGGAACTGTTACTGCAA
>CAVIRL010000204.1:0-2994 GCA_963645005.1 Prevotella sp. P5-108
TCCTTGTCAAAGGAGACGGAGAGGTCATGGAATTTGCCGAATCCGTCGATATGTAAGTCCAGTATCCGCATGCGTTAACTCCTCTCATCTGTAGTGCGAAGCAGGGCATCGATCCCGTAATACAGCGCCTTTTTCTCAACGGGGCTGGGATCGTCCTTCTGGAACGCCTGAATGTAAAAACCGATCATGTCGCTGGGATGCTCGGCGAACAATTGACAGAAATCATACTGCGGCTCGGATTCATCCACCGCCTCCACGATCTGCAGGCGGCGCTCCAGCGGTTCCAAGTCAAAGGTGATATCCGGGTCGCGCATACCCCGGATGCGGAACCGGTAAATATGCTCCAGGCCGCGCTGCTTCACGGCATCGGTGATGCGGTCGCACAGTTCTCCATTGGTGGTAGCCGGAGTGACATGGACCACCAGCGGAATATACTGGGTGCGAGCCACCGGAACAAATTCCAGGGAAATGACCTGGCCGGATGCCGGCTGGATCTCGCCCACCACCATGCCATGGGGGCCTGTCTCGGTTTTGTCCAGCGGTTCCAGGGAACCGGGATAAGCATAGGAAAAGTCCAGTGCCAGCTCTGGTTTGTGAATATGGCCCAGCGCTGTGTAGGAAAAACCGGTGTGAGCCAGGCTTCCCTTATCCAACGGGAGATGGGAGGCATCGCCGCCGTGGGCCAGCAGCACATGGATACGGCCATCATCCGGAGCCTTAATGCCATTTAAGCGGGCTTCATTGATCTCTGCGGTGTGGTAGGAGAAGCCGTGCACCTCCAGGTTTAAGTCCTGAAAATAGACCGAGCTTAACTCCTCGGACATGAGAAAGGTAACATTCGGGCACCAGGTAAAGCTCATGAGGGCAGAGCTGGACCGGATGCGGTCATGGTTTCCGGCAATGATGACTACCCGCACGCCGGGAATGGTGGAGAACAGGTAGTTGACCTCTTTTAAGTCCCGCAGGAGCGGCTGGCGGTGGAACAGGTCACCGGCAATGAAGAGACAGTCCGCGTCCCGCAGCCTGGCCTGGCGCACCACCTCGGCAAAGCTGTCACGGATAGCCTGGGCACGTTCGCGGCTCCAGGGCCGGTCACTGTCCGGATTCATGCCCCAGTGGACATCGGCAATGTGAATGAATTTCATGAAAATCTCCTTATAAATGGAATGCGGGTATTCGCCTGCACAATGTGTGAAATGTAAGAATGCGGGTATGCCGGCAGTCCATTCTGCGCAGTATACCCGCATTGCTTGTGTGGTTGCGCACCCGGCGCAGAGGCAGATGGCTGCCGAAGCAGCCGCGCCTCGGCGCGAGAATGCGTCATGGCACATTCTTTTTTATTTTACAGATCGCAGTTGCCTACGGTTCTCGGGAACGGGATCACGTCACGGATATTGCCCATGCCGGTTAAGTACATCACGCAGCGCTCGAAGCCCAGGCCGAAACCGGAGTGGCGCGCGGAACCGTATTTGCGGAGATCCAGATAGAACTGGTAGTCCTCCTTCTTTAAGCCAAGCTCGTCCATGCGGGCGGTCAGCTTCTCCAGATTGTCCTCACGCTGGCTGCCGCCGATGATCTCGCCGATGCCCGGTACCAGACAGTCTACTGCGGCAACGGTCCTTCCGTCCGGGTTCATCTTCATGTAGAAGGCTTTGATCTCCTTCGGGTAGTCGGTAACGAATACCGGTTTCTTGAAGATCTGCTCGGTCAGGAAACGCTCATGCTCAGTCTGAAGGTCACAGCCCCAGGATACTTTATAGTCGAACTGGTCATTGTGCTCTTCCAGAAGCTTAACAGCCTCCGTGTAGGTAACACGGCCAAACTCGGAGTTTACTACGTTGTTCAGACGGTCTAACAGGCCCTTGTCAATGAAGCTGTTGAAGAAGGCCATCTCCTCCGGAGCATGCTCTAAAACGTAGCGGATCACATATTTTAACATGCCCTCAGCCACTTCCATGTTGTCCTCCAGATCGGCGAAAGCCATCTCCGGCTCGATCATCCAGAACTCTGCTGCGTGGCGGGTGGTGTTGGAATTCTCCGCACGGAAGGTTGGTCCGAAGGTGTAGATGTTGCGGAACGCCATAGCGTAGGTCTCACCGTTTAACTGGCCGCTTACGGTTAAGTTGGTCGGTTTTGCGAAGAAATCTCTGGTGTAATCAACAGAGCCGTCTTCGTTTTTCGGGATGTTGTTTAAATCCATGGTGGTTACCTGGAACATCTCGCCTGCGCCCTCACAGTCACTTGCGGTGATGAGCGGGGTGTGAACATATACGAAGTCACGCTCCTGGAAGTACTGGTGGATTGCGTATGCGATCAGGGAGCGTACACGGAATACAGCCTGGAAGGTGTTGGTGCGCGGACGCAGATGGGTGATGGTACGCAGGTACTCCAGAGTGTGGCGCTTTTTCTGCAGCGGATAGTCCGGAGCGGACGGCCCTTCAACAGTAACCTCATCAGCCTGGATCTCAAACGGCTGTTTTGCATCCGGGGTAGCAACCAGGGTGCCCTTTACGATGATGGCAGCGCCCACGTTCAGCTTGCTGATCTCGGCAAAGTTAACCATATTGTCATGATAAACGACCTGAAGGGTCTCAAAAAAGGTTCCGTCGCTGACAACAATAAAGCCGAAGGCCTTGGAGGCACGCACGCTGCGCACCCAGCCGCCGATGGAAACCGCTTTATCCAGGTAAGCCTCCCGGTTTTTATACAGTTCTCTTACAGTAACTAAATCCATAATACTTCTCCTTTAATCTGCATTCTTTTCAATCTTTTAACAGACATATGAATATATACATACTTATTCAAGATTATACTTCATTTTATAAAGTGATTCAAGGAAAAATATCGCAATGCAAAGATTTATTGACAAACTATAAATGAGCAAATTTGAAAAATTGCACAAAACTATGCCACTAAGTTTAAAAACGACTCAAAATCATTGCTTCTTTTTGCACATTGAAAGAGAGACTGATATTTTTCCTTTTGGATTATGTC
>CAVIRL010000205.1:0-2992 GCA_963645005.1 Prevotella sp. P5-108
CACCCAACACCCACACCTGCCCGGTCTGCACCGGTATGCCGGGTTCCCTTCCGGTGTTGAACAAGCAGGTGGTAGAATATGCCCTGGCTGTGGGCCTTGCCACCAACTGCGGCATCAACCAGTACTGCAAATTTGACCGGAAGAACTATTTCTATCCGGATAACCCGCAGAACTACCAGATTTCCCAGTTATATCTGCCAATCTGCCATGACGGCTGGGTTGAGATCGATACCCCGGCAGGCAAAAAGAAGATCGGCATCCATGAGATCCATATGGAGGAGGATGCCGGTAAGCTGGTCCATGACGAGTGGGAAGACTGCTCCCTGGTAGACTACAACCGAAGCGGCGTGCCGTTGATCGAGATTGTATCCGAGCCGGATATGCGAAGTGCTGATGAGGTCATTGCCTATCTGGAGAAGCTCCGTCTCATCATCCAGTATCTGGGTGCTTCTGACTGCAAGCTGCAGGAGGGCTCCATGCGTGCCGATGTCAACCTGTCTGTCCGAGAGGTGGGGGCACCGGAGTTCGGCACCAGAACCGAGATGAAGAACTTAAACTCCTTCAAGGCCATTGCCCGTGCCATTGAGGGCGAGCGCACCCGTCAGATTGAACTGATCGAGGACGGCAGGAAGGTCATTCAGGAGACCCGCCGTTGGGATGACAACAAGGAATCCTCTCATGCAATGCGTTCCAAAGAGGATGCACAGGATTACCGTTACTTCCCGGATCCGGACCTGGTTCCGGTATGGATCCCGGACGAGTGGATCGAGCGGGTGAAGGCAGCACAGCCGGAGCTTCGTACCGAGAAGCTGGCCCGCTATGAGGAGGAGTACGGACTGCCGCAGTATGATGCGGAGATCCTGACCGGTTCCAAGCATCTGGCCGATGTATTTGAACAGACGGTAGCCATCTGCGGCAAGCCGAAGGAGGTTTCCAACTGGCTGATGACTGAGGCCATGCGCCTGTTAAAAGAGCAGGAACAGGAGCCGGAGGACATGAAATTCTCCCCGGAGAACCTGGCAAAGCTCATCAGTCTGGTGGAGAAGAACGTCATCAACCGTACCGTTGCGAAGGATGTATTTGAGGCGGTATTTAAGGAAGATGTAGATCCGGAGCGTTATGTCGAGGAACACGGCTTAAAGGTTGTAAACGATACCGGAGCATTGACAAAGACCATTGAGGAACTGCTGGAGAAGAATCCGCAGTCCGTTGCAGATTTCAAGGCCGGAAAAGAGAAGGCCATGGGCTTTATCGTGGGCCAGACCATGCGTGCCATGAAGGGCAAGGCAGACCCGGCTGTAGTCAACCAGCTGGTACGGGAACTGATGTCCAGATAATGAAAACAGAATATGCTGCAAAACCAGAGACAGAAAAAGACGATTTATGATGTCAAATTCGTGAAAAATGCGATTGTCAGACGGTAATATTTCGTGTAGAATGGAAGGCAAACCGAGAACCCCGGATGCAGCGTCCGGGTGATGAAAGGGAGTACAGCTGATGAGGAGGAAAAAGAAGATGCAGCCATATGCAGAGATGAGCACGGAAGAACTGCAGGAGCTCAGAAAACAGCTTTCTGCCCAGTACAAAGAGTTTCAGGGAAAAGATTTAAGACTGGATATGTCCAGAGGTAAGCCAAGTGTGGAGCAGCTGGATCTTTCCATGGGAATGATGGATGTGTTAAGCAGCAGCGATGACTTAACCTGTGAAGACGGAACCGACTGCCGTAACTACGGTGTCCTGACCGGTATCAAGGAAGCCAAAGAGCTGATCGGAGACATGATGGAGGTAGCGCCGGATTACATCATCATCTACGGCAACTCCAGCCTGAATGTCATGTTCGATACCGTATCCCGTTCCATGACTCACGGTATTATGGGATGTACTCCGTGGTGCAAGCTGGACAAGGTAAAATTCCTTTGCCCGGTGCCGGGGTATGACCGACATTTTGCCATTACCCAGTATTTCGGTATTGAGATGATCAATGTGCCGATGACTCCGGATGGCCCGGATATGGATCTGGTAGAGAAGCTGGTAGCAGAGGATGACAGCATCAAGGGCATCTGGTGCGTGCCGAAGTACTCCAACCCGACTGGCGTCAGCTATTCTGATGAGACCGTCCGCCGCTTTGCAAGACTGAAACCGGCTGCTCCGGACTTCCGCATCTACTGGGACAATGCATACGGTGTTCATCACTTATATGACCACGATCAGGATCATCTGATCGAGATCCTGGCAGAGTGCAAGCGCGCAGGAAACCCGGATATGGTTTACAAGTTCGCTTCCACCTCCAAGATCAGCTTCCCGGGTTCCGGCATTGCAGCTATCGCAACCTCCCGCAATAACCTGGAAGACATTGAGAAGCAGTTAAAATTCCAGACCATCGGCCACGACAAGGTAAACCAGCTGCGTCATGTCCGCTATTTTGGCAATATCCATGGTATGGTAGAGCATATGCGCAAGCACGCTGACATCCTTCGTCCGAAATTCGAAGCAGTTGTGGACACGCTGGAACGTGAGCTGGGCGGCCTTGGCATTGGAAGCTGGACCAAGCCGAAGGGTGGTTACTTTATCGCCTTCGATTCCCTGGATGGCTGTGCAAAGGCAATCGTAGCCCGCTGTAAGAAAGCAGGCCTGGTTATGACCAGTGCTGGTGCTACCTATCCATACGGCAAAGACCCTAACGATACCAATATCCGTATCGCACCGTCCTACCCGCCTCTTGGCGACCTGATCCTTGCTATGGACTTGTTTGCCCTGTGTGTCAAGATCGTAAGCATAGATAAGATCCTGGCAGACCGCAAGGAAGCAGGGGAGCAGCAGGCAGCTGCAAATGCGTAAATAAAAATTTAAATCATAATCACTAAAGGTCCGAAGTTCCGGGCACACCACACAGAAACGCGGTACTAAGTGGAATTTTGTACCTCGTTTCTGTGTGGTGTGCCCGGAACTTCTGTTTTACTGGCTATTCTACGGCAATATAATGCAATCAGAA
>CAVIRL010000206.1:0-2979 GCA_963645005.1 Prevotella sp. P5-108
GCGCCGGTCTGATCCTTTTGGCAGAGCACCTGACTAACGATGAGCATGTGTATTTCGGGACGCTGCCGGTCTCCGTGCGCCGCAATGCCTATGGAAGACAACTGGGAAGCTTCCGCATCGTGCAGGAGTTTTCCGGCATTGGCGAGGTGCCCATGACCTTTATTCGCGCTCCCTATATGGAAGAAGCGGGGAAGGGCGTACAGGTGCTGGCTGAGGTGGACGAACACATTGTGGCTGTACGCAGCGGAAACCAGTTTGGAATGTCGTTTCACCCGGAGCTGGATGCGGACAACCGGATCCACAAGCTGTTTCTGAAGACCGTGCAGGCATACAGTCCGCATAGCTGCCTTGCAGCACATTCCGAGTAACTATGGTTTCAGCTTCTGAAGAAATTGGATCAGTTCGGCAGAACAGTTTTTTTTCACGATGATCATGCCCTGGTTGGCTGCTGTCATCAGATAAAAATGGGTTCTGGTCTCTACAAGATGGGCAATGCTGCTGTAGGGAACATCGACAGACTGGTGATTGCTGGTTTCCTGCAGATGGTCTTCATAGAAGCGCATCACAGAGTGCCGTTCCTGCAGCTGAGGATTTGCCTGATAGACCTTGCGGCACTGACGCTTGGAAACATACACCATGACAATGGGAATAGCGAATACCACCAGCAGGTAGGTAAAGGCCGAAGTCCCGGGCTCGGTAAATACCCGCAGAAAGCCGGAGAATACCATCAGGATGTAGCACACGGCAAGGATCTTTGGACGGTATTTGCTGATCCGCAACGGCACCGTCATGTTGAAGCGCGTAAATTCTTCCAGATTATAATCGGTAAAGCTCTGGTATAAAAGTTTCATAAGTAAAAACCTCCTATCAGCTTGATTATAGCGAAAAGTGATAAAAATTACAATCTCCATTGTGTATTTTAAACAACTTTTTGATTGTGGATATCACAAGGGAAGCTCGTGAACTTTAGATAATTAAGAAAAAACACGAAAAATAAATTAAGATAGTGTGCAAAACAGAGAAAGCAACAACGCTGACTTGACTTTTCTAAAGTCTCGTGTTATCATACGTGACAGACAAAGGGGTCTACATCAGATAAGGAGATGTAGGCTCTTTTTTTCGTTAGACATATTGAGAAGACGCCAGTGGCGTTCGATGATTGCTATTTTAACAACATTATATAATAATATAATAAGACCCCAAACGCAACTGTTGAGACCCTTGCATCGAAAGAAAGGAGATGGAGATGATGAAAAAACTGATCGGACTGATTCCTTTGTATGACGATGACAGGGACAGCTACTGGATGCTTCCCGGATACATGAAGGTCCTGGAGACCTGCGGAGCTCTTCCCATTATGCTTCCGTTGACCACGGATCCGGAGGAACTGGATGACTGCTTCAGGCTTTGCGACGGCATCCTGATGACCGGCGGCCACGATGTGGACCCGGCGCTCTACGGAGAAGCATCAAGGAAGACCTGTGGAATCCCCTGCAGTAGCCGGGATAAGATGGAAGCATATTTGTTTGAGAAAGCTTTGCAGGAAGACAAATCGGTATTTGGAATCTGCCGGGGCGTGCAGCTTATGAACGCGCTGCTGGGCGGAACCCTTTATCAGGATCTTCCCACAGAGCATCCATCGGAGACAGAGCATCACATGACACCGCCTTACGACAGACCGGTACATAAGGTTACCGTAAAGGAAGGAACCCTTCTGGCAGACATCATCGGAGCCGGAGAGCATGGTGTGAACAGCTATCATCACCAGGCAGTGAAAGATCTGGCACCGAAGGCCGTGGCCATGGCCTACTCGGAGGACGGTCTGGTGGAAGCCATCACAGTACCGGATAAAACCTTTATCGTCGGGGTACAATGGCATCCGGAATTTGCTTTTGAAAAAGATCCGGAGTGCAAAAAACTGGTGCAGGCCTTCGTAGATGCCTGCAAAAAGTAAATTTGATCCTTGACCGGCAAAAGCCGTCTGGATAAATCGGGTGAGGAAATTTCTTTGTTTGCGCATCGCGTGAACAGCAATGTTTCTTCGCATCGGAAAAGAGAGGAGAATAAGTTTATGAAGAAGAAAGCAATGGTTATGGTAATGGCAGCAGCAATGGCAGCAGCAATGACCGCATGTGGCGGATCCAAGAGCGCAACCGCAGATACCACGACAGCAGCAGACACCACCGCAGCTGAGACAGCAGCAGAATCTAAGGCAGATGAAACGACCGCTGCAGCGGATACCTCTGATAAGACCTGGGTCATCGCAACCGATACCGCTTTTAAACCTTTCGAGTATACCGATGACAGCGGCAATTTCGTAGGTATCGATATGGACATCCTGAAGGCGATTGCAGAGGATCAGGGCTTTAAGTACGAGGTACAGGTACTTGGCTGGGACGCATCCATCGCAGCATGCCAGGCCGGTCAGGCAGATGGTATGATCGCAGGCGCATCCATCACCGATGAGCGTAAAGCCTCCGGCTGGATCTTCTCTGATGGCTATTATGATGCAAACCAGAGCATGGCAGTTGCCGAGAATTCCGATATTACCGGCTTTGACGATCTGAAGGGCAAGAAGGTTGCAGTTAAGACCGCTTCCATGAGCGCCGATTACGCAGACAGCATCAAGGATCAGTACGGATTTGAAATCACCTATTTTGAGGATTCACCGACCATGTACCAGGCAGTTGTAGGCGGCCAGGTAGCTGCATGCCTCGATGATACCCCGATTATGGCAAGCAATATCAAAGATACCGGTATTGCTATGAAACTGGTAGACGGCACCGGCAATGACCCGGCTGAGTACGGTTTCGCAATCTTCGATGACAGCAAGCAGGAGCTGGTTGACATGTTCAACGCAGGTCTGAAGGACATCAAGGATAACGGCACCTACGACGAGATCATCGCAAAATACTTAGGCGAGTAATTTTGGTTACAGTGTCAAAAGTCTGAGTCCACGACATGCTTGCATGTCGGTGG
>CAVIRL010000207.1:0-2852 GCA_963645005.1 Prevotella sp. P5-108
AAGCACGGAACAATTCGTGTAACCAAAAGTTCGGGTGTTTTGACACCCGAACCAAAGTTAAAACAGCATTCTGAACACACAGCCTCTGTCACCAGTCATTACTTTAATCAGGCCAACTGGTCAGACACAGAAAGGAAGGATCTCCATGACACAATCATTTCGCACCCGGGTGGAAAATACCTGCATCCTGATCTTATTTTGTTTATCTCTCGGCATGTTTGCCTTAAGCTTTCTTCACCGGCTCCCGGCAGAAGCCGCCCTCCTGGTCTCCACGGAGATGGACTGGATGGTTCAGCGTGCCTCCTCCGTGGTGCTGCTCTGTCTGTGCAGACAGCTCTGGAAGCGGAAACACACAGCCCTGATCATCACCCAGATACTGCTTTTTCTGGATTTTGTAAGCTGCATTCCTCATCTGCCGGACACATTCCATGCCTCATGTATGGTTACCGATGTAGTCTTCTTTACGGTTTTCTTCTGCGTCCGCTCCGACTTCTGCTGCCCGGCTTCCCAAAAAAGCCACCGGCGCAGCCTGCTTCTGCTGCTGCCCAGCTTTCTCGGAGTAGCTGCCAACGCAGTTATCAGCTACCACTATTTAACACCGATCCTGGGACGCGGGCGCCACACCCTGCTTGACAGTTTTGAGGAAAGCCTTGATATTCTTCTGGGAAACGGAAGCACGATCCCCGTCTCCCACGGTGCCCACATGCTGGAGCTCGTAATGTTCTGGTTCAGCTGGGGGTGCATCCTGGCGGCTCTCCTCTATGCGGTCCGTCCGTGGCTGGCACCATCTGCACGCCGGGAATCCGACCTGCAGCACGCCCGCACCCTTTTAAACCTGTACAGCCAGAACAGCTGCTCCTACCTGGCTCTGGAGGATGACAAGCAGCTTTACTTTGGCCGGAATGTGGATGGCGTGATCCCCTACGGCGTGGTGGGAGACACCATCATCGTCAACGGCGATCCGGTCTGTGCGGATGCAGATTTTCCGGCACTGCTTTCCGAATTTAAAGACTTCTGTACTCGAAGCGCCCACAAGATTTTTTTCTTAAGCGTAACAAATCATTTTCTGGAGGAATACAAGCGCCAGGGCTTCGGCTTTGTAAAATGTGGTGAGGAGGCCCGCTTCTCCCTGGCCGATTACGAGATCAGCGGCAAAAAAGGTGCCAAAATGCGCATGAATATCAACCATGCCAGGAAAGCCGGTGTGACTATTTCCGAGTACAAGCCGTTAAAACAGCGCAATCCGGACATCGAAGCAGCCTTTGACCGTGTAACAAATGAATGGCTGGGGCAGAAAAAGAGTTCCCTTCTGGCTTTCACCATGGGAAAAACCGGACTGGATAACCCGATGGACAAACGCTATTTCTATGCACGAAATGCTGAAGGGACCATCGTGGCTTTCATCGCCTTTGTTCCGTTTCTCGGAAAAGACGGCTACATGGCCGATGTCACCCGCCACGGAAACGATGCCCCCAGCGGCGTTATGGAAACCATTATCTACGAGGCCTTCCAGACCTTCCGCGAGGAAGGTATTCACTACGGAAGCCTTGGCGTGGCGCCCCTGGCCGGTTTGGACAACGCAAAAGCCAGTCCGGTCGAAAAGCTACTTCGCTTTGCCTACAATCATCTTAACGACTGCTACGGCTTCCGGGATCTGTACCGGGCCAAGGAAAAATACAATCCCACCGAATGGCTTCCGGCCTATTACGTCTACCTGCCGAAGCACCCGACTCCGGATATGTTTTACGCCATCGTAACCATCCAGAACCCTGATCTCGTCCGGGAAGGGATCCATGCCATTCTGAAGGGGAAAATCCATCATGAAAAACGTGAAAGAAACGATCAGCACACAAAGTCAGAAAATCAGAAATAAAACAAGGGATCTGATTGCCGAAAACCACCGGGAAAACTGGCCGGACAGCGGATATCTGGATACCCCCGAGGCACATCTGTATTACAAGGTTTCCGGTCACGGGACTCCGATCCTGCTGCTCCACGGCAACCGTCAGTCCCACCGCATATTTTACTCCTATACACGAAAATTACAGCAAAGCTACCGTGTGATCCTGATGGACAGCCGCGGACACGGGCGCTCTCTGGCCGCTGCGGCTGCCTCATTCTCACCGGACACTTCCACGCATGAACACCATCCTGACACTGAGGTCTTTTCCTGCGTGCATGCCCGAGCCTCTGCTTCAGTCCCTGTGGCTGCTTCCGCCCCCAGTCCAGCCGAACGGCGATATTTCACGATTCATGACATGGCCTGCGACGCAGCGGCCCTCCTGGACCACCTTGGCATACCGAAGGCCATTCTGTTTGGCTTCAGCGATGGAGCCAACATTGCGCTGGAGTTTGCCTGTTGCTTTCCGGAGCGCACTCTGGCGGTTATCTCTGCCAGCGGTAATGCCCTGCCCCACGGCCTGCGCCTGCCGGTGCGCCTCGGCACACAGATAACCGGCCTTGTTCTGGGTGCGCTAAAAGACTGCCTGCCAGACTGCCCCTTCCAGAAACAGCTTGAAAACCGCCTGCAGCTCAATGCCCTCTTAACCGATTCCCCGAATCTGCCTGCCAAACGGCTGCGAAGGATCCAGGCGCCGGTTCTGATTCTTGCCGGAACCCGGGATCTCATCCGAACTTCCCACACCCGCTGGATGGCTAAACAGATTCCCCACAGCCAGCTCTGCCTGATTGAGGGAGGCACCCACAATGTACTCTTCTCCCGGAAACAGCAGTGCAGGAACTATATTCTGGACTTTTTGCGACAGAACCGGCTGTCACCGCAATAAAACCAACGAGCCATGTTAAACGCAAAAAATAAGAGCTATCTGACTTTCTCGTCATCAGATAGCTCT
>CAVIRL010000208.1:0-2852 GCA_963645005.1 Prevotella sp. P5-108
GGATGGCTCTACGGTTCGTACCTACACCATTCTGGTGAACCGCGTTGAGGGCGGCGAGAGCCTTGCTGACGGTCAGGAAGAGACTACGGCAGCAGAGAACCTGGAAGTTCTGGCTGAGTTAGAGGCATCCAGAACTCCGCTCAAGATTGGTATCACTGCGCTTCCGTCCGATGTGACCGTTCCGTATGGCATGAAGGAAACCTCCATTACCATTGGTGAGACCAAGGTTCAGGGATGGGTTCCGGATACCCAGGGTGGCCAGCCGGAGTACTGCATATTCTACGGTGTAAGCGACAGCGGAACTGCAGGCTTCTACCGTTATGATCTGACAGACAAGACGATTCAGCGTTACTTTGAGCAGAGCACCGAGGGCAATTCCCAGAGTCAGGAGCTTCAGGATGTGGCAGATAAGTACAATGCCCTGGTAGATGATTACAATATCGCAAGAATTGCCCTGATTGCCGTAGCAGCAGTTGCAGTGATCCTTCTGATCCTCCTGATCCTCAGCCGCCGCGGAAGAAACCGCCGGATGGAAGCGGATGATCTGGATTATGACCGGTTCGACGAGCCGGCCAGGAAGAAGGCAAAGAAAGAATCCCATAAGAACGGACGTAAGCTCAGCAAGGAAGAACGTTATATGATGGGCGAAGAGGACGATTTCGAAGAGGATTCTGATTATGAAGGAGAGCCGGAGCACTTCCGGGAAGATGAAGACCCGGAGCCGGAAGAACTGGACGATGTCGATGCTGAAGAATATCTGCCGGAGGCTGCAGATGAGGCAGACGCGCAGCTGGATGAAGTGAAAAAACAGCTGGCTGCCAGTGTTGCAGAGAAGCCGGCGGTGACGGCGGAAAACCACGGAAAAAAACCGGCGGCTGAGGCAGGTCCGGAAGACGATGACTTTGAAGTGTTCGATCTGGACGATAAACTTTAAATGCCGAAAAGCGAAAAAAGCGGTGTATTGACTTCGCCGCTTTTTTTGCTATAATACTGTTATACAATTTCTATAACAGAGAATGCGAAAGATGGTGAAAACATGATCATTAAGATTGATTTTGAAAGCGAGGAGGCAATCTACATCCAGCTGAGGAACCAGATCATCATGGGTATAGCCACGGACCGGATCCATGAGGGAGATTCCCTTCCATCGGTCCGTCAGCTGGCGGATAATATCGGAATCAACATGCATACCGTAAATAAGGCTTATACGGTGCTGAAGCAGGAAGGCTATATCAAGCTGGACCGCCGGAGAGGAGCCGTGATCGCCCTGGATATTGACAAGATCCGCTCCATTGAGCGCCTGAGAGAGGAACTTTCCGTTCTTCTGGCAAGGAGTGTCTGCAAAAATATTTCCAGAGAGGAAGTTCATGATCTGGTGGATGAAATCTATGATTACTATACCGGCGGCGGTGAGGGTTAGATGGAGGAAATGCCATGTTATGTGAGCGTTGTAAGATAAGAGAAGCAAATATTCAATATACGGAAATTGCCAACGGTGTGCGGACAGAGCACAATTACTGTGCCCAGTGTGCCAAGGAAATGGATTTTGGCCCCTATTCCGCGATCTTTGAAGGAGAATTCCCGCTGGGCAAGCTGCTGTCAGGTCTTTTGGGTGTGCCGGGAGAGACCGAGGAGGAAGAAAAGACAAGTCAGATCGTCTGCCCGACCTGCGGCACCAGCTACGATGATTTTGTCAAAAACAGCCGGTTTGGCTGTGCGGACTGCTACAGCGTCTTTGATCTTTTGATCCATGACAAGATCAAGCAGCTGCAGGGAAATGTACGGCATACCGGAAAACATCCGAAATTCCAGAAGATTAAGGCGGAACCCTTCCATCTGGATACTTCCGGAGAACTGGAGGAGGGAAGTTTTGCGGATGCTTCGGCAGATGGTGCAGACGGACAGAATGCAAAAGCGGCTTCCTCCGGTGCGAGCGAGGTTCAGGCTCAGATCCTCAAGCTGGAGGCCAGACTCCGGGACGCAGTCCGGACCGAGGAATATGAGGTGGCGGCGGAGTGCCGCGACCGGATCCGGGCATTGAAGGAGGCGCAGTCATGATGAAATGGTTTGAGGAAGTAAACCTGATCCGGCCTGCGGTCATCTGCAGCCGGGTACGTCTGGTGCGGAACCTGGAGGAATACGCTTTTCCATCCAGACTGAATGAAAAACAGGCAGATGAGATGATCGGACGCCTGGAAGATGGACTGAAGGATCTTGGCAGCGCAGACGGCCGCCATTATGAGCAGGCCCGGCTGCAGGAGCTGAGTGATCTGGATCGCAGAGCACTCCGGGAGCGCCGGGTGTTTAACTCCACCATTGCTTCCGGCAAGGCACCGGCCGGGGTCATGGTATCGGACGATGAGCGGGTGGGCATCGTATTAAACGGAACCGACCACATTCGCATCCAGCTGTTTGCCTCCGGGCTTCACCTGGATGAGCTCTGGAGTCAGGCCGGTCAGATCGATGATTATTTAAACGAGCGGTTTGATTATGCCTTTGATGAAAAGTATGGGTATCTGACCTCATTTCCTACCAGCGTGGGAACTGGTCTCAGGGCATCGGTGGTGCTGCATCTGCCGTTGCTTTCCATGAGCAAGCGGTTTAACGGCATGGTGACCGAGATGACGCGTTTTGGCACCTCGGTGAAGGGCATGTATGGAGAAGGTGAGGAAAACTGCGGCTCCCTTTACGAGGTCAGTAACCAGAAAACCCTGGGCATGACGGAGAAGGAAATCCTGGACATGGTATCCAAGGTGGCACTGCAGTTGACGGCTCAGGAAGAGCAGATGCGGAAACAAAAAAAAAAAAAAAACCGGGTATCCCGGGAGGATGATGCCTGCCGTGCTTACGGT
>CAVIRL010000209.1:0-2836 GCA_963645005.1 Prevotella sp. P5-108
CGTAGGCAATTTTCAATGGATTTTTGCCCGTGACTGTGAAGGTACTGAACAGTTATGTTTCTGAAAAAAATATGCTGAAAGCCACAAATCCGGAGAATTCTGCGTTCCTTATCATCGTGCATCAATTCTCCGGATTCTTATTTTCTTTGTATGCAGCAGTTTGTTTCATTCCGTATTTGCTGTCTCAGGCCGATTCCCATTTGACTGCATGCCGCGGCCTCCATTGCCACTTTCTTCTTCACACGGAATGTTCCTCATACGGGATATCCAGATGCTGATAAGCCAGCGGTGTCGCCACTCTTCCCCGCGGCGTGCGGTTTAAAAAGCCGTTCATCAGAAGATAGGGCTCATACACATCTTCCAGCGTGCCCGAATCCTCACCAAGGGCCGCTGCCAGTGTCTCCAGGCCAACCGGACCGCCTCCGAACTTCTCGATCATCATGAGAAGAATACTCCGGTCATTATTATCAAGACCGACCTTGTCCACATCGAGAATGTCCAGGGCAAAATCTGCCACCTGCTTGGTGATGACGCCGTCATACTTCACCTGCGCAAAATCCCGCACCCGCTTTAACAGACGGTTCGCCAGACGCGGCGTACCTCTCGAACGCCTTGCGATCTCCGCTGCGCCCTCCGGCTCAATGCCAACACCGAGCACTTCAGCCGACCGCTCTACAATGATCTGCAGTTCCTTCGGCGTATAAAACTCCAACTTCTGCACCACGCCAAAGCGGTCCCGCAGCGGAGCCGTCAGAAGTCCGGCTCTGGTCGTTGCGCCAACCAGTGTAAAATGCGGCAGATCCAGGCGGATGGAGCGGGCCGATGATTCCTTGCCCAGCATAATATCAATGGCAAAATCCTCCATGGCCGGGTAAAGCACCTCTTCCACCTGACGGTTCAGCCGGTGGATCTCGTCCACAAACAGTACATCCCCCTCCTGGAGATTATTCAGGATCGCCGCCATCTCGCCCGGTTTTTCAATGGCCGGACCGGAGGTCACCTTCATATGCACGCCCATCTCATTGGCAATGATGCCGGAAAGCGTGGTCTTGCCAAGTCCCGGCGGGCCGTAAAACAGCACATGGTCCAGCGACTCCCCGCGCGCTTTCGCCGCGTCTATGTATACTTTTAAATTATTCTTGATCTTTTCCTGGCCGATGTACTCGGCTAACATCTGAGGACGGAGATTCGGTTCCATAACCTTGTCCTCTTCTGTCACCTCAGTGGTAATGATCCGTCGTTCCATTTTGTACTCCAATATTTTCTATATTAAAATGCCAGAAATTTCAGGGATGCCTTCAGCACCGCTTCCGAATTCATGTCTTCCGTGATAGTTACCTGACGCACAGCCTTTGTGGCTTCTGTCGGTGAATAACCAAGAGCAACCAGTGCTTCGATTGCCTCTTTTCCTGCGCCGTCCACGTCGGAAGCTGCTGCCGTAACCGCCGCCTCTGCCTGGCCGCCCGCAAACTGCAGCGGCAGCACATCATCCATGCTGATCTTGTCTTTCAGATCCAGGATCACCCGCTTTGCTGTCTTCGGACCGATTCCCGGTGCTTTCGCGATGGCCTTGGAATCTTCCGCTATGATGGCCATGCGAAGATCATCCGGGCTGAGGGAGGAAAGAATTCCCAGAGCCGCCTTGGGGCCAATGCCGGTCACACCAAGAAGCTGGTTAAACATCTTCAAGTCCTGACGGCTGAAAAAGCCGTACAGCGTCATGGAATCCTCCTTTACCTGAAAGGAAGTATAAACCTTGATCTGCTCCCCCACATGCGGAAGCCGGTCCAGCACCGACAGCGGAACATGAATGTTCCAGCCAATGCCGCCCGATTCCACCACAATGGTATCTTCCCAGTATTCTTCCAGAGTTCCTTTTATATATGAAAACAAATTTCTGTCCTGACCTTTCCTGATTCTTGTCTGCTGTATTTCTCATACTGCATGAACTGCAATCAACTTTGCCAATACTTCGCTTTGTCCATTTTAACATACAGACTGTAGCGATGCAAGACAAACATCGAACAAACATTCTGTTTTCTTTTAGTTGATTTCTATTCCGCTTTGCAGAATCGCAACATTCACCGCTGCAAACCGCCCACTTTTTCAATACTAAGACTCTCCCAATATGATCCGGATCAGGCTCTTGTCCAGCATCATGGTCCGATTCCAGGGATTTAAGATCACGCCATCAATTTCCGCTACCGTCAGCACAGTCCTGAAAATCTGCTCCAGATCCGCCAAAAACGTAGATTTCACCTGACCCCCGCCGCGCAGTTCCTCATCAAAGCTGGTAAATGCCACCCACCAGGCCTTTCCGTCAGCAGTTTTAACCGCCTGGATTTGCAGGGGTGCTGCAGAAGTTCCTGTCGGTGCCGATGCGAATCCGTTCTGATCAAACGGTATTCCAGTCTGTCCATCCTGTTCCTGCGGCATGTCCACCACAAGAATCACCTGCCCATGTTCCCGCATCCGACGGTGAACCACCGTCAGCGCATGCGCCAACAGTTCCTCACTGGGTTCCTGCTGCAAAGCCGCGATGGCTTCTTCGATTTTCTCATTGCCGATCAGGCCTTCATCTTTTGTTGTGTTCTCTGATGTGCTCATAATTCTATCTCACTTCCCTACGTTCAGATACCTTGAATGTAGATTTTATCGTTCAAAGGCATCACATCTGACGTAATGTGTTTTCCGTCCAGCTCCCATTTTTGCCAATGTTCCATCGGCCACAAGTTTTTTTAATGCTGCTTCCACGGAAGAACTTCCCAGACTCGGACATGAAATCAAAACTTCCTGCTTTGTAAATGTTCCAATTTTGTTTACAGCATACTCAACC
>CAVIRL010000210.1:0-2809 GCA_963645005.1 Prevotella sp. P5-108
TCCACCGACATGCAAGCATGTCGTGGACTCAGACTTTTGACACTGTAACCAAATGTTACTCTTAGATTTCCAGCAGATCACTGAATGCCTTCAGGGCGCCGTCGGTCTCATGAGCCAGAACGCGTTTTGCAAGGACTTTACCAAGCTGTACGCCCTCCTGGTCGAAGCTGTTGACGTTCCATAAGAAGCCCTGGAACATCACCTTGTTCTCAAAGTGTGCCAGCAGCGCACCCAGAGAACCCGGGTTCACCTGATCACCGATAATGATGCTGGAAGGACGGCCACCCTCGAAGTTCTTGTTGCGGTTCTCGTCTGCCTTACCGCAGGCAAATGCCATGATCTGGGCAGCTACGTTTGCGCAGAGCTTCTGCTGGCTGGTGCTTCCCTGGATCACTACATCCGTGTCCATCTGGTTTTTCTTAAATCCTACGAACTGCAGCGGAACAATACCGGTTCCCTGATGTAACAGTTGGTAGAAGGAATGCTGGCCGTTCGTACCAGGCTCGCCGAAGATGACCGGTCCGGTAACATAGTTTACCGGCTCGCCAAAGCGGTTTACCGACTTGCCGTTGGACTCCATGTCAAGCTGCTGCAGATGTGCCGGGAAACGGCTTAATGCCTGGGAGTACGGAAGCACTGCGGTGCACGGATACCCCAGCACATTGCGCTCGTATACGCCGATCAGGGCATCTAACATTGCAGCGTTCTTTGTGACATCTGCCTCTGCTGCCAGCTTGTCTGCCTCAGCAGCGCCCTCTAAGAACTGGGCGAACACCTCCGGGCCAAATGCCAGGGAGAGAACAGCGCCGCCGACTGCGGAAGTGGAGGAATAACGACCGCCGATATAATCATCCATAAAGAAGGCTGCCAGATAATCGCTGCTCTTTGCTAACGGAGAGGTCTCACTGGTTACGGCGATCATGTGTTTGGAAGCATCCAGGCCTGCGTTCTTTAACGCATCCTTCACGAAGGATTCATTGGTCAGAGTCTCCAGGGTGGTGCCGGACTTGGAAACCAGCACGAAGATGGAATGTGCCACATCAATACCATGCAGTACGGCTGCGGCGTCATCCGGGTCTACGTTGCTGATGAACCTTGCCTCCATCTTGAAGGTATCGTTCTTCTTTGCCCAGTTCTCCAGTGCCAGATACATGGCTCTCGGGCCAAGGTCACTGCCGCCGATACCGATCTGAACAACCGTGGTGAACTTCTCCCCTGCTGCATTGGTAATTTCTCCATTATGAACCTTGTCAGCAAACTCTGCGATACGCTCCTGCTGCTCTTTGTAGAAGGTACGCTTGTCCACGCCGTCTGCCGTCACCGGGTCCCCCAGCTGTCCGCGGGTCATGTGGTGAAGTACCAGACGCTTTTCACCGGTGTTGATGACTTCACCGTTGTAAAGAGCTTTGAATTTCTCTGCCAGCTGAGCCTCCTCAGCCAGTTTGTTTAATACGTCCAGCACGGTGTCATCTACCTGCTTTGCTGCGTAGTGGTAAACAAGTCCCTCTGCCATCGGCACGCTGTATTTTTTCACGCGCCCTGCACCTTTATCTCCAGTCATAGCCTCCGCAAGGTTTACGCGGGGGATCTTTTCCAGCTCCTGATAGGAAGTAAGAGTGTCCAGGTTGTTCCAGGTAATCATATTTTGATTCCTCCTTCAATACATTATACTGATCTTCAAGCCGATAATTTTCTGTCAATCATATTAATTATACTATCAGATTCGCGGAATTTCAAGGGATTTCACGGGAAGGAGACACAATAACAGGTTCCTGTTGTGACTGGCCATGCGCTGCATGAGCAGCAATGTTCATCGATCAGATTCGTTTCTACCGGTGTAAGATCATGCCTGCCAGAAGCTTAAGTGTCACTCCCGCTGACAAAACGGAACCGCAAAACAAACATAGCCGGTTGATCAGCCCTGACGCTGTGCAGAGCCCCAGGCTGAACCGTTTCCGGTACGGGTAAAGAAGCTGCTCACCCTTGTGATTTAAAAAGTCCAGCGCCAGATGAGACGCAAACGCGATTCCAAAATACGGCACCAGCATGGGCAGAAATACACCCACGCAGCTCATCAGCAGTCCTCCTGCCAGAAAGGAATGCAAAAAGGAACGGTGCGGCATCTTTTTCCCGCAGGCGCAGACCGCCAGAAACGCGGCACAGGCCAGCACAATACGGCTGACAGAGCTGTTGCTCATCAGTCTCTGATACAGGCCCAGATGCCAGTGAGCCTCCACCACCACAATGCCAATTACGATCGTTTCCAGTACAAATATGATCTGATCCGCTCTCCGGCTGCTCTCTGAGCTGCCGCAGTCAATATCGCTGATCACCGAACCCACGGCTGCCGTCCCGGCACCCAGGATCAGTTCCGGTAATGTCTGAGGCTGAAGCAGAAGCAGTGAGACTGCTACTCCAACTGCCATATGTGTTTTTCCAAGCATAATCTCTCTTCCTTTATCTCTTATTCTGTCTTACCCGGCTGTCTTTTCTGCCTGGAAAAGTCTTTCTGCAGAATCGAAAAAATGGGACTCTCTTCATGTAGAAGAAAGTCCCGAAAGTCCCGAAAAGCTTTATGTAAGCTGTTTTCTATTAGAATTTACCAGCAGTAGCAGCTTCCTCAACCGCAACGGCTACAGCCACAGTCATGCCGACCATCGGGTTGTTGCCTGCGCCGATCAGACCCATCATCTCTACATGAGCCGGAACGGAAGAAGAACCTGCAAACTGTGCATCGGAATGCATACGGCCAAGGGTATCGGTCATACCATAGGAAGCCGGACCTGCTGCCATGTTATCCGGATGCAGA
>CAVIRL010000211.1:0-2787 GCA_963645005.1 Prevotella sp. P5-108
TGTAAGCATTGATCTTATCCTGCTCCATGCCCTTTGCCCAGAAACGCTCACGGCTTCTTCTTACATACCAGTTACTCATGTCATCCACGAAATCCTGAAGGGCTCTTGCAGCCTCCGGGATACGGTAGTTTGCCAGGTTGTCGTCCACATCCATGACCATGGAGTTTAACTTGGAAAGCAGCCATTTATCCATAACCGGAAGTTTCTCATAATCCAGGGTGTACCTGGTGGCATCGAAGTTATCGATGTTGGCGTACAGCACGAAGAATGCGTAAGTGTTCCACAGGGTACCCATGAACTTTCTCTGGCCTTCCTGTACGGCTTTGCCATGGAAACGGTTCGGCAGCCACGGTGCGCTGTTGATGTAGAAGTACCAGCGGATGGCGTCTGCGCCGTAGGTCTCCAGCGCATCAAACGGATCCACCGCGTTGCCCTTGGACTTACTCATCTTCTGACCGTTCTCATCCTGTACATGGCCCAGAACGATAACGTTCTTGTACGGAGCCTTGTTGAAGATCAGGGTGGAGATGGCCAGCAGGGAGTAGAACCATCCACGGGTCTGGTCCACTGCCTCGGAGATGAAGTCTGCCGGGAACTGCTGCTCAAAGAGTTCCTTATTCTCAAACGGATAATGATGCTGTGCGAAGGGCATGGAACCGGAATCGAACCAGCAGTCGATAACCTCCGGTACACGGTGCATCTGCCTGCCGCACTGCGGGCAGGTGATGGTGACATCATCGATGAAGGGACGATGCAGCTCTACCTCGCCGTTGGCTTCTTTATCCATCTCTTTTGCGTATTTCTTAACCACATCCCCGTAGTTCGGGCTCATGGATTTTAACTCTGCCTGGCTTCCGATGGAATGCTGACAGCCGCACTCACACTCCCAGATGTTAAGCGGGGTGCCCCAGTAACGGTTACGGCTTACGCCCCAGTCCTGAACGTTCTCCAGCCAGTCACCGAAACGGCCCTTGCCGATGCTCTCTGGGATCCAGTTGATGGTGTTGTTGTTGCGGATGAGGTCATCCTTCACAGCGGTCATCTTGATGAACCAGGACTCTCTTGCATAGTAGATCAGCGGGGTGTCGCATCTCCAGCAGTGCGGATAGCTGTGCTCGAAGTTCGGTGCGGAGAATAACAGGCCCTTTTCTTCCAGTGCCTTTAATACCAGCGGATCGGCTTTCTTTACAAATACGCCTTCCCACGGTGTCTCCTTGGTCATCTCACCCTTGGCATCTACCAACTGTACGAACGGCAGATCGTATTTTCTGCCGACCTTGGAGTCATCCTCACCGAATGCCGGTGCGATGTGTACCACGCCGGTACCATCGGTCAGGGTTACATAGGTATCACAGACAACGTAAAATGCTTTCTTTTTCTGCTTCTCGCAGATAGAGACTGCGCAGTCGAACAGCGGCTCGTACTCTTTGAACTCCAGGTCTTTTCCTTTATAGCTCTCCAGTACAGTATACTCACCTTCCAGGACAGTATCACAAAGTGCTTCTGCCAGATAGTAGGTGTAGTCACCGTTCTGCACTTTTACGTAGGTCTCATTCGGGTTTACGCAGAGAGCCACGTTGGACGGCAGGGTCCACGGGGTGGTGGTCCATGCCAGGATGTAAGCATCCTCGCCCTTTACTTTGAAACGCGCGATGGCGGAACGCTCTTTGACATCCTTATAACCCTGAGCCACCTCGTGGGAGGAAAGCGGGGTGCCGCAGCGCGGGCAGTAAGGAACGATCTTGAAGCCCTTGTACAGGAGTCCCTTCTCCCAGATCTGCTTTAATGCCCACCACTCAGATTCGATAAAGTCATTGTGATAGGTAACATACGGATTGTCCATGTCAGCCCAGAAGCCAACGGTGCCGGAGAACTTCTCCCACATGCCTTTGTATTTCCAGACGCTCTCCTTACAATGCTCGATAAACGGCTCCAGGCCATACTGCTCAATCTGCTCCTTGCCATCCAGCCCCAGCATCTTCTCTACTTCCAGCTCAACCGGAAGTCCGTGGGTATCCCAGCCTGCTTTACGCGGAACCATGTAGCCCTTCATGGTACGGTAACGCGGGATCATGTCTTTGATGACTCGGGTCAGTACGTGGCCGATATGAGGCTTGCCGTTTGCGGTAGGCGGGCCATCGTAGAAGGTGTAGGTCGGACCCTCCTTACGGGAATCCATGCTCTTCTGGAAGATGTGCTCATCATCCCAGAACTTTTCAATTTTTTTCTCTCGCTCTACAAAATTCATATTTGTAGGTACTTTCTCATACATGCTTTTCTCTGCCTCCAATCTTTGACGCATGCAGCGGGACATCTTGTGTAAGGTATAAAAAAGAATCCGGCTTGCCGGATTCTCGCGCCGAGGCGCGGTTGCTTCGGCAACCATCCACCCTTGCGCTGAGTGCGCATCCTCGCGGAGCCTTTTTTATTTCATAGGACGCAATTTCCTATGAAATAAAAAAGCCGCTCCCTGCATACAGGAAACGACACTTCTTGCCACTTTTGACCACCTATTACTGCATACCAACATATGAGTTCCGGTTAACGGCGGAATGCCGGCGAGACCTACTGAAACCGTTTGTAAATTTGTTCAGCCTGCAGCTCGGGAGTGATCTTCGACTGCTGCCTTACTTGCACCGGGCTTCCACCGCCCCCGGCTCGCTCCTGCATTCCGCTTGCTTCTGCGTTCTGCTTTTCCGTTCTATGCAGCGCTACTGTCTCCGTCATAGCCTTTTTGATATTACATTCTTTCCCATTATATTAATTTGACTGAGAATTGTCAAGGTT
>CAVIRL010000212.1:0-2771 GCA_963645005.1 Prevotella sp. P5-108
AGGACTTCGATATCTCGATGTGTTAAGTATATTTAAACACATTTTGAGTGGCAGACAGATACATGAAGCGTAGAAATAAAATACAGATCCTTGGCCTGGGACTTGCCCTGGCTCTTTCCCAGGCAACCGGCACCTTCGCGGCAGCCGGAACCGTAGTTGTCGGAAAGGCACCGGGGGAGACAGCGACTCAGGCAGAAACCCAGACAGCGACTCAGGCAGAAACCAAGGCAGTGCCCCAGACAGCGACCGGTGCGGCAGCCGGGACAGTACAGGCAGGCCAGAGCACCTCAGCCAGTGTTGTGACGGCAGGAAGCAGCACCGTATCGGATCATCCGGTGGTGCTTCCTGCAGAAACCACGGCCGGCGAGACCACTGCATCTGGAAATACAGCATCCGGTACCGTGACAGTCGGAGCTTCGAAGTCCTCCATTTCTGTGGCTGACATCAAACAGCCAGAGGTGGCGGCAGAGGGTGCCGTGCTGTTGAATGCGGCAACCGGAGAGGTCCTGTATGGCAAGAATCAGGACAAGCAGTTTTATCCGGCCAGCATCACCAAGGTTATGACAGCGCTGGTGGTTCTGGAACACTGCAATCTGAATGAGACCGTCACCTTTTCAGAGGCCGCTACCACGAATCTGGAGTCCGGTGCGGTAGCCCTTGGGGTTTCGGCAGGAGACCAGCTGACCGTAGAGCAGTCCTTATACGGTCTCTTACTGAAATCCGCCAACGAGATCGGCAATGGCCTTGCGGAGCATGTGTCCGGCAGTGTCAGTGCCTTTGCGGACCTGATGAACGCCAAAGCTAAAGAACTGGGCTGCAAAAATACCCATTTCGCCAATCCGCACGGTCTGAATAATGAAAATCATAAGACCACGCCTTACGATATGGCACTGATCCTCCGGGCAGCCGTAGCGAACGATACCTTCCGCAAGATCGACACCACCACATCCTACGAGTTCCCGGCCATCAAGAATTCCGCAGCCCGCACCATCACCATGGGCCATAAGATGATGTACAAAACGGATTCCCGTTATTATGAGGGCATCATCGGCGGAAAGACCGGGTATACCTCCAAGGCAGGCAATACGCTGGTAACCGCGGTAGAGCGGGACGGTGTGCGCCTGATCGCTGTTGTCATGAAGGCCAATGGCACCCATTACACCGATACCAAAGCCATGCTGGATTACGGATTCCAACTGCATGCTGCAGGGAAGATCTGATGGCTTTGCAGATCGAGGAGATGCCGGTGGCGGGTCCACTGTTTTACCAGGCATCCCGGCAGGGAAATCTGGCAGCGGGCAGACAAATAATCAGAAAGGTTTCGATACGTTTTGAATACAGAAATGAAAATCCTGTCGGCCGTGGTGGCCGGAGGTGCTGCCGCGGCAGCAGCAGGCCTGATCCGCTCCGGGTATGAGCGCAGGCATTTTGTGACAGAGGAGACCACCCTATACTCCGAGAAGCTCCGCAGCCCCAGAACACTGGTCTTTCTCACCGATCTGCATGACAAAGAATTCGGGGAGGCGAACAGCCAGCTTCTTGCATCGATCCGCGGCATCCGTCCGGATGTCATCCTGATCGGCGGAGATGTGATGGTTGCCAAACCAGGAAAGGCGGATCTGGAAGTGACCAGGCGCTTCCTGGACGGGCTGTGCCAGGTGCAGGAGCAGACTGTTGGAGAAAACTCCGGCAAGCCCTGCCGCATTTATTATGGAAATGGCAATCACGAACAGCGGCTTGGCCGGGAATATAAAATTTACGGAGAAATGTACCGGGAATTCCGGCACATTTTAAAAGATCGGAACATCGCCTATCTGTCAGACCGGTCAGTCAACCTGAGTGAGGAGATCCGCATCAGCGGCCTGAACCTGGAACCGGGATGCTACCGCGACTTTGTTCCGGCCCGCATGAAGACGGAATATCTGGAACGTCATCTTGGCCCGGCAGATCCCACCCGTTTCCAGATCCTGCTGGCCCATTCGCCTCTTTATTTTGAACAGTACGCAGACTGGGGCGCAGATTTGACGCTGTCGGGCCATTTCCATGGCGGAACCATCCGCCTGCCGTTTTTGGGCGGGGTCATGACACCTCAGTACCAGTTCTTTCATCCCTACTGTGCCGGTGAATTTGAAAAAGACGGCAGGTACATGATCGTGGGACGGGGACTCGGCACCCATTCCATCAACATCCGGTTCTGCAACCGTCCGCAGCTTCTGGTGGTACGGCTTATGCCAAAGCCGGAGGAAACGGAAGAAGATTTTTAACAGACGATATAGAGCCCGTTTTAGAAACCTCTGTTTCTGTATGTTTACAGGACAGGGGTTTTTTGTTATACTGTAGTATACGTGTCCGTCTGCCCAAACGGCGGACAAAAAGGAAAATGAAGAATGGCGATTTCTTATAAGCTGGAAAAGTTTGAAGGCCCGCTGGACCTTCTGTTACATCTGATCGAAAAGAATAAAATAGATATTTACGACATCCCCATCGTGGAGATCACAAAGCAGTATCTGGACTATGTGAACCAGATGGAAAAGGAAGACTTGAACATAGTGAGTGACTTCTTGGTCATGGCGGCAACCCTTCTGGATATCAAATCCCGCATGCTGCTTCCGGCTCCGGAGGTGGAAGAAGGCGAAGAGGAGGATCCGCGTGCAGAACTGGTAGCCAGACTCCTGGAATACAAAAAGTACAAGCTGATGGCACAGGAGCTGGCCGACATGGAGGACGCGGCAGGGGATGTCCTGTACAAAAAGCCAACAGTGCCGCGGGAG
>CAVIRL010000213.1:0-2714 GCA_963645005.1 Prevotella sp. P5-108
GGATGGAATTGGATGGGTTCCGGTTGATTTTACGCCTGGTTTTTATTACAATACCTATGCACTGCTGCACATGCTCGAGCTTCCGCAGAATATCCGGAAGACGGCGGCCCTGGAGGACAACGGGGATGAAGCAGAGAATGTAACAGGCAATATGCCGCAGAACGGCAGTCCGGAAGGGGAAAAGCTTCGCGGACCGGAGCTCCCGGTGAATCTGCTCTGGGGAATCGTTTTGACCTTCCTGTTTGCCGCAGAGCTTTTATTTGCGGTTCTGGAAATTACAAGATGGCGCTATGAACGCAAGGTTCATAAGCCCCTTTGCGGGGATGCCGGGGCAGAGGCTGCATTTTTTGTTTCTGCCATTGCACAGAACCTGTGGGTGTGCGGCATTGATGTGCGGCCGGGCTGGAAGAAGGAAGAAACGGAAGAAAAAATCCGTGCCTGTTTCCCGGATATTCCGGCAGGCTTTTACCAGCGGGTCAATGACACCCTCGAAAAATATGTTTACGGAGGAGCGGAGCTTGAACCCCGGGAGCTGCGGATCCTGCAACGGTTTTTGATCACACTCCGGGACAGCAGGATCAGGCTGGATTTCAGGCATCGCATGGCGTTCCGCTACGTTGCATTCTTTTCGGCAGGCGCAGCAGGACGGGATTGAGATCAGACACAGGGAGATTATATTTAGAAAGATTATTACATTAGGAAGATTACATCAGGAAGACTACATATAGGGAGATTACATCATGGAGAAAATTACGAGTTTTACCATCAATCATTTAAAGCTTCTTCCGGGAATCTATGTGTCCAGAAAGGACAAAGCCGGAGATGGCGTCATTACAACCTTTGATATCCGCATGACCCGACCGAATTTTGAACCGGTCATGAATACTGCGGAGATCCATGCCATAGAGCATCTGGCTGCGACGTTCCTGCGCAACCACGACGGAATCAAGGACCGCGTGATCTATTTTGGACCGATGGGCTGCCGCACCGGCTTTTATCTCCTGCTGGCGGGGGATTACCAGTCCAGAGATATTGTGCCGCTCATGCGGGAAATGTTCGCGTTCATCCGTGATTTTGAAGGAGAGATTCCGGGTGCCAGTGCAAGGGACTGCGGCAATTACCTGGACATGAACCTTCCCATGGCAAAGTGGCTTGCAGACCGCTTCCTGCGCGAAGTCATGGACAACATGGATGACGGCAGACTGATCTATCCGCAGGATTAAGAGAGAGCAGCGAACGAATGAGAAAAGCCGTGACTGTGAAGGTACTGAACAGTTACGAAAAGCCATACGTGGGCTGCCAAAGGAAATGTTTACCAGACAGAAGGAGATATTAGGCAATGCAGGATGATGTATTCCAGTTATATTTAGATGAGATCGCAGCTATCCGTCCTATGGATGCTGCGGAGGAGGAACAGCTTCTGGAAAAGCTGAAAAGCGGTGATACGACGGTGCGTACCCGCCTGATGGAGGGCTATCTTCCGTTCCTCGCACAGACAGCCGGGGCATACGCAGACCAGGGACTTCCCATGGGAGATCTGGTGCAGGAGGCTAACATGGCCCTGATCATGACAGCAGATCAGTACCAGGGCGGTGATTTTAAGAGCCAGGTGAAAACCCTTGCCGAAGAAATGATCAAGGCTGCTCTGGAAGAGCAGAGCCTGGAAACCAAAACGGAAGAAGAGATGCTGGCCCGGGTCAACGTTTTAAAAGAGGTTTCCAAACGCATGGCGGAGGAGCTGGGCCGGGAGGCGACCGTCATCGAGCTGGCAGAGAAGATGAAAATGACAGAGGACGAGATCAAAGACATCATGAAGCTGACTCTGGATGCCATGAGTGTCAGCCCGGATGCGGAAGTGTAATCCGGTTTTCTATTATATTAATAAGAGTAAATGATAAATACCATAAGATATATTAATTTTATTTATAATATATCTTGTGGTATTATTTATTTGAATGAGATTTATCAGTTGTGGTAATCAATTAGAAACTAAAAACAGGAGAAATACAGTACAGGAGGAACCACATGAGTGTAAAACGCGTGTATGTAGAGAAAAAACCGGAGTTTGCCGTAAAGGCTGGAGAGCTTCGCGAGGAGATCAGCAGTTATCTGAGCATAGACACCGTGACCGGGGTCCGTGTATTGATCCGCTATGATATTGAAAATCTGTCGGAAGAGACTTACCGGCAGGCCCTCGTTACGATCTTTTCCGAGCCGCCGGTGGACTATGTATATGAGGAGGACTTCCCGAAGCAGGATGGCGACACGGTATTTTCCGTAGAGTATCTGCCGGGTCAGTTTGACCAGAGAGCAGACTCCGCAGAGCAGTGCGTGAAGCTGTTAAAGGAGACCGAGGAGCCGGTGATCAAGACCGCCACCACCTATGTACTGTCCGGCAGACTTACCGAAGAGCAGACTACTGCCATCAAGGCATTCTGCATCAACCCGGTGGATTCCCGCGAGGCAGGAAGCAGGAAGCCGGAAACCCTGGTTACCATATTTGAGACCCCGGCTGATGTGGCATCCTTTACCGGATTTACTACTTTTGAAACTGCCCAGTTAAAGGAGCTTTACGATTCCTTAAATCTGGCTATGACCTTCCGTGATTTTGAGCATATCCAGAAGTATTACGCCGGCGAGGAGCACCGGGACCCGACCGTGACCGAGATCCGTGTGCTGGATACCTACTGGTCCGATCACTGCCGCCACACCAC
>CAVIRL010000214.1:0-2701 GCA_963645005.1 Prevotella sp. P5-108
TCTATGAGCAGGATATGAACTATGTGCTGGAGCATTTTGATGATCTGGTGCTGAAGGATGTTGCGGAGGCAGGCGGTTACGGCGTTGTGTTCGGCAGCTCCATGACGAAGGAGCAGAAAGAGAACTTTATCGCACTGCTGAAAAAAGAACCGAGAAGATTTATCGCACAGGAGGTCATCGATTTCCAGGATCTGGATATCATGGAGAACGGAGAGGCAGTACCGCGCAAAGCGGATCTGCGGGCGTTTGTGCTTATGAAAGATGAGCCGGTGGTATGGAAGAGCGGCCTGACCCGTTTTTCCAGAAACCCGGATTCCTTTATTGTAAATTCTTCACAGGGAGGAGGCTTTAAAGACACATGGGTATTATCTCAGTAGAACAGGCTTCCAGGTTATATTGGCTTGGAAGATACACAGAACGCGCATATACAACCATCCGGATGTTTTTTAACAGCTATGACCGGATGATCGACGAGGAAAGAGAAAGCTATACGGCATTTTGCAGCTCCATAGATATCCCGGATATCTATCAGTCCAAGGAGGACTTTTTAAAGCGGTATCCGTTTGATGCGGAAAATCCGGATTCCATCATCAGCAACCTGAACCGGGCCTATGACAATGCCATCGTCCTCCGGGAAAGCATCAGCACCGAGGCCCTGTCTTATATCCAGTTGGCAATCTATGAGATGAACAAGGCGGCAAAAAGCTCTGCGCCCTTGTTTGAGCTGCAGCGGGTGCTGGATGATATTCTGGCCTTCTGGGGCATCATTGATGACCGGATCGACAGTGAAGAGACCAGAAATATCATAAAAGCAGGAAAACGGATCGAGCGCATTGATCTGTATGCACGGCTGGGAGCCGGAAAAACGGAAATAAGACGGGAGGTACACCGTATGATCCCCCGGGTAAGAAAGAGCGGACTGCCTTATCAGGAGGATAAGCTTCAGAATGTAATAGAGCTTGCAGAAGCAGAGCATTTGGATTATTATAAGATCGTGGCAAACGTAGAAAGTATTTTTTAACCATAAAACAGGGGATTCTTCTGAAGAGATCTGTACGAAGGAGGATCAGTGAAACGATGTATTTGAAATTTGATTATCAGATGAAGATCCGATATTCAACACCTGTAGAGCGCTGCTTTTATACGATCAAATGTATCCCGAAGGAAACCGCCCGGCAGAGGCTTCTGGAGAAGCAGATCACTATGGAGCCTGAGACCCGGTGGACGGAGGGAACAGACGGATGGGGCAACCCGAAAATCTATGGCCTGATCCAAAGCCCGCATGATGTATTTTCCTTTCACATAACCGGAAGAACAGAGCTGTTCCCGGACGTATATGAAAAGGCTGATATGGTGGGAGTGTATCGTTATCCCTATGGAAAATGTATCCCCGGTGATGAGATCCGGGGATATTTTCGCACATTGGAGCTTAGCGGCTGCAAAAGCAGTCTGGAAACCGGCATCCGGATCATGGACCGGCTGCACCGGGACTTTTCCTATGTGCCGAAGCAGACACAGGTAGAGACAACGGCGGAGGAAGCCTGGAAACTGGGCGCAGGTGTATGTCAGGATTTTGCCCATATTTTTGAGACACTGCTGCGGCTTGCGGGAATCCCGGCTAGGTATGTATGCGGTCTGATGCTGGGAGAGGGAGAGAGCCATGCCTGGGTGGAGGCCTGCTGTGACGGCAGGTGGATCGGCCTGGATCCCACCAACAATTGTCCGGCAGATGACCGGTATATCAAGCTGGGAGACGGCCGTGACGCCTCAGAATGTGCCATCAACCGGGGCATTCTGATCAGCGGAGGCAGACAGGAGCAGCAGGTAAAGGTGGTCGTAAGCCGCGATGCTGTGTGACACTGCATTCGAAAACGAAAGTGACTGTGAAGGTACGGAGCAGTTACAAACGAAAAAACGAAAAAAAGGATAGGAACAATGATAGAAACCATAGCAAGCGTAGGGCTTCCTGTTGACGAGGTCCTGCGGATCAGAAAAAACCGGATCATGCCGGAGCCTGCGGCAGATCCATTACCAAGGATCAGCATTGTCACCGGAATCCACGGAGATGAGCTGGAGGGACAGTATATCTGTTATGAACTGCAGCGGCGGATCCAAAAAGAAAAGGAGCATCTTACGGGGATCGTGGATATTTATCCGGCCATGAACCCTTTGGGGATCGATTCCATTACCAGGGGGATACCGGCCTTTGATCTGGATATGAACCGGCTTTTTCCCGGCAATTCCAGCGGAAATATGACGGAATATCTGGCATCGCAGATCATCCGGGATGTAAAAGGCTCCGACTGCGTGCTGGATATACATGCAAGCAATATCTACCTTTCTGAGATCCCTCAGATCCGTATCAACGAGCTTCACGAAGAAAAACTGGTACCTCTGGCGGAGGAAGCCAATGTGGACTTTATCTGGGTTCACGGAGCAAGCACGGTACTGGAGGCTACCTTTGCCTACAGCTTAAACAGCATAGGAACACCGGTTCTGGTGGTGGAAATGGGCGTGGGGATGCGTATTACCCGCAGCTACGGTGATCAGTTAGCAGACGGGATCTTTAACCTGATGAAAAAGCTGGGCATATGGACCGGAGAAGTAAAGAAACCAAGAAAACCGATGATCTCACGGGATCCGGAGGACGTGAGCTATCTGAACGCAAAAGTCAGCGGTATTTTTATCCCCTCTGTGAAGC
>CAVIRL010000215.1:0-2661 GCA_963645005.1 Prevotella sp. P5-108
CCGTAAGTTTTAAGTTCATCTGGGTCAGAGTCCGTCTGCAGATGCCCTTTAACATAATGTCCACGATCTCCTTCATATGATCCTGGGAGAGCTGGTGGAACACAATGATCTCATCGATGCGGTTTAAGAACTCCGGCTTGAACATGCGCTTCACCTCTTCCATGACGCGTTCCTTCATGAAGCGGTAGCGCTCCTTTGCGTCGTCATTGGAGGCAAAACCCAGCCGCTTCGGGGAAATGATGTTCTCCGCGCCTGCATTGGAGGTCATGATCAGTACCGTATTCTTGAAATCGATCTTGCGGCCCTGGGCATC
Organism: Prevotella sp. P5-108; assembly: GCA_963645005.1. Taxonomy (GTDB): domain Bacteria; phylum Bacillota; class Clostridia; order Lachnospirales; family Lachnospiraceae; genus Brotaphodocola. The sequence continues at coordinate 314 of CAVIRL010000215.1, forward strand.
GGTGATATGACCGTCATCCAGTACCTGTAAGAGGATGTTGAATACATCTGGGTGTGCCTTCTCGATCTCATCGAAGAGGATCACAGAATACGGATTTCTGCGGACCTTCTCACTGAGCTGGCCACCCTCCTCGTAACCTACGTATCCTGGCGGGGATCCGATCATCTTGGAGACGCTGTGCTTCTCCATGTACTCCGACATATCAACCCGGATCAGAGCATTTTCTGTGCCGAACATTGCCTCGGCCAGCGCCTTGCAGAGCTCCGTCTTTCCGACGCCGGTCGGTCCCAGGAATAAGAAGGAACCGATCGGACGCTTCGGATCCTTTAATCCCACGCGTCCACGGCGGATAGCCTTTGCTACGGCTGTTACAGCCTCTTCCTGGCCTACCACCCGCTCATGCAGAATGGATTCCAGTTTGCGCAGACGCTCAGATTCTTCCTCTTCCAGCTTCTGCACCGGAATCCTGGTCCAGCCGGAAACCACATCCGCGATCTCGCCTTCGCCAACGATCAGCTTGCGGGAAGTCTTTTCCTTCTGCCATTTTTCCCGGATCTTCTCAATCCTTTCCCGTTTCCTCTGCTGGCGCTTCTTGATGTCACCGGCCTTCTCATAGGCTTCTGCCTTGATGGCCTGCTCTTTCTGAACCTCCAGCTTTTCGATATCCTCCGTGAGGCTCTTGATCTCCGCCGGTTCCACATAGGAGGTCAGGCGGATTTTGGAAGATGCCTCATCAATCAGGTCAATAGCCTTATCCGGCAGGAAACGGTCATTGATGTATCGGGCAGAAAGGCGCACTGCTGCCACAAGAGCCTCATCCGTGATGGTCACCTTGTGATGCTCCTCGTATTTCGGACGCAGGCCCTTCAAGATCGCGATGGACTGCTCCTCCGTCGGCTCCTCTACCACAACCGGCTGGAAACGGCGCTCCAGCGCGGCGTCCTTCTCAATGTATTTGCGGTACTCTTCTCTTGTGGTGGCACCGATCAACTGGATCTCGCCCCGGGCCAGGGACGGCTTTAAGATGTTAGAGGCATCAATGGCCCCCTCTGCGCTGCCGGCTCCGATGATGGTGTGGATCTCATCCAGGAACAGAAGCACGTTGCCATCCTCCGTCACCTCGGAGATCACCTTCTTGATGCGCTCCTCAAACTCGCCGCGGTATTTGGAGCCGGCCACCATACCTGACAGATCCAGAGTCATGACGCGCTTATCTGCGATGGTCTCCGGGACATTGCCGTCGGCGATCATCTCGGCCAGACCTTCTGCAACAGCAGTCTTGCCGACACCCGGCTCGCCGATCAGGCACGGATTGTTCTTGGTTCTTCTGCTCAGGATCTGGACAACACGCTGAATCTCGTTTTCCCGGCCGATCACCGGATCCAGCTTTCCTTCCCTGGCCAGCTTTGTCAGGTCACGGCTAAAGCTGTTTAAGGTCGGCGTAGAAGCACTGCCATCCCTTCCGGCCCGGGAATACTGCAGTTCCTCTCTTGCGTCTGCCCCGTCTTCGCCCATGGCGCTGCGCAGATCCACATAGAGCTTCTGCAGGCTCACATCCATGGTATTTAAAAGACGGACAGCCGCACAGTCGCTCTCCCGGATCATAGCGATCAGCAGATGCTCTGTTCCGATGAGGGGTGCCTTAAAGCGCACCGCCTCCCGGTAGCTCTGGTTCAGCACCCGGACGGCTCCCGGCGTGTATACCGTCTCACCGATGGTTCCCACATTCTGGTTCGGGAAAATAAGCTGGCTGATCAGCTCCTTTACCTTGTCAGCCCTCACGCTGTTGGCATCCAGAACTCTGGCTGCCACTCCCTCTTCCTCCAGCAGAAGTCCCAGAAGAAGATGTTCGGTTCCCACATAATTATGGCCCAGCTCATTCGCTGCCTGGGTAGACAGCGCAATGGCATTCCAGGCTTGTTCTGTAAAATGGTTTCTGTCTATCAAAATTCAGGTCCTCCTTGTATCTGTCTTAAGCCAGAAGCTGCGGCAGTTCTGCCCGCACATAGGCCGCCCGGGCCATCTCCAGTTCTTCCCGGCCAAGGGGTCTTGTGGAAAGCTTCTGAAGGTTTGCCGGCTGGATGCCCAGCATCAGGCGGTACACCGCACAGGGCTCCTCCATACGCAAAAGTCCGTCCGCGCAGCCTGCCATCAGTCTGGATAACAGCGTCATAGCTTCCTTCATGGTCAGTTTTCTGGCATATTTTAACGTACCGTAAGCACGGCAGGCATCATCCTCCCGGGATACCCGGTTTTTGTCCAGGGCAAGTTTCCGCATCTGCTCTTCCTGGGCAGTCAACTGCAGTGCCACCTTGGATACCATGTCCAGGATTTCCTTCTCCGTCATG
>CAVIRL010000216.1:0-2644 GCA_963645005.1 Prevotella sp. P5-108
TATTCTCTTTTCTAACATTCGTTCAGTTTTGCGTCTATATTATGAGCATTGCATCACCAAAACTAAAGAAACGGTAACGTTCCTTAATTGCTTCATCATAAGCATGCAACACATGCTCGCGTCCTGCCAGCGCGGAAACCAGCATCACCAGAGTAGACTCCGGCAGATGGAAGTTGGTGATCAGGCAGTCCAGAATTTTGAATTTATAACCCGGGTAGATAAAAATCTCGGTCCAGCCGCTGCCGGCTTTTAAAATTCCATCCTCTCCGGCTGCGGATTCAATGGTTCTGCAGCTGGTGGTGCCCACGCAGATGACGCGGCCGCCTGCTGCCTTGGTATCGTTGATCTTCTTTGCCTCAGATTCCTCTACCATATAAAACTCGGAATGCATATGGTGCTCCAGCACATTCTCCACTTTAACCGGACGGAAGGTGCCGAGTCCTACATGCAGAGTCACATGAGCGATCTTCACGCCCATAGCCTCGATCTGAGCCAGCAGCTCTTTCGTGAAATGCAGGCCTGCAGTCGGCGCTGCGGCAGAACCGTCATGCTCTGCATACACGGTCTGGTAGCGGTTCTTGTCCTTTAACTGGTGGGTGATATACGGCGGAAGCGGCATCTGTCCCAGCTGGTCCAGGATTTCCTCAAAAATGCCTTCATAAGAAAACCGGATCAGGCGGTTTCCCTCGTCTACCACATCAATAACGGTGCCCTTTAACAGCCCCTCACCAAACACGATGACCGTGCCCGGTTTGCACTTCTTCCCCGGCTTCACCAGGGTCTCCCAGATATCGTTCTCACGACGTTTTAACAGAAGCACCTCAATTTTAGCCCGGGTGTCTTCCTTCACGCCAAACAGACGGGCCGGGATTACCTTGGTATTGTTGATGACCAGACAGTCACCCGGTCTTAAATACCCGGTAATGTCACGGAAATGGCGATGTTCCATCTCCCCAGTGTTCTTATCCAGAACTAAAAGTCTGGAAGAAGAACGATCCTCCAGCGGATCCTGCGCGATCAGTTCCTGGGGAAGGTCAAAATAAAAGTCTTTTACATTCATGGTTTCCATTGTACTATCTTCTTTCTTTTCTGTGCTTGAATCGTATCTCGCTGTTTTCTCAAAGTGCTTTTTACAAAGCCAGGCCTCTGCCTTCGTTCAGGCTGACAGCTCTAATTTGCTGCCGCGCTGCTTTCCTCTGCTCCCTGGCTTTCCTCCGCCTGGGTCTGTGCATCAGCGCTGCCTTCACTGCCCTCTAACGCTGCATCTGCAGTTCCGGATTCCGCAGTGTTTTCTGCCTCACCGGCTGTCACTGCAGCACCTTCTCCGCTCTCAGATGTCTCATCACTGCCGATCACAACCTCCGGCTCCTCGCCATTGTCATAAACCGGAGAACCATCACGCAGTACACCATAAACGCTGTTTAAATCCTCATCGGAATTAAGGGCCTCTTTCAGCTTCCCATTCACACCGGATGCAAGTCTGCGCACCTCTTCTGAGTGATTCGACCGGTCTACAAACTGAAGAACGTCTTCCGAAAGATCTGCATCGTTGATGATGTGATAATTGCCATCGCCATTCTTCTCCACATAGCACCACATGATCATAGGCGCTGATGTTTTCACGGAGTGGAACTTAATGTCTGCCAGTGCGTAAACCAGCCAGCTGTCCGATGTCACACCGTCACGCACATAAGTGGTTACATTTTCAAAATCCTGCACATACTTGGAATTGCTGCGCAGGCGGGTCTTCTCTGCCTCCAGCTCCGTAAAGGAAAGTCCGGACACTCCATAAATCTCATTCATGGTATCCGCATCCCCACTGGCCCGGGCAGTAAAATACTTTTTCATCAGGCTTAAGATCTCCGGAACACTGTCGTGGGTCAGATTCTCCGTTGCGTATGGATCCCCGTTCTCATCGGAAACTGCTGCCTCCGTTTCCGACTCCGCATCCGTCTCTTCTGCTGCAGATTCCGTATCGGTTTCCGCTTCCATAGTTTCTGCTTCCTCCGGCTGTGTCTCCGCTGTTTCCGCAGCCACCGCCGACTCCGCTTCCCGCTTCTTCCCGTAATCCGCAAGCACAATGACAATCATTAACACGATTACCACCAGCGGAACTATAAGAACCGGAAGCAGCATTTTTTTCTCTGTATCCGTACCATTTTCTCCAAAAAGGTTTTTGTTATGTCTCATAAAATGATGTCCTCCAGCTTTCTAAGATAAACTCTGCTGTATCATACGGAATTTTCCGTTCAGAAAATTCCTACCAGTGAACAGTAAACATCATATCAAAATCAGGCTAAAAAATCAACAAATCCCCTTGCAAATTTGAAAAAAGTATAGTATCATAATAGAGATGCGTCTGTAGCTCAGTGGATAGAGCAGTGGCCTCCGGAGCCGCGTGCGTAGGTTCGATTCCTATCAGACGCATTATTTGTTTGTAAAAAATAGGCTTCGCCTATTCAGCTCCCCTGCCCCTCAATCTTGAGGGGTGAGGTTTCTTTTTTCTCAAATTTCCTGTATAATAGTAGCATGAACATTTTGCAAGAAATCTTTACCGACTACTATGAAGAAATTAAATATACTCTTCAGCCCAGAGATGCTGAGATGGAAAATATCGATAAGATGATCAACTGTGGTGATCCTT
>CAVIRL010000217.1:0-2516 GCA_963645005.1 Prevotella sp. P5-108
GATATCGCCCAGATACATCTGGAGCGGATCGCTTAAGGACTCGCCAAGCCTCGGCGCGGTAGTCGGAGCAGCCGGTCCCAAAATGACATCGTATTTTTCAAAGGCCTGATCAAAGGCTTTCTTGATGAGAGCCTTGGTGCGGAGTGCTTTTAAGTAATAAGCATCGTAATAACCGCTGCTGAGCACGAAGGAACCCAGCATGATACGGCGCTTTACCTCCGGGCCGAAGCCCTCGGAACGGCTCTTCTTATACATGTTGTGAAGGCCCTCGTACTCCTTCGTCCGGTATCCGTACTTTACGCCGTCGAAACGGGATAAGTTGGAGCTGGCCTCCGCGGAAGCGATGACGTAGTAAGCCGGAATTGCGTATTCTACCAAGCTTAAGTCAAACTCCTCCACAATAGCACCCTTCTCCTCCAGAACCTTTGCTGCCTTTAAGATGGCATCCTTCACTTCCGGATCAAGGCCTTCGCCAAAATAATCCCGCGGAATGCCGATGCGCATGCCCTTTACATCGTCCACCAAAGCTGAGGTGAAATCACAGTCCTCGCGCTTGATCGAGGTGCTGTCCTTCTTATCATAGGAAGCAATGGTCTCCAGAATGGTGGCACAGTCGGTGACATCCTTCGCTACCGGTCCGATCTGGTCCAGGGAAGAACCGTAGGCGATCAGGCCGTAACGGGAAACGGTTCCGTAGGTCGGCTTGATGCCGGTAACACCGCAGAAGGAGCTCGGCTGACGAATGGAACCGCCGGTATCGGAGCCCAGAGCGCAGAAGCACTCATTGGCTGCCACAGCCGCACAGGAACCGCCGGAAGAACCGCCCGGCACATGCTCCGGGTTCCACGGGTTTTTTGTCTCGCCGTAAGCAGAAGTCTCGGTGGTGCTTCCCATGGCGAATTCGTCCATGTTGGTCTTGCCCAGGATGATGGCCCCTGCTGCTTCCAGGTTCTTTACTGCCTCTGCCGTGTAAGTCGGCTTGAAATTGTAAAGAATTTTGGAACTGCAGGTGGTTAACAGTCCCTCGGTACACATATTGTCTTTGATGGCAACCGGAACACCGGCCAGAGGACCGGTCAGGGTTCCGTCTTCAATCTGTTTCTGCACTTCCTCGGCGCGTTTTAACGCACCCTCTTCATCTACGGTCACGTAGCAGTTTAAAACCGGCTCCAGGGCTTTGATCTGGGTCAGGGCTGCCCTGGTGGCCTCCACTGCCGTGATCTCACCGGCTTTGATCTTTTTTCCAAGCGCTACCGCTGTTAAATCCAGGATACTCACGTTGTTTCCTCCATTTCTGTCTCAATCTTCCGCAGCTTTTCATCCACCGGATTCCCGTTTCCCGGAATCTTTCTGAAATTCCGTGGGCTTCGGTCAGCTGTCTTTTCCACTTTTATCTACTCCACAGTCTTCGGAACCTTGAAGGCTCCGTCCTTCTGCTCCGGCGCGTTGAGCAGGATCTTGTCTCGCTCATCTCCGTTGGTCACCACATCTTCCCGGAACACGTTCGTCATCGGGAACACGTGGGACATGGGTTCTACCCCGCTGGTATCCAGTTCATTTAACTTGTCAATGTAATCAAGCATCCGGCCCATATCCTTCTTGGCCGCCTCTTTTTCCTCGTCTGAGAGCTCCAGCTTCGCCAGAATTCCAACATATTCAATGGTCTCGTCGCTGATGATATTTGCCATGATTTCTATTCCTTTCCTGCCCGTTTTTCTTTTCTCATCTCTATCCGGAGAACCGGTTTTGCTCTGCTTCGTGATCCGACTGCCCGGGTAATCTTTACGGCTCCAGTCTGGTCACATCGCGCGGGAATAACGAAGTCTCGCGGACGTTCTGCTCATCTAACAGACGCATGGTCAGACGCTCCAGACCGATACCCAATCCACCGTGAGGCGGCATGCCGTATTTGAAGATCATCAGGTAATCCTTGATATCCTCCGGGTCCATTCCGCGCTTTGCCATCTTCTCCAGGATCATCTGGTAATCATGGATTCGCTGGCCGCCGGTGGTGATCTCCAGGCCCTTGTAAAGCAGGTCAAAGCTTAAGGTAAAGCGGGTGTCCGCCGGATCATCCATGGCGTAGAACGGTCTCTTCTTGGACGGATAATGAGTGACAAATACGAAGTCACTGTCGTACTCCTCCTTGAAGTAACGGCCGATCAGTACTTCCTCCTCCGGCTCCAGGTCGAAGGGGTTGCGGATCTTCCGGTTGTACTTTTCGGATACCAGCTGCTTGGCTTCTTCAAAGCGCACCTGCGGGATCCGGCTGATGGACGGAAGGTCGATGCCCAGCATATTCAGCTCCTTTTTGCAGTCTTTCTTTAACAGCTCCATGGTGTATTTTAAGAAGCCGGTTTCCATGGCCATGACATCCTCAAAGCTGTCGATGTAACCCATCTCAAAATCCAGACCAATGTACTCATTTAAATGGCGGGTGGTGTTGTGCTTCTCAGCGCGGAACACCGGAGCCACCTCAAATACCCGGTCAAACACACCCACCATCATCTGTTTGT
>CAVIRL010000218.1:0-2491 GCA_963645005.1 Prevotella sp. P5-108
ACGTGCCTCAACCCCGCATAAATACTGGGTTTTTTCGGTATCTCAGGTCATTCAAACTCAATTGTTGCCGGCGGCTTACCCGTACAGTCATACAATACTCTGTTCACATGCTTCACCTCATTGACGATTCTGCTGGCTACTTTTCCAAGTACCTCCCACGGAATCTCGGCTGCTTCTGCGGTCATGAAGTCAATGGTGTTGACTGCTCTTAATGCGATAGCGTAATCATAGGTTCTCTCATCGCCCATAACGCCTACGGAACGCATGTTGGTCAGAGCTGCAAAGTACTGGCCGATGCTGCGGTCGAGACCTGCGTTCGCAATCTCCTCGCGATAGATGGCATCTGCTTCCTGTACCATTTTTACTTTCTCAGCGGTTACTTCGCCGATGATACGGATTCCAAGACCCGGGCCCGGGAATGGCTGACGGTATACCAGTTTTTCCGGAATACCAAGCTCCAGACCTGCCTTGCGAACCTCATCCTTGAACAGGTCACGCAGCGGTTCGATGATCTCTTTGAAATCAACATAGTCAGGAAGTCCTCCTACATTGTGATGGGACTTGATGACAGCGGATTCACCGCCCAAACCGCTCTCTACAACGTCCGGGTAAATAGTTCCCTGTACCAGGAAATCTACAGCACCGATCTTCTTTGCCTCTTCCTCAAATACACGGATGAACTCCTCACCGATGATCTTACGCTTACGCTCCGGCTCCTCTACGCCCTTAAGCTTTGCATAGAAACGATCCTGTGCGTTCACGCGGATGAAGTTTAAGCTGTACGGGCCGTTTGGTCCAAATACTTCCTCAACCTCGTCACCCTCGTTTTTACGGAGCAGGCCGTGATCTACGAATACGCAGGTCAACTGGTCGCCGACTGCTTTTGCCAGCATAACTGCGGCTACGGAGGAATCTACTCCGCCGGACAGTGCACAGAGCACTTTGCCCTTGCCAACCTTCTCACGAACAGCCTTAATGGTATTCTCTACGAATGCATCCATCTTCCAGTCACCGGCACAGCCGCAGACTTCGTATACGAAATTGGAAAGCATCTTGGTTCCCTCTACGGTATGCAGTACTTCTGGATGAAACTGGATTGCGTAAAGCTTCTTCTCTTCGCACTCAGCTGCTGCCACCGGGCAGTCCGGAGTGTGGGCGATGATCTTAAAGCCCGGAGCTTCTTTTTCAATGTAGTCGTTGTGGCTCATCCAGCAGATGGTCTTCTCGGATACATTGCCAAACAGTTTGCTGGACTTGTCCACGGTTACTTCGATCTTTCCGTACTCACGAACAGGAGCCTTGCAGACATGACCGCCTAATACATGGCTCATGAGCTGTGCACCGTAGCACAGTCCCAGCACTGGGATACCAAGCTCAAACAGCTCTTTGCTGCAGGTAGCAGCGCCTTCCTCATACACGCTGTTCGGACCACCGGTCAGGATAATGCCCTTCGGATTCATTTCTTTGATCTTTTCAATATCGGTCTTGTAAGAATAGATCTCACAATACACATTGCACTCACGTACACGGCGGGCAACCAGCTGGTTGTACTGACCGCCAAAGTCGATTACAACAATCTTCTCTCTGTTCACGAGTCTTCCTCCTATTTTTTGTGATGAAACCGAAGCAACCCAGCTTCACCTTGGTAATCTCACGCTATTATACCTAAAATCACCGCACTATACAAGTGGGTTCCGCAAAATTGGCAAAATCTGCAGCCACCTCATTACTGTTCACACGCTGTGCAAACAGTTACGGGATTTTGCCGATGCTTTGCATTCCAAAATCTTCCGTTCAGAAATTCCTGTTTCTGAATTGCAGCCGGATTCCCGCTTCCTTACAATTCGTTTGCCAACTGTTTAAGATGCCCCTGGATACCTTGTTTTTTTTCATAAATATGGGATAATAAAAGCAAAGAGAGGAGGAACTGATTATGAAGAAAGTGAAGAAAGAACTGATTACCCTTGTACTTGCGTCCATTGTCCTGACCGGCTGCGGGGCCGCATCCAAAAGCGCTTCCTCACAGTTTTATACAGCGGAAACTGCGGCCGCTTACGACATGGCTGCTGACACTGCTTCCGGTGCAGACAATGGAATGCCAGCCGGCTTTTCCAAATCTGCCGCCGGAGATTATGCTGCGGTTTCAGAAGAGAACGCGGCTGATTCCGGTTCCATGGAGCTTTCACCGAATGTTTTGCTTTCCCAGAATGCCGCCAGCCCGGATGAAAATCCTTCCGCAGACCCATATGACTCCGAAAATCCCTCTGCTGATATCTCCCAGGCTCCTGTGGAACGCAAACTCATCCGCAACGTAAGCATGGATCTGGAAACCCGGGATTTTGACACGCTTACAAAGTCCATTACCGATGCAGTAACCGCTTTTGGCGGCTATATCCAGCAATCTGATGTCTCCGGCAACAGTCTTAGCTGGTCCGGTGACCGTTCCAGCCGCTATTCCAGCATCATGGCCCGCATCCCATCAGATCAGCTG
>CAVIRL010000219.1:0-2467 GCA_963645005.1 Prevotella sp. P5-108
GAGCTGTTCAATGCTCTCCCCGTCCGCCGCCGTCTGAAAATGAAACGGATCCTTATAAAAGTCCTGAAAATGCTCCGACGGGATCTCAAAATTGGCCTTGCGGCAGCCCAGCCCCTCCCAGGAACCAAAGCTTAACTCTTCGATCCGGGCATCCTCCAGAACCGGAATATTCCTGCCGGCCAGCACCAGATCCGCGGTCTGTCTGGCCCGCTTTAAGGGGCTGGAAATGGCAAGCTCAAAGGGAACGCCCTTTAACGCCTCCCCGGTGATCTTCGCCAGGCGGATGCCATTTTCATTTAACGGAATGTCCGTCTGCCCCTGAAGGCGCCCCGCTGCATTCCAGGGCGTCTCTCCGTGACGAATGATATAAAGCTTCATTATGGTCTCACCTGCCCGTTTCCGTAGATGATGTACTTCGTGGTAGTCAGTGCCTTTAAGCCCATCGGTCCCCTCACGTGAAGCTTCTGGGTGCTGATGCCGATCTCGGCGCCAAATCCAAACTCCCCGCCGTCGGTAAAGCGGGTGGAGGCGTTGACATAGACCGCCGCCGCGTCAATCCGGTTTAAGAACTCCTGGGCATGATTATAATCCCGGGTAATGATGGCTTCTGAATGACCGGTATTGTAATGGTTGATATGACGGATGGCCTCATCCAGGGAGTCCACCAGTTTCAAGGACAGAATATAATCGAGATACTCCGTGCCCCAGTCTTCTGCCGTGGCTTCTGCAAACTCCGGAACAATGCCTCTTGCCTCCTCGTCTGCCCGCACCTCCACAGACTTTTTTGCCAGGAGGGCTGCCAGCAGAGGAAGGAACTCCTCCGCAATGCTCCTATGTACCACCAAAGACTCGCAGGCATTGCAGACGCCGATCCGCTGAGTCTTGGCATTCTCGATGATATTTAATGCCATTTCAAGGTCTGCGGTCTCATCTACGTAGATATGGCAGTTTCCGGTTCCTGTCTCAATAACCGGCACAGTGCTGTTCTGCACCACGCTGCGGATCAGCCCGGCACCGCCCCGGGGAATCAGCACATCCAGAAACTCATTTAAGCGCATGAACTCGGTGGTCACAGCCCGGTCGGTATCGGTGATGAGCTGCAGGGATGCTTCCGGCAGTCCTGCCCGGGACAGTCCGGTCTGCAGCCATTTCACGATCTCCCTGTTGGACTGAAGGGCATCGCTGCCACCCTTTAAGATCACGGCATTTCCGGTCTTAAAGCAAAGGCCGAAGGCATCCGAAGTAACATTGGGACGCGCCTCATAGATCATGCCCACCACACCGAGGGGCACGCGCTTTTCACCGATCAGAAGACCATTTGGCCGGGGCCTCATGGAGGTTACTTCCCCCACCGGATCAGGAAGCTCTGCAATCTGCAGTAAACCATCTGCCATGGCCTGCAGCCGGTCCGGTGTCAGCTCCAGCCGGTCGATCATGCCCTGGCTCATGCCGTTTTCCACTGCCCGGATCACATCCTCCTGGTTGGCTGTCAGAATGTCCTCTTCCCCGTCCAGAAGTGCCCGGGCCGCCTGACGCAGGCCTTCGTTTTTCTCTGTAATACCAAGACTGTTTAAATAGGATGCCGCTTCCTTTGCGCGGGCACCGATCACTCTTAAATCCATGCCATTATCCTCCTGTTATCACATAATCCATTTTCCGGTCATGTTCCTCTGTCGGGAGCTCCGGAAACATCTGAAACGGGTAACATACCGCCACCCGTTTATGCTCCGGCTCCTCTGAGAAGAAACGGTCATAAAAACCGCCTCCATATCCCATCCGGGCACCAGACCTGGTAAAAGCCGTTCCCGGCGTGATCACCACGGCCCGGGGACAGTCTGCTTTTACGCAGTCTGATGCCGGTTCCGGGATATCCCGGAACCCGCGAACCAGGTCTTCCCGCCCCCGCACCAGGTAGAAATCCATCCGATTCCCGGCCACCCGCGGCAGAGCCACCGAAAAGCCCTGCTGCCGCAACGCATCCATGAGCCGGAACGTATCCACTTCCCCGCCAAAGGACGCGTAAAGATACACGGTGTTCGGGATGGTTTCTTCCATCCTCAGCCTTTCCAGCAGCTTTAACACCTGTTCCCGGATTTTTGTATCCATGGCCTCTTTTTTTTCCAGGGATTCCGGTTTGATCAGCTCTGCCCGCAGCCTGCGGATCTGGCTTCGGATTTCCCTCTTATGACTGGATATCTTTGATTCCGCCATGTTTCTTTCCCAGATCGGTGATGGTGCCGTCCTTCTCCCTGATGGAAATGTTGTTTAAGTGTGCTCTCATATTATTTTTGATGGCTGCCACGTATTCCTTGCGGAGTCTTGCCTGCTCTTCCTTTTCTTCCTCTGTCAGGCCGACTGACTGGGATTTGTGGTAGAGGGTATTAATCCGGTCGATGCTGCTCTGATCCATAGTTATTCTCCTTTATCCTTCTGTTCTCGCAGGTTATTTTCTGTTTTCCTCTGCGGC
>CAVIRL010000220.1:0-2449 GCA_963645005.1 Prevotella sp. P5-108
TAAAAGGACTGGCTGATGACGGCGGCCTGTTCATGCCGACTTCAATCCCGAAACTGGATGTAACGATGGAGGAGCTGGCAGGCATGACCTACCAGGAAACTGCGTACCGCGTTATGAAGCAGTTCTTAACAGACTTCACCGAGGAAGAGCTGCGTTACTGCATTGACCACGCTTACGACAGCAAGTTTGATACCGAGGAGATTGCTCCCCTTGTCAAGGCAGACGGCGCTTACTATCTGGAGCTGTTCCACGGAAGCACCATCGCCTTCAAAGACATGGCGCTGTCCATTCTTCCGTACCTGATGACCACCTCCGCAAAAAAGAACCATGTAGAGAATGAGATCGTTATTCTGACTGCAACCTCCGGTGATACCGGAAAGGCAGCTATGGCAGGATTTGCGGATGTACCGGGAACCCGCATTATCGTTTTCTATCCGAAGGGCGGTGTCAGTAAGGTTCAGGAGCTGCAGATGGTAACCCAGAAGGGCGCCAATACTGCGGTTGTTTCCATCCATGGCAATTTCGATGACGCCCAGACCGGCGTAAAGAAAATCTTCGGTGACAAAGAGTTTGCTGCAAAACTGGCGGCAAAGGGCTTCCAGCTTTCCTCCGCAAACTCCATCAACATCGGCCGTCTGGTTCCGCAGGTAGTTTACTACGTTTATGCTTACGCAAAACTGGTTCAGAACGGTGAGATCCAGAATGGTGATCTCATCAACGTAACCGTGCCGACCGGCAACTTCGGCAATATTCTGGCTGCATACCTGGCAAAACAGATGGGCGTGCCGATCAAGACTCTGATCTGCGCATCCAACGACAATAAGGTTCTGTATGACTTCTTCAGGACCGGAACCTACGACCGCAAGAGAGACTTTATCCTGACCAGTTCTCCGTCCATGGATATCCTCATCTCCAGCAACTTAGAGCGCCTTATTTACTTAAGCACGGGCTGTGACGCGGAAGCCAACAAAAAGCTTATGGAAGACTTAAGCACCAAGGGCGCTTACACCGTTACCGACTCCATGAAAGCTTTCATGAAGGATTTTGTGGGCGGCTACGCAACCGAAGCTGAGAACGCTGCAGGCATCAAGCATCTGGCAGCTGAGACCGGATATATCATTGACACGCATACCGGTGTGGCTTCCTGCGTATATAAGAAATATGTGGCAGAGACCGGGGACAAGACTCCGACCGTCATCGCGTCCACTGCAAGCCCTTACAAGTTCTCCCACAGCGTTATGGCAGCCGTAACCGGCAAAGAGGCAGAGACCGATGAGTTCGCTTCCATTGACGCTCTGTGCAAGGCATCCGGCGTAGCTATTCCGCGGGCAGTTGAGGAGATCCGCAATGCCGAGATCCGCCACACCAGAGAGTGCGACGCAGCCGACATGGAGAAGAACGTGGCAGAGATCCTGGGGTTATAAGGGGTATCAGAATTGTAGAAACAATTGGCTTCAGATTTTTGCTATCTGCTTCACAAAAAGCTGGTTTTGTAATATAATAAAGACAGTTGCACCCCCCGGTCTGCATTTGGGACAGGCTGCGGGACAAACTATAGAAAAACGGAGGTTTTGAACATGTTAGTATCTGCAACAGAAATGCTGAAGAAAGCAGTAGAAGGACACTATGCAGTAGGTCAGTTCAACATCAACAACCTGGAGTGGACCAAGGCAATCCTGGCAACCGCACAGGAGTTAAACTCCCCGGTTATCCTGGGCGTATCTGAGGGCGCAGGCAAGTACATGACCGGATTTAAGACCGTTTCCGCTATGGTAAAAGCCATGATCGAGGAAATGAACATTACCGTGCCGGTGGCACTGCACTTAGACCACGGCACCTATGATGGCTGCTACAAGTGCATCAAGGCCGGTTTCTCCTCCATCATGTTTGATGGTTCTCACTATGCCATCGAAGAGAATGTAGAGAAAACCAAGGAGTTGGTAAAGGTTGCTCACGCTATGGGTATCTCCATCGAGGCTGAGGTTGGTTCCATCGGCGGCGAGGAAGATGGCGTCATCGGCATGGGCGAGTGCGCAGACCCGAACGAGTGCAAGATGATCGCAGATCTGGGTGTAGACTTCCTGGCAGCTGGCATCGGCAACATCCACGGCAAATATCCGGCAAACTGGCAGGGCTTAAGCTTTGAGACCCTGGCAGCAGTCAAAGAGAAGGTTGGCGATCTGCCGTTAGTTCTTCACGGTGGTACAGGTATCCCGGCTGACATGATCAAGAAAGCAATTGACCTTGGCGTAGCAAAGATCAACGTAAACACCGAGTGCCAGTTATCCTTCGCAGACGCTACCCGCAAATACATTGAGGCAGGCAGGGATTTAGAGGGCAAGGGCTTCGATCCGCGTAAGCTCCTCGCACCGGGCGCAGAGGCTATCAAGGCAACTGTAAAAGAGAAAATGGAGCTGTTCGGTTCCGTTGGAAAAGCCTGAATCTGAGA
>CAVIRL010000221.1:0-2422 GCA_963645005.1 Prevotella sp. P5-108
CACTTGCTGCGCTGACCGTAAGAAAACATGGGCTGGCAGGCAAAAATCCCATTGCTGTAGGCAATTTTCAATGGATTTTTGTCCGTGACTGTGAAGGTACTGAACCGTTACGAACAAAGAATAAGCGCGGGAGTCTGTGTGACAGGCTGAGAGGAAGATGAATCTTCGACCGTACCTGATTTGGGTCATGCCAACGGAGGGAAGCAGCAAGAATATGAATGCATCTTCCGGCCGTGCCTGGAGGATGCATTTTTGTATGACAGGAATTGCGTCCTGTCATACAAAAAGCTCCGCCAGGATGCGCACTCGGCGCAGGGGAATGTGGTTGCCTTGGCACATTCTTTTTTACTGTATGACAGGAAATTGCGTCCTGCCATCCAAATGCTCCGCATGGGTGCAAAGCGCCGGTGGCGCGTCCGCTGATTTTTAGAATACAAGTAACTGTTCAGAACAGTTACGAATATAAAATCCAACTGCACAGCAGGTTACATCCGCATGTCTGGAACTGCTGGCAAAGAAGGCTGGAGGGGGAGCGCCCTGCAGCCGGGCAGAAGGAGTTTACATAGCGATGGGAATCCGTGTTTTCGGAGTGAGAGGAAGTAAGGGAACTTCGACCGAAAAAGGGATATCTGTCGCTATTTGGATTTTCATTTCCAGGTTCCGGCGGCAGTGATCCGGAAAACAGGAGGAATGAAAATTGGAAAAACAAAGAATGAAAACGTTTCGCATGGTATTTTTAGCAATGATGGTGGCGATCGGTGTTGTGATCTCCCCCATTCTGCGAATTGAGGGAATGTGCCCTACCGCGCATCTGATCAACATTACCTGCTCTGTATTTATGGGGCCATGGTATTCCTTGCTTTGTGCCTGCATGATTGGCGTAATCCGCATGATGTTCATGGGAATTCCACCATTAGCTCTGACGGGAGCTGTGTTCGGCGCCTTTTTGTCCGGTGTTTTTTACCGAGTATCCAAAGGCAGAATCATTTGCGCAGTACTTGGTGAGATTTTCGGAACCGGCATCATCGGTTCTCTGGTGTCTTATCCGGTCATGGCATTTTTGATGGGAAGAGATGGACTGAATGCCTTTTATTACACACCGATGTTCATTTCTGCTACGATTATGGGCGGCATCGCTGCGTACATCTTCCTGAAGGCGCTGAGCCAGACGGGAATGCTTGCGAAATTTCAGGAAAGCTTGGGAGCAAAAGTTTATGACAGTAACGGCAGAAGAAAAACAGAACATAGTACTGCAGGAACTGAATATACCGGAAATTAGAAAGTATACGAAAGGTTCGGCACCTCTGATCCATTGCATCACGAATCCAATCTCCATTCATGACTGCGCCAATATTATCCTGGCGGCAGGCGCACGCCCGATCATGGCAGAGCATCCGGCAGAAGTGGCGGAGATTACCGCATCCGCTTCTGCGCTGATGTTAAATCTCGGCAATATCACAGATGCCCGTATTGAGTCGATGCAGCGTGCATTGAAGGAAGCAAATCAGAGAAAGCTTCCGGTCCTTCTGGATCTGGTCGGAGTCACCTGCAGCAGTCTGCGGAGAAAGTTTGCCGGAAAGCTGCTTTCTGATGGGAAATTTGCCGTGATCAAGGGCAATATCTCCGAAATCCTGGCTGCGGCGGATCTTCCGTTTCACGGAACCGGCATTGATGCCGGTTCCCAGGATGCGGTATCCAAGTCGAACGAAGACTGGTACTGCAGCACAGCAAAAAGACTGGCAGATCATCTGAACTGTACCGTTATGGCTACCGGAAAACAGGATCTGATTGCAGACCGGAATCAGGCTTTCCTGATATCCAACGGTGATGCAGCATTATCCGGCATCACGGGAAGCGGCTGTATGGTTGGCGCACTGACTGCGGCGTATCTTCCGGGCAGCATGGTACTTACCCCATTAAAACGGACAGAACCTGCTGTAGTTACGCCTGAAGCCATTCCATCGGAATTTGTGCTGTCAGGAGACCGGGGAAAAACGCAAGACTGTGTGTTCAGCCGGGCTTTCCCGGGTACAGCCGCAGCATTGCTTGCAGCCATTACCATGGGAATCTCGGGCGAACATGCTGCGGCTGTTTCCAGAGGTCCCGGAAGCTTTCAGACCGCGCTTCTGGACGAAATTTTTTGTCTGACAGAAGGGGATCTGCAGAAGGAAGCGCGGATACGCTGCATCGGATAGCCGAAAGATGATTGATGAATGCACGCAACTGTGAAACAGTTACAAATAAAGAGAAAACGAGGACAGTAACATGAAGAACAACCTGGATTTAAGCTTATATCTCGTAACCGACAGCACCTACCATACCGAAGAGTCTCTCCTTTATACCGTAGAAGAGGCCTGCAAGGGAGGAATCACCCTGGTACAGCTTCGGGAAAAGAATACCGGAGGTCGGGAGTATCTGGAAA
>CAVIRL010000222.1:0-2299 GCA_963645005.1 Prevotella sp. P5-108
GCTGGATACCATTGCCAGTACAGATGTGAGCGAGAAAAGCAACCAACTGCTTCTCTCCTATTTTCTATCTGATCAGCAGGCACGGGAGATTCTCAACTATCCACAGAAAGTATATGCCAATCATGCAGAAATCAGCAACCAGGCCTATGACTATGCCATCGCATCTGCCCGAGACGGAGATGGACTGATTATCTGTTATACCAACACCGGACGGTTCCAGAATGACCGTTATGAACTTTCCTTAACGAATCTTCTGACTTCCGATTATGAAAAAAATGACGCCATCCTGGTGATCACCGACGGTTCCAAGGTACTCAGTTCCCTGAATACGGATCTGGAAGGCCAGTCGGTGAAAGACTGCCCGGTAACCAACGTGATCGATCATGACCTTGCCCGAAATGACGAAAGCTTTCTGAAGCTGTCCTATCAGGGCCTTACCTGGTATGGAAAACAGGAACAGTACCGTACCTACTACTTATATGCCTTTTATCCGTCCCAGAACGCCCTTTTCAGCATGTGCCAGACCGTGGTCATTGCCTTTGCCCTGTATGTGGTTTTCTGTCTGATTCTTGCCCTAGTCATCCAGTATCAGAAAAAGGAACGTCTGGCACGGCTCTCCAAGGAATATCATCTGGTCAATGCCATTGCCAGTATTTACAGTATCAACCTGTTAATCCATCTGGATACCAACACCTGGGAACCAATTCTTCAGACGGAACGGCTGGCCCGGACCATTACCGGTATCCATGACGCGGATCGGATGCTGTCCACCTTCTGTAAAAAACTGATTATGCCGTCCAGCCGGGAAGAATTCCGGAAATTTTCCGATCCCTTCACAGCGCCTGAACGGCTGCACGGACGGCCATTTCTTGGCTACACCTTTGAAGCCGATACCGGTGTCTGGTGGCAGTCCCTTCTGGTTCCCCAGACCCGGGACAGTTCCGATGAAGTTACTTCCCTCATGCTTTTACTCCGTAATGTCAGTGAGCAGAAGCTGCGGGAAATGAATTACCAGGAATCCCTGCGGATTGCCGCTGAGAAGGCAGATTTTGCCAATGCGTCCAAGACCGATTTTCTGCGCCGCATGAGCCACGACATCCGGACTCCTATCAATGGCATCCGCGGCATGGCCCGCATCGGTATGGATAACCTGAACAATCCAGACCGTGTCATGGATTGTTTCCGGAAAATCCTCACCTCCTCGGATTTCCTTCTGGAGCTGGTCAACAACGTGCTGGATATGAGTAAGCTGGAAGCTGGAAAAGTAGAATCCGATCACGAGCCTTTCGATCTCCGGGATGTTCTGAAAAATGCAGAAAATATTGTGGCTACCCAGGCACTGGAATCTGATATCACCTTTGTCTGCAATACACCGTCCGGCGAACACTGGCATCTCACGGGAAGCCCGCTGAATGTCCAGCGTGTTCTGCAGAATATTATGGCAAATGCCGTCAAATACAACCGACGCGGCGGACTGGTTCGCTGTACCTGTACGGAGACGGCTTCTGATGAGCACACCGCCACCTTTGTCTTCGTCTGTGCGGACACCGGCATCGGCATGAGCAAAGAGTTCCAGGCTCACGCTTTTGAAGCTTTTGCCCAGGCGGACAAATCTGCCCGCACCACCTATTCGGGAAGCGGACTTGGACTTGCCATTGCCAAAAAGACCGTGGAACTGCTGGGAGGCTCCATTTCCTTTGTCAGCAAGGAAGGAAATGGCACCACCTTTACCATCACGCTTCCTCTGACCATCGATACTTCCTGGCAGGAAAAAGCTCCGGAAGACACGGAAGAATGCTCGATCCAGGGCGCACGGGTTCTGATGGCGGAGGATAACGACCTGAACCGTGAAATTGCTTCCTACATGCTGGAAGAGCGGGGCGCCATCGTCACCGAAGCAGAAAACGGCCAGAAAGCCGTGGAACTGTTTGCCGCATCAAAGCCTGGTGATTTTGATATCATCCTCATGGACATTATGATGCCTGTCATGAACGGTCTGGAGGCCGCCAAAGCCATCCGCGCCATGAACCGTCCGGACGCTGCATCCATTCCGATTATCGCCGTGACAGCCAATGCATTTTCCGATGATATTGCTGCCAGCAGGGCCAGCGGCATGGACGCCCATCTGTCCAAACCGCTTGATTTTGCCCAGCTGTCCACTCTCATCGCGCACTACCGGAATGCCCCGGAAAATACTTGAAAAAATTTCTCACAGGGACTACACTATTCATAAACAACGCGGTCATTCCGCAAGGAGGGTATATTCATGAACATGAAAGACATTGCAACAGGATTACAG
>CAVIRL010000223.1:0-1753 GCA_963645005.1 Prevotella sp. P5-108
CATACCATAGGAAGCCGGACCTGCTGCCATGTTATCCGGATGCAGAGTACGTCCGGTACCACCGCCGGATGCAACGGAGAAGTACTTCTTGCCTGCTTCCAGTCTCTCCTTCTTGTAGGTGCCTGCTACCGGATGCTGGAAACGGGTCGGGTTGGTAGAGTTACCAGTGATGGAAACGTCTACATTCTCTTTCCACATGATTGCAACGCCTTCCGGAACGCTGTTTGCGCCGTAGCAGTTTACTTTTGCACGAAGACCCTCAGAGTAGGACTTGCGGAATACTTCCTTTACCTCATTGGTGTATGGATCATACTCGGTCTCGATATAGGTGAAGCCGTTGATGCGGGCAATGATCTGTGCAGCGTCTTTTCCAAGACCGTTTAAGATAACACGAAGCGGTTTCTGACGAACTTTGTTTGCTTTCTCGGCGATACCGATAGCACCCTCTGCTGCTGCGAAGGACTCATGGCCGGCCAGGAATGCGAAGCACTCGGTCTCCTCTTCCAGAAGCATCTTGCCCAGATTACCGTGGCCAAGACCTACTTTACGGGTATCTGCAACGGAACCCGGGATACAGAAAGCCTGCAGGCCCTCGCCGATTGCTGCTGCTGCCTCAGATGCTTTTCTGCAGCCTTTCTTGATTGCGATCGCAGCACCTACGGTGTAAGCCCATTTTGCATTCTCGAAGCAGATCGGCTGAATGCCTTCTACCATTTTGTATACGTCAAGGCCTGCGTCCTTGGTGATCTTTTCTGCCTCTTCAATGGAAGCAATGCCATAGCTGTTTAATGCTTCATTGATCTGTTTGATACGTCTCTCATATGATTCAAATAATGCCATGATGATAGTCCTCCTTCTTTACGCCTGTCTCGGGTCGATGATCTTAACTGCATCAGCAACACGGCCATACTGGCCTTTTGCCTTCTCCCAAGCGGTGTTCGGATCGTCACCCTTCTTGATGAAGTCGGTCATCTTGCCAAGGCTTACGAACTGGTAACCAATGATCTGATCGTCTGCATCCAGAGCGATACCGGTTACATAGCCCTCAGCCATCTCCAGGTAACGAGGACCCTTCTTTAAGGTTCCGTACATGGTACCAACCTGGGAACGAAGACCTTTACCAAGATCCTCCAGGCCGGCGCCGATCGGCAGTCCATCCTCAGAGAATGCACTCTGGGTTCTGCCGTATGCAATCTGTAAGAACAGTTCTCTCATTGCGGTGTTGATCGCGTCACATACCAGGTCGGTATTCAGAGCCTCCAGAACGGTTAAGCCCGGAAGAATCTCTGCTGCCATTGCTGCGGAGTGAGTCATGCCGGAGCAGCCGATGGTCTCAACCAGAGCCTCCTGGATGATACCCTCTTTTACATTCAGGGTCAGCTTGCAGGCACCCTGCTGCGGAGCACACCAGCCAATACCGTGTGTCAGACCGGAAATATCTTTGATTTCCTTAGACTGTACCCATTTCGCTTCCTCCGGGATCGGAGCTGCGCCATGGTTCACGCCCTGCGCAACCGTGCACATCTGTTCTACTTCGTGTGAATAAATCATGTTGAGACTCCTTTCAATATATGGTTCTTAATGCTCGTTAAAAAAATCACATCATACCCGTTTCATTTTCTCACAAAAATCATATTTCGTCCATACCCTTTTTCCAAAATATTCAAATTTTGAGAAGTAATTTCAACAGAAACTGGAGTTATGGCATGACCGCAGAATCACAAGATTTCTTATAGTGGAATCTGTTTTATAT
>CAVIRL010000223.1:1763-2231 GCA_963645005.1 Prevotella sp. P5-108
GCAGTGGACAGCTTTTTCACGCTGGTGCGTATTGACGGCAGGCGGCATCTTTTTGACAGGAAAATGATTGTAAACCGTCCGTTTCAGCGTTATACTAAAAGGAACGTAGCTTCGTCTTCCCGGATGTTCAGATCCCGGAAGCGCATAAACGGAGGTGGACAAATGGATCTTCAAAAAAATGATCTGACGGAACAGGAAGAACTGAAAATTCTCGGGAAGATCCTGGAAGCGTACATCGACACACCGATCGAAAAAGACGCGTTCCTGATCAGTGATCTCGGCCTCGATTCTTTCCTGATCGTATACTTTATATCGGAAGTGGATGACCGGTTCGGCGTGACGATTGAGATGCCGGAACATGTGGAATATATGACAGTTCAGGATGTGCTGGATCAGCTGAATCATAAAAACTAACTGACTGAAAATGCGAAACGAACGACCATTTATCGGTCCGCTGATTCTGCAGGA
>CAVIRL010000224.1:0-2212 GCA_963645005.1 Prevotella sp. P5-108
GATCCATTCTGGGGACTTCTTCTGGCAGTTATGATCTACGCTATCGGCGGAGGACTGCTGGAAGTGCTGGTAAGCCCGGTTGTGGAGGCCTGCCCTACAGACAACAAAGAGAAAGCCATGAGTCTTCTGCATTCCTTCTATTGCTGGGGTCATGTGGGTGTGGTACTTTTATCAACGTTATTTTTCAGGATCTTCGGTATTGAGAACTGGAAATATATGGCACTTGTATGGGCTTTGATCCCGATTGCCAACGGAATCCTTTTCCTGAAAGTACCGATCGCGCCGCTCCTGGATGAAGGCGAAGAAGGTCTGAGTATGGCTGAACTTTTTAAGAAAAAAATCTTCTGGGTTCTGATGCTGATGATGCTTTGTGCGGGAGCCAGCGAGCAGGCAGTCAGCCAGTGGGCATCCACTCTTGCGGAGAAGAGTTTCGGAATTAACAAAACCATCGGTGATCTGGCAGGACCTATGGCATTTGCAATCCTTATGGGAAGCTCCAGAGCCTTTTACGGAAAATTCGGAGACAGGATCAATCTGGAACGCTTCATGCAGTACAGCGCAATACTCTGCATGATCTCCTATCTGATGATCGCATTCATCCCGGTTCCGGCACTTGGAATCCTTGGCTGTGCAGTCTGCGGTTTATCCGTCGGAATCATGTGGCCGGGAACTTTCAGTATGGCATCCGCATCCGTAAAAAGAGGTGGAACCGCATTATTTGCCCTCCTTGCTCTTGCAGGAGATGTAGGCTGCGCCTCCGGACCGACTTATGTGGGAATGATCTCCGGTGCATTAAACGATAATCTCAAAATGGGAATCTTCGCAGCCCTCATTTTTCCGATACTGATGATCGTAGGGATTAAAATGATCATGGGATTGAGGAATAAGGTAACTGGTTATGAAATAAAATAAAAGTTCCCGGCATTGATGCTTGATGAATAATACATCTGTATCAATGCCGGGAACTTTTTTATATAACAGGAAATTCCGATGGATAAACCTGAAAAAAAATTATGCCAGAGTCATATCTCCGTCCTTTACCCATCCGATCTTACGTAGAAGACTATTGATCAGCGGGCAGAGAATTGCCGGCAGAACAAAGGAAATCAGCAGAAGTCCTGCCCAGTCAAATCCTGTGACAGCAGCTTTAGTTCCGGCTGCGATATCGTTCATCCATCCGGTATAAACACCAATCTGACCGACGAAACCGCAGGTTCCCATACCGGAGGAAACCGGAGTACCGTTCATCTGAAGTTTGAACAGACAGGTTGCGATCGGACCTGTGATCGCGGAAGTCAGGATTGGTGCGATCCAGATACGCGGATTTCTGACGATATTTCCCATCTGAAGCATGGAAGTTCCGATTCCCTGAGAAACCAGTCCACCCCATTTGTTTTCACGGAAGGACATCACGGCGAATCCAACCATCTGTGCACAGCATCCTGCGACAGCAGCTCCGCCGGCGAGGCCGGTCAGTCCAAGGGCTGCGCAGATTGCGGCAGAGGAAATCGGCAGAGTCAGTGCGATTCCTACAAAGACTGATACCAGAATTCCCATCAAAAACGGCTGCAGGTTGGTAGCCCACATAATGATACTTCCCACTTTCATGGCGGCTTTTCCAAGCGCCGGAGCCCACCATGCGGAAAGTCCCACACCGACACCGATCGTGACGAGCGGTGTGATCAGAATATCAATTTTGGTTTCTTTGGAAACTGCCTTTCCGATTTCAGAGGCAAAAATAGCAACAAATAATACTGCCAGCGGACCGCCCGCACCACCAAGGGCATTGGATGCGAAACCGACTGTGATCAGTGAGAACAAAACAAGCGGGGGACAATGCAGGGCATAACCAATTGCGACAGCCATTGCAGGGCCACTCATGGCGGAAGCCAGGGAACCAACTGTATACTGTGTATCATTTACTGTGGCAACAGCAGTTGTAAGGAACGAAATGTGAAACTGAGTTCCAAGAGTGTTAATGATCGTGCCGATCAGAAGGGAACAAAAAAGTCCCTGAGCCATAGCACCGAGTGCATCGATTCCATATCGTTTTATGGATATTTCGATGTCTTTACGTTTGAGAAATGCTCTAAACTTTTCCATAATACTTTCTTTCTCCTCGTATAGTACTTTTAACCGAATCAAGTAAGTCCACTGTTTCAATTGCGGAAAGCAATAAGCAGTGGGTGGGGACTTGCTTGTATCAGGAGTG
>CAVIRL010000225.1:0-2201 GCA_963645005.1 Prevotella sp. P5-108
TGCGGCACTGACCTCCATTCTGGCCAAGATCGGCATTGACGGCGTCAACTCCAATCTGGCGACGGCGATCCGCACCATGGTGGTCGTGGTGATGGCATGGCTGATGGTCTTTCTGACACACACGCAGAGCGGGATCGCGGAGATCAGCCGGAAGAGCTGGCTCTTCCTGGTATTATCGGGCCTTGCCACAGGTGCATCCTGGCTGTGCTATTACCGGGCCCTTCAGATCGGTGAGGCCTCCAAGGTCGTGCCGATCGATAAGCTGAGCGTAGTGATTACGCTGATACTGGCATTTGCCTTTCTGCATGAGGAATTCACGGCCCGGTCGTTGATCGGCTGTATTCTGATCGGCGCCGGTACCCTGGTCATGGTGCTGTAGCTATGCGGAAAACCATTGGATATATTGTATGATTTTACTAAAAATATATCAGTTACATTGTGAAAAATGAAAGTAAGGAGATGTTGCAGATGAAGATTGGAGTTATCGAAATCAGCCCAAGAGAGGTTCAGCGGGTGGCAGAGAAAAAGTTCAAAGGTGGTTACTACTGCTGTGAGGCACTGATGAGCGCGATCCGTGACGAGTTTCAGCTTGACGTACCGGAAGAGGTCATTGCCATGGCTTCCGGAATGGCGGTAGGCGCAGGCAAATCTGGCTGCGCATGCGGAGCATTCAACGGCGGTGTGCTGGCTCTCGGCATGTTCTTTGGGCGTACTGAGCAGAAGGGACCGACGGATCCGAAGAGCATCAAATGTATGGAATTGACACATGAGCTGCATGACTGGTTTAAAGGAGCAAATGGGAAGAATGCCATCTGCTGCCGGGTCCTGACAAAAGAGTTTAACATGGGACAGGGCGAACACAAAGAGCAGTGCATCTTCTTTACCGGATTATGCGCATGGAAGGTAGCGCAGATCGTCTGCCGCGAACTTGGCATTAAGAATCTGGATGAGATTGATGAGCCGGCACCGCGCCGTGCTATCGCGGAAATCTGATTGAAGGGGGCACATATGAAAGAGATGATTAAAAAGGTTCCGGTCCCCTTATGTGGCGTGATGCTGGGAACCGCGGCGCTTGGAAATCTGCTGCAGAGCTATTCGGAAGGAATCCGGCAGGTGTGCGGACTGTTTGCCGCACTGCTGCTGATCCTGCTTCTGGCAAAACTGATCTGTTTTCCGCAGATGATCAGAGAAGATATGAAGAACCCGATCACGGCCAGTGTTGCTGGTACCGGTTCTATGGCACTGATGATCTTAAGTACTTACGCAAAGCCGTGGATCGGTCAGGCGGCGTATGGTATCTGGCTATTTGCGATTCTGCTTCATGTGATTCTGATCGTGTACTTTACCGTGACCTTTTTATGTAAGCTTCAGATGCCGAAGGTATTCGCCAGCTATTACATTGTCTATGTCGGCATTGCGGTGGCGGCCATCACGGCACCGGCGTATGAAAAAACGGCCATCGGCGCGGCAACGTTCTGGTTTGGCTTTGTATCACTAATCCTGCTGCTGATTCTGGTGACTTACCGCTATCTGACGGTGAAAAATGTGCCGGATCCGGCGAAGCCTCTGCTCTGTATTTACGCGGCACCGGCAAGTCTCTGTGTGGCTGGATATGTCCAGTCTGTGACGCCGAAGTCTTTTGGATTTCTTATGGTGTTGTTTGTGTTGGCAACGGTCCTGTATCTGTTTGCTCTGGTGAAAGTCGTGGGATATCTCAAAATGCCGTTTTATCCAAGCTATGCGGCGTTCACGTTCCCGTTTGTTATCAGTGCCATTGCGGCTAAGCAGACCATGGCCTGTGCGGCAAAGCTGGGATATCCGCTTCCGGCGCTTTCCGGGCTTGTGTTTGTGGAAACCGTTATTGCGGTGGTTCTGGTGGCGTACACCTATATCCGTTTTATGATTTTTCTGACCACAAAAAATAAATAACGCAACACTCCCGGCAGTATAACCGTTTTTCTGCTATTCCTTCGCCATCTCCTTCCGGATCTCCTCGATCTTGTCCCGGTACATGGCAGCGTCCTCGAAGTTGAGTTCGGCGGCAGCCGCCCGCATTTTCTTTGTGAGCTCGCGGATGAGCTTGTCGATCTCCTGGTGGGACATGGATTCCAAATCCCGCTGCAGACCCTTCTTGTCGTCTGTATCCGCGGCCTTGGAGATGGCGATCAGATCCCGCACGGCCTTGTGAATGGTGGTGGGCG
>CAVIRL010000226.1:0-2107 GCA_963645005.1 Prevotella sp. P5-108
GCCGTAGGTGGTGGTGTGGCTGTCCGTTCCGAATACAATGTTGCCCGGCTTTACATACAGGGCTTCGGTCATAAGCTGATGGCAGATTCCATCGCTTCTGTGTACATTTTTCATGCCGTATTTCTCGGCAAATGCATTTCCAACATGAAAATGTCTGGTGTCATCCACCTGGCTGGCAGGAACCAGATGATCGTAGATCAGAACCACCTTGTCCGGATCCCACAGCTTTTTAAATCCCATTTCCTCGAACTTCTCAGCTACAAATGGAATGAAGATATCGTGGATCATGACGCGGTCCACATTTACAGTTACGATGTCGCCGGGGCGAACCGCATGGCCCACATTGCGGCTTACGATTTTTTCAATAATAGTCTGTCCCATCTGCTAGTCCTCCAGTCCGTTCAGCCGGCGCATGGCTTTTACCAGTCCGCCTGCATTGATAATGTCCATCAGGTTCTGCGGAAGAGATGCGATCGGGTATTCTTTTCCGTTGCAGACAACTTTTTCACCAACGGTCACTTCGATTTCCTCACCCTCGGTCACTACATCGCGAAGATCCGGGTTCTCGATGAGAAGCAGTCCGTTGTTGATAGAGTTGCGGAAGAAGATCCGGGCAAAGGATCTGGCGATCACACAGCGGATGCCAAGTGCCTTGATGATCTCCGGGGCCTGTTCTCTGGAAGAACCGCAGCCGAAATTCTTACCGGCTACGATAATGTCGCCGGGTTTGATCTGGGATGCAAGCTCCGGGCGCAGCGGGGAAAATGCGTAAGGGGTCATGTCCTGCACGGTTTTCAGTGCCAGATACTCGGTAGGGATGATGATGTCGGTGTCGATGTCATCTCCCAGAACCCATACTTTTCCGGTAAATGTTTCACTCATATATGAAGTCTCCTTTTATGTGTCGTTAAATATTCATGCAGAGCCGTAGTTGTCCGGCGCGAATCAGTCCAGCATATCTGCGGTTGCGATCTCACCTTTGATGGCAGATGCGGTAACGGTTGCAGCGCTTGCCAGATAGACGAAGGAATCGCGGTGTCCGGCACGGCCTTTGAAGTTACGGGTACCGGTACTGATCAGGGTCTCACCTTCACCGATGACACCCTGACAGCTTCCCCAGCATACACTGCAGTTCGGGTTCATAACGATGGCTCCGGCTTCCATGAAGATCTGAAGCAGACCTTCTTTTAAAGCTTCTTTGTAGACAGCCTGGCTGGCAGGAACGACAAGGAAACGAACCAGCGGATGTACTTTTCTGCCTTTTAAGAGGGCAGCACCTACACGCAGGTCTTCGATACGGCCGTTGTTGCAGGAGCCTAAGAATGCTTCGTCGATCTTGATGCCTGCAGCTTCCTTTGCCGGGCATACATTATCTACAAAATGCGGTTTTGCCACGATCGGAGCGATGGTGGACAGGTCGATATCATAAGTAGCTGCAAATACAGCATCCTTATCGCTGGTAAAGCATGCCTTCGGCTCGCGGCCGTGAGCATGGAGATAATCAAGAGCGATGTCGTCCACTTCCATAAGAGCGGTCTTTGCACCGGCCTCCACGCAGAGGTTGCAGATGGCGATACGGTCGCTCATGGTCAGTGTTTTCAGACCTTCGCCTGCAAATTCCATGGCTTTGTAGTTGGCTCCATTAGCACCGATCTTACCGATGATAGTCAGGATCAGGTCTCTGGCATAGACACCCTCCGGCAGCTTTCCGGTCAGGTTGAAGCGCAGCGTCTCCGGAACCAGAACCCAGGATTTTCCGGTGACCATAGCGTAGAGGTAGTCGGTACATCCAACACCGGTACCAAATGCGCCAAGTGCACCGTAAGCACAGGTGTGGCTGTCAGCGCCGAAGATCAGTTCGCCCGGGCATACATGATTTTCCATCATGATCTGATGGCAGACACCCTGTCCCTCATAGAAGGTGATGCCGTGCTCTTTTGCAAAATCACGCATTTTCTTCTGGGAAGCGGCAGTCTTGGGGCTGTCGGACGGAACGTTGTGGTCCACGATCCATACCAGCTTGCTTACATCTGCAATGTGCGGATGTTTTAATTTTGTATTGTACATATCAATGGTCAGATGAGTGGTTCCGTCGTTACTCATCAGA
>CAVIRL010000227.1:0-2079 GCA_963645005.1 Prevotella sp. P5-108
GATCTACCAGAGTGACCGGTGCGGCTGGCTTGGCCAGATTGGATACGGCAGTGAGAACGTGTGGGGCGCCAATGTTTATTCTGCTTCCGGCGGCCCGCAGAAAATTCGGGCAGCCGGTTTTTATGCGGTGGATGCAGGTACGGAATACGAGATCAGCGTGGTCACGGACGTGCCGGAGCAGCCAACGGATGCGGACTGGCACCGTCTGAAGAGCAAAAAGCTTGGAACCGTATCCGGAACGATTCCGTACGCAGGCTATTACACAATACCGCTTGCGGAACCGGTGGAAGTGCCGGATGGCGGCCGGTTTGCCGTGATCGTGGAGCTTCGCACGCCGGGGGCGGTTCATCCCATGGCAATCGAGTATGATCCCGGAGACGGGCGTTGTCTGGTGGATATCACGGACGGAGAAGGATACTTAAGTGCAGACGGAGATGTCTGGGAACGGGTGGAGACGGAGCAGGCGTGCAACCTCTGCCTGAAGGCATATACGGTTATGGGGCGGTAGAAAGCAAACTGTCTCGAAGCAACCGTGCGGGCAGATCTGTGTGACATGCTTATGACATACAAAACAAAAAGGACGGCATCCAGGCGTGCCGGAGGAGAGAATATGAAAAAACACAGAATCGTATTTGCAACCGGCAATGCCGGAAAAATGAAAGAGATCCGCCTGATCATGGCCGATCTGGGCTGCGAGGTGGTATCCATGAAGGAGGCCGGGGCTGACCCGGAAATTGTGGAAAACGGCACCTCCTTTGCGGAAAACGCTGAGATCAAGGCCCGGGAGGTCTGGAACTGCACCGGTGATATTGTGCTGGCGGATGATTCCGGTCTGGTGGTGGATTACATTGGCGGAGAGCCGGGCATTTATTCTGCCCGTTACATGGGGGAGGATACCTCCTACGAGATCAAGAACCAGAACATCATTGACCGTCTGGCAGATGCAAAGGGTGGGGAACGCAGTGCACGCTTTGTCTGCAACATTGCGGCTGTGCTTCCGGATGGGCGCGTCCTGCACACCGAGGCGGCCATGGAAGGACGGATTGCCATGGAACCGGCCGGATGCGGCGGCTTTGGCTATGATCCGATCCTCTATCTTCCGGAATTCGGCATGACTTCCGCGGAGATCACCATGGAGCAGAAGAACGCGATCAGCCATCGCGGTAAGGCGCTGGAGGCCATGAAGAAGGAATTAGAGCATTACTTTGAGGAGGAGTCCTGATGAAGATACTGATCGTGAGTGATACCCACAGAAAAGACGGAAATCTGTATGATGTGATCCAGAAGGAGAAGCCCCTTGATATGCTGATCCACCTGGGTGATGCCGAGGGAAGCGAGCATGTGATCGTGGACTGGCTCAACGAGGGCTGCGAGCTTGTCATGGTCCAGGGAAATAATGATTTCTTTTCCTCGCTGGACCGGGAGATCGAGCTGGATCTGGGGCCCCACCGCGCTTTTCTGACTCACGGCCATTACTATAATGTATCTCTGGATGTGGACCGCCTCTGGGAGGAGGCGAAGGACCGGGGCTGCGACATTGCCATGTTCGGCCATACCCACCGGCCTTATCTGGAGGAGCGGGAGGGAATCACCCTCTTAAACCCGGGAAGCCTTTCCTATCCGCGCCAGGAGGGCAGACTGCCGTCCTACATTGTTATGGAACTGGAGGATGATGGAACCACGAAGTATCACATGATGTTTCTGGGCAATTGAAAAAGTCCAAAAAAGTTTTGAAAAACTGTTGACAAATGAAGACCTGTATTATATAATTACTCTCGCGTTGTTCGGTGGCTCTTTGCGAGAGTGAATGAACATGCAGGTTTTCAGTGATCCGGGGTGTGGCTCAGCTTGGCTAGAGCACCTGGTTTGGGACCAGGGGGTCGCAGGTTCGAATCCTGTCACCCCGATTTAAATTGTATATGCGGGTGTAGTTCAATGGTAGAACACCAGCCTTCCAAGCTGGATACGTGGGTTCGATTCCCATCACCCGCTCTTGAAAAGTACATCTTTTCAAAAGTGAGTCTGTAGCTCAGCTGGATAGAGCAACGGCCTTCTAAGCCGTGGGTCGGGGGTTCGAAT
>CAVIRL010000228.1:0-2077 GCA_963645005.1 Prevotella sp. P5-108
GCGCTGGACCGTACAACGGAGCGGGAGGTCTTCGCGCATCTGCAGGAGCTGGCGAAGGACAGCATCGTGCTTTTGATCTCCCACCGGCTGTACCTGTTTCCGCAGATGGATCTGATCATCTGGATGCAGGCAGGAGACACTGTGGTGGGAAAACATGAAGAGCTGCTGAAGCAGGTGCCGGAATATGCGCAGCTTTTTGCGGCGCAGGAAGGAGGTGCGGAACATGAAGAAGACGGAACAGGCAGGTGCAGATAGATTCATGGAAATGCGGAATGAACATGAAAACAGCCCGGTGAAAACAGGAGAACAGGTAAGCAGCATTATTTTGCGTACAGTCCGGAAACAGGCCCTTCTGTCTCTGGGAATTGCCGTTACAGTCTGCGGCGCAGTCGTTGTTTCCCTGTTCCCTCCGCTGGTCCTTGGCACGGTGGTGGATCGTTTAAGCGCGGGAGAACGCCTTGCCTTTTCCCTGATAGTTTCCTATTTTGCCTTTACGGCCCTGACTGGCATGATGGAATCGGTAAGAGAGGGGCTTCTGACTGTGCTTGGCCAGAAAATTACCCATGCACTGCGCAGCCGCCTGATGGCAAAGCTGCAGAGGCTGACGGCGGATGGTCTGACCCATCAGGAACCAGGTGCCCTGGTATCCCGGTTTGTGGGTGATGTGGATACCGTGGAGAATCTGTTTACCTCCGGCATCATCAGTATGTTTGCCGATGCCTGCCGCATTGTGAGCATTCTGGCGGTGATCTGGTTCCGCAACCGCGGCCTTTCCCTGGTGCTTCTGGTTCTGCTGCCGGTGCTTTTTTTCTTTACCAGAACCGTACAGAAAAATATGCTGGCGGCCCAGCTGGAAAACCGCCGGGCCGTGAGCCGGGCATCCGGGTGTGTGCCGGAAACCCTGCATAACATCCGCACCATTCACACCCTTGGAAAAGAAAGCTACATGGAGCAGCGGTATGACCGCTATATCAGTGACAGCTACCGGGCTATGGAGAAAACCAATTTTTATGATGCGGTTTATTCCCCGGTGATTCTGATCCTGAATGCGGTGGTGGTAGCCATTGTTATGCTGCTTTCCGCATCGGGCGATCCGAAGGTCCTGACGCTGTTTGGCATGTCGGCAGGAACCGCGGTGGCTGTTATGAACTATATTTCCCAGATATTCACTCCGGTGGAAAGCCTGGGTATGGAAATCCAGACGATCCAGTCTGCCATTGCAGGTGTAAAGCGGATCAATGAATTTCTGGGACAGGAGGAGAGGTCTGGCCTGGCGTCTGGAAACGCCAGAGCCATGCATGAGGCAGCAGCTTCGGTCATTGAATTTTGCGATGTCACCTTCGGCTACGACGAGCACACAGTCCTGAACCACTTAAGCTTCCAGGTGCAGAAGGGGGAGCAGGTTACGCTCTCCGGCAGGACCGGTGCCGGAAAGAGCACCATCTTAAAGCTGCTTCTTGGTCTCTACCAACCTAAAGAGGGACAGGTTCTGGTGCAGGGCAGACCTGTCTCGGAAATTCGGGATGAAGAACGGAGAAAGCTGTTCGGCTATGTGGAGCAGTCCTTCCACCGGGTTCCGGGCACGGTCCGGGATCAGATCACGCTGTTTGATCCGGATATTTCCATGGAAGCTGTGAAAAAGGCTGCAGTTCTGACCGGGCTGGATGAGACCATTACGCAATTGGAGCATGGTTACGATACGGAGTGTACGCCGGAGCTGTTTTCCCAGGGACAGTGGCAGCTTCTGTCCATTGCCCGGGCGGCGGCAGCGGACCCGGATCTGCTTTTGCTGGACGAGATTACGGCGAACCTGGATGCGGAGACGGAGCAGGCCGTTTTAAAGGCACTGAAACAGGTGTCTGCGGACCGCACTGTCATCTCCATTTCCCACCGGACCATGGCAGAACTGGGACGCATCATTTCGATTCCCGGGTAAGAACGACAGACGTGACTGTTCAGTAGGTCTGCGCACTTGCTGCACTGACCGTAAGAAAACATGGGCTGGCAGGCAAAAATCCCATTACCGTAGGCAATTTTCAATGGATTTTTGCCCGTGACTGTGAAGGTACTGAACAGT
>CAVIRL010000229.1:0-2036 GCA_963645005.1 Prevotella sp. P5-108
GATTATGAGGCCTTTGACGGTTCTTTGGCCAACATCCTGTTTATGATCGCGGCACCGGCGGAGGGCGCGGATGTGCATCTGGAGGCGCTTTCCAGACTGTCCACTCTGCTTATGAATCCGGAGTTTATGGATGGGCTGATGAAGGCAGAGTCCAAGGAAGCATTTTTGAAGGTGATTGATGACGCGGAGACCGCAAGATTTGGAGCGGAGGAAAAAGCGGAGAGAGGAGCAAAGGCGGAAGATTCCGGCGAAGCGAAATCAGAGGCAGATGTTCCGACGAAATCAGATGACCGCGCAAATACTGGTTACCGCGTTCTGGCTGTTACTGCCTGCCCGACCGGCATCGCCCACACTTACATGGCGGCGGAGAGCCTGGAAAACATGGCGAAGAAGCTGGGGATTTCCATTAAGGTAGAGACGGATGGTTCCGGCGGCGCCCAGAATGTGCTGACCAAAGCAGAGATCGAGGCGGCTGAGGCCATCATCGTGGCAGCGGACAAGAATGTCGGCATGGCGCGTTTTAACGGAAAACCGGTGATTCAGGTTCCGGTGGCAGATGGTATCCATAAGGCAGAAGAACTGATCAACCGCGCGGTGAGCGGCAGCGTTCCGGTTTATCACCACCAGGAGGATGGCAGTGAGAGCAGCGCTTCTGAGGAGGGAAAGGACAGCGTCGGACGCACCATCTACAAGCACCTGATGAATGGCGTATCCCACATGCTTCCCTTTGTCATTGGCGGCGGTATCCTGATCGCCCTGGCTTTCCTGCTCGATGATTATTCCATTGATCCGTCTAATTTTGGTAAGAACACGCCGCTGGCTGCATACTTAAAGACCATCGGTGAGCAGGCCTTCGGCATGATGCTTCCGATCCTTGCCGGTTTTATTGCCATGAGCATTGCGGATCGTCCCGGTCTTGCGGTCGGTCTGGTAGCCGGTCTGGTGGCAAAGATGGGATGTACCTTCGCAAACCCTGCGGGCGGTGATGTGAACGCCGGATTCCTGGGTGCGCTGTTTGCAGGCTTTGCAGCCGGTTATCTGGTGCTTGGATTAAAAAAGCTGTTTTCAAAGCTGCCGAAGTCCCTGGAGGGTATCAAGCCGGTGCTTCTGTATCCGGTAATCGGCATTTTCCTGGCAGCCGTGGTGACTACCTTCATCAACCCGTACATGGGTATGATCAACAATGCACTGACCGCCTTTTTAAACGGAATGGGAGGAACCAGCCGCATTGTGCTTGGCATGATACTGGGCGGCATGATGTCCATCGACATGGGCGGCCCCTTCAACAAGGCAGCTTATGTATTTGGTACGGCGCAGCTGGCGGAGGGCAACTTTGAGGTTATGGCATCGGTTATGGCAGGCGGCATGGTTCCGCCCATCGCTATTGCGCTGTGCACCACCTTCTTTAAGAAAAAATTCACGGAGAAGGAGCGCCAGTCCGGTCTTGTAAACTATGTGATGGGACTTTCCTTTATCACCGAGGGAGCTATTCCGTTTGCGGCACAGGACCCCCTCCGCGTGATTCCGTCCTGCGCCATCGGCGCAGCAGTGGCAGGCGGTCTGTCCATGGCATTCGGATGTACCCTGCGGGCACCTCATGGCGGTATGTTTGTCCTGCCGACGATCGGCAATCCGTTTATGTATCTGGCGGCCGTAGTGATCGGCTCCGTTGTGGGATGCGTGATCATGGGAATATTGAAGAAGGATGTGGAGGCATAAGGGAGCCTTGAAACATCCGAATCTGGAAATATAGGGAGTATTTGCAGATAAATAAAGCAAAATGAAAAACGAGAGTCTGGCCGAGGGGAGAAAGGCCGGACTCTCGTTTTTTCTGCCGGAGCAGATCAGAATCACGGTGATACGGAGCAGGAATAGAAAAGGAACACCACTGGGGAAAATATTCCCTGCTGATGTTCCTTTTTCGTGGTTTAGTATCTGCTGGATCCGGCGGTTACAACGCGGGAGCCGCCCTCGGTATAGGTGTCCTGGGTGTTCTTCCTGCTGTTGTTTGCAGTGTTATTGTTCTGCTTCTCTGC